>SYLX01000031.1 GCA_005808505.1 Bdellovibrionales bacterium | reverse complement strand
TGCGGAAATTTTTGGTGGCTGGTGGGCTCATGTAGGCGATTCGTTTAGGAAGACGCGATCGACCTCGCGCGGGTTGTAAATTCACGACAGTGCGCCTCCTGCGGCCTTTGAGGCGTGTCGTTATGTTGCTTCTGTGAGTTACAGCGGCGCCAATAAAACTGCCTCACATATCCCTGCAAGAACAAAATTAAAAATATTTACGGGCATCCGAGATCCGGGCACGCGACCCAACCCAATCCAACCCAACCCAACCCAATCCAGACATCCTCAGCCGCTGCGGTTGCGCATCGCATCCCGCAAAGGTGCCAGGCACCTTTTGGCGCCCGCAATTCCGCACTGGTTACGCAGCGCTTCGGCAGAAGGTAACTGGTACTGCAAAGCGTATTCGCGACACGCACCCCTTCCAACCCCGCCGCGCCCTGTAACCTGCAGCTCTCAAGCCGCCCTCATCCCATCAAACACCAGCGACTCAGGTGACACGTACGGAACTTCGACACGAATCTCGGTGCCTTCGCCCTGGATGGAAGTCACGAAAGCATCTCCACCCAAAAGGCGCGCAGACGAACGCAAAGCATCCAATCCAACACCGCGTCCGGAGACGCTCGTCACCACATCGCGAGTAGAAAAGTCAGGCTCAAAAATCATCTGGAGCACATCACGATCCGCAAGACCACCGACACCGGCCACATCCGCCAGACCACTGCCAACCCCAGCCCCGCCGCTAGCTGCAGCCCCATGCCCGACGCTAACCCCGCCGCCACCTGCACTCAGCAAACCCTTCTCGACAAGCTTCTCACGAAGACGACCGATATCCACGCCTCGGCCATCATCACGGATCGTGATCACAAGCTGAGCTCGATCGTTGCGCGTGACGGTCTCGGCGCGGATCTCGATCGTGCCGCCTTCGTCTTTTCCGGCGGCGATACGCTCCTCGGGAAGTTCCAAGCCATGATCAATCGCATTTCTGAAGACATGTACAAATGAGGAGAAAAGATCCTGATAACGCTCAGGAAAGACGAGTAGCTCACCGTTGATGACCCGAACTTCCTTGACGCGCTTTTTTTGCTTGCGAGCAAGGTCTTTAGAAAACGTCGAATACTGCTGGAAGTAATCTGCAATCGGGCGGAGCGAGACATGCGCAAGATCGCGCCAGATCGTGGGCGTCTCGGACTGCATCTTTGCTTTTGCGATCAGTCCCATCAGTTGTGAGAGCGGAAGTTCAACGACACGTTCGTGGTCCGTTGCCGAGCGGCCTAGGATCGTTCGATGCTGATTAACGAACGCATCAATATTTGAGCTAATGATCGCGCACTGCCCACGTATCAGATCTAAAATTTGCTCTGAGTTTGCGGCTTCCGGCGGAGAATTCTTCCAATAGGATTCGAGTCCATGCACAAGCTTTGAGAGTTCATCCATCGAAAAGAGACCAAAGCCTCCCTTGATCGTGTGCAGGAAGCGACGGAACTCGAGTTCCGTCTTCTCGATAGGCGCCGAAGAAACGCCAGAGAACGTCTGCAATCGGTTCCGCAGATCAATCAAGAATGGTTGAAACAAAGCTCGTTGCTCAACAATGGTCGCCACCATCTTGATGCGCGCTTGCTCTCGCTCAACGCTTCGACGTGCTTCAAATTCACGCGTGCGATCGGTCGCGACAACGACGATCTCCGTGATCGCACCCTCGGAGTCACGAACAGGATAATACTGGAGAGTAATGCTGTAGCCTTTTGAGTGCGGAAACGTTTTTGGTCCAGAATCCAAAACCGTTTTGAAAGCGGTTCCGTCTCCCTCAAAGCAAAGCTCCACCCACTTTTGAAAGTTCTCGCGCTCTTTATGATCGATCTCTAAGACGTCGGCGATGTTTTTGCCGGCGGGCACGCCTTCAAGGAGGTTCACGCAAGCTTGCGAGTAAACTTGATTGCAGAGGCCGTCCCTGCGGAACGAGAAGAAACCCTGTCCAAGTGAGTTCATGACCGTCTCGATCTCCTTGGCGCTCGCATGCAGCGCGCGGAGAAGCGAGAGGATCGACTGCGAAGAGGAGAATGTGACCGCAAGTGAAGTCACGGAGCCAAGGAGGAGAAACAGGCTGTTGCCATCACCGCGGTAGAGATACAGCAAAAGTGATAGCGTAATGATCATCCCGTAGTAGATCATCAGGCTCGCGCGCGTGAGTAGAATTGCGCCCGACGTAAACATCACGCAATACATGCCCATCACATAGAGTGTGTGGACGTCGTTGAGCGCAACAAGATACATCAAGTGAAGCGAAATCGTGCTCACCGTAACGAGGAAGAACGCTTTCACTTGCTTTGCGTACCGTTTCGGCGCGTAGGTTGAGAGAACGAGAAGAGCGCAGACGCCGCTCACCGCAAGTCTTCCCCAAAGAGGATCATTGATTTGTCCGGGAAGGACCAGATGGCAAAAGGGGAGCCACAGCGGATACAGAAAAACCGCGAGGAGCATGGAGTAGCGATAACGCTTATAGTTCCATGCGTGGTCGTCGAAGATCGCGGTGGCGACACCGGCAGTCGCCTTGTTTTGATTCGAATCTTTCGGTCCTTGCGTCTTCATGGATTCTTATCGGCTCGCCGGATTGGCGACTTTCGACGGACTCGATGTAACGATTTCGGAATGTGGTAGCCGCAATCAGGGAAGAAGGCGGGTACCCACCTGATCCAACCTGCGCGGCGGTTTCGCATCGCATCCCGGAAAGGTGCCAGGCACCTTTCTGGGCGGACGCCTTCCCCGGCCCCCAGACCTACCAATTAATCCCAAGCTCCGCGCCAATCGAGAGCTCGCGAAGACGGCGCGACTCCGCGCCCGTGAACCAGCCCAGAGATGCGCCAGGCCCTGCGTACCAAAGCAGATTTGTTTGGCGAGAGAAGTAGAAACGATACACGCCGCTTGCACGTGCTCCGAAAAGAGTCGCGCCCATGCGAGCGCTCAGATCGAGATCGAGCTGGCGCCAATCGCTGAAGAGATCCGTGTAGCGAAGAGACGGGCCGAAACCGAGATCGTGACGAATGACTCCGGATTCAGGTGCTTCGCGCTCGAAGATCAACAAAGTCTCCGCACCGAAACCGTACGCCCAGTTCCCGCTCGAAGGGCGATACAGCAATTCCGTGCGCCAGCGCGTATCCTTCAAGTCGCGCTGAAATCCCGCGACCTCTGGCCTCCACGTCGATTGCTCAAAACCGAAGCGCCACTCCCAAAGATTGCTTTCGCCCGAGTGGAAGTTGAGTTCCGCATCGAACGCAACGAGCAAGGGGCCTTTAAAATCTCCCGAGATCGAATCACGGTAATCCGTCCGCGTGCTTCGATATTGCGGGACCCAAGCAAAACGACCAGGGACCGAGCGTGAGTCATCAAGTGCTGCCGGGCGAGACTTGGGCGGCTCAGGAGGAGGCATCGGGCGAGGAGAAGGCTCAGGCAAAGGTGTCGGCGAAACGGCAACCGACTCAACACCTTTGGGCAAAGGATCCGGAATCGGCTCAGCCGGAGGCTCATCGAAAACAATCGGCGTTTCTTTTTTCTTCACCACTTGCGCGGGAACCGCGGCCCCAGCCCCAGCCGCGACCGAAACGGTCACACCTTCTCCAGCGAACTTCGAAGTGCTTTCGAGATCCGCCATCGCGGGAGAGCTGAAGAGTCCCAGGCGGTCTCCGCGACCGCGAACACTTTGACCGGCGGCCACGCGCCAGAAGTAGCGGCCACGTTTAAAATTCTTCCAGTTGAACCGAGGACGCAATGTTCGCTCAATGACGAGCGGCTCTTCAAATCCAGGTGTCTCAGAAATTTCGATGACGTAGTGATCCGCACCTTGAACTTCCGACCAGCGGAAGACGGCTTCAACTTTAGATTCGGCCCGCGCGGGCGGAAGGAAAAGCCGGAAGAACCAATGCGAAGTCTCGCCAGGGGCTTCGGCAGGAGCACGAATCTCTGGAGCCTGGAGATCTGGAGAAGAAAGCGGATCTGGCACAACGTAAAACGGATAAACGCGTGGAGCGGGAATCAGAACCTGATCTTCGTCAAAGCTCACGACGCGCCAGTAGTAGGCACCCTCATTCTTCAGGCCCAATCGCACTTGCGATTCAACCGCGTCGATGGCTTGTAATACGCGCGCAAACTCAGGCGTTTCACTGATCTCGAGACGATAGCGACGCGCGATCTTCAGAGGCTCCCATGCGAAAACGGTTTCGGTGCCCGCGACAACACGGTCGCGAGGGAGGGGAGCAAAGTAGCGAAGGCTCGGCGCTTCGCGAATCTGTAAAGTTCGCGAGGGAGAGAGATCTTTTCCTGCTTCGAGAGCGAGAACGTAAGTGCCAGGCGATGCATTGAGATTTGTTTCCGTTGTCGAACCCGTGGGGAGAGGACGTGAAGCCAACTTCTTCTGCGGATCAATGACCTGCAGGCCAGAAGCTTTGCCCTTCCAGCGAAGTGGAACGTCGATAGGGAAAGTGCGTGAGTAGATGCGCGACGGAATCAACTCGCTCCACGTGATCTCTTCACTTAGGCGCCGCTTCTCTTCGATCGTGTTTTCGCGGATGAGAACTTTTTCGCCGCGGTTAATCGTCTGCGTGCCTTTTTCGCCTTCGAGCTTCGCTTCGCCTTTTTCCATCTCGACGCTGAAGCGGCCGTCATCTAAGCGAGTGAGAGAAAGGGTTGAACCTTGCTCAGCCGAAAGCGTCCAACTTTCGTTTTCGAATTTTAGGGGACGAGTCGCATCGGCACTCCGTAAGCTTCCTTGCGAGAAACGAATGCGCAAGCTTGCGTTTTTATCCGTGCCCGGCTGCGGTTCGAGCACGATGAGTGTGTTCTCATCCAAATTCAAGCGAGTGTCGCCTTGAAGTTTAATCTGTGCCGTTGAGCCTGAAAGAGTGAGGACCGAGTCATTCTCAAAGAGAGTGTCGGCCGCTTGTGACTCGCTCCACACCAAGCTGTTCTGGCCACGACGTCGCACTTGATTCGCGGTTTCTTGCATCTCGCCGATCGGCTTTGTGGACGACGCACCTATGCCCGGAAGCTTCGACCAGTTGGTCGGATCTTCCAAACCCATCAGCAGGTAGCTGACTTCGAGGCTGAGTAAAATGAGCGCTCCGGCTACAAGATAGCGGTCCACAAGCCCTTATCGGACGCTCGTGCGTCACGCTCAATGCAGACTGGGCTAGGTTTAGGTCTAGGAGTTGCGTTCGGGTCGGTTTGCGCGTTCGTCGGTCACGCGTGTTGCGGGCGCACGCGGCCCCTTGAGCTCGGAGTAAAAATCAACGTAGTAGCGCATGACGTGAACGGGATAATCTTTGGGCCAAATCTTCTTCTCGAGAGCTTCGTCGACGTTGCGCTGACCCATGTTGTACGCCGCAAGATAGAGGCGTGCGTGCGAACTAAAGCGCTCACGTAAATAGTCGAGGTAAGCAGCTCCCAAGAGAATGTTCGCAACCGGATTGCGAAGATCTTTTTCGCCCTCGTATTTCAGCCCGTATTTGTCGGCGATCCATTTTGCGGTGCTAGGACGAAGCTGCATAAGGCCGATCTCATCGAGTTTACCTTTGCGGAGCGGATCAAAGCCGCTCTCGGCCTGAATCACGGAGAGAATGAAGACAGGATCAAATTCGTACTTTACGCTCTGATCGATGATTGTTTGAGCCACATCTTGATAGCGAGATTTGAATTTCTTCGGTAGGCGATCGTTCGTCCAACGATAGATCTGATTATTGATCTTCTGAACGCGCTCGCCATTTTTAGCGACACTCTTTTTGTAGTGGCGACCGAGAAGTTCGTGTGCGTGCTGAAGTCGAATATCACGTTGAAGTTCCGAAAGGCGTGGAGCAGTGGCCTTCGGTTTATTCTCAATCCGCATATCTTTAACTGAGCCTTTTTGTGCATGGGCGGGTAACGCTTGGAGAACCAAGCTCAGTACGGATGAGAAAAGAAGTAACCGGGTCAACGCCTTCATCACGGAGATGTGATTGCAAACCTCGGGCGCAGCACGTGCCGACTCCCACCGCTGTAAGTTCCTGAATTAGCCGGGGATTTTGCGGGCGATTTTAAACCGAACTGTCGAACACGAAGACAGCGGACCAGTTTTGTGCAGCAGGCATCAAAATAACGAGGCCTCTAAGTCAAGCGTCCCAGTCATTTGAGCCCAGTTGTGTTTAGAAATCCTCGCAAAACGGGACGTTCATTCTCTTTCTTTGGGGCCGATGCTAATTCTTTGACCTCGATAGAACGGATTCAAGGTCGAATCCCCGATTGGAACCGGAGCGCAAGGATTTGCGTGTACGCTCCAAAGACATCTGGCGGGAGGCTGCGTGCTCAATTCAGAAAATTCAAGCGCCCACTCATCTACTTTCGATATTAGCGATCCGAATCACTTGTTGCGCGTGCGCGGAGCTTGCGTGCTCCTCGTTGAAGACAATCCCGATAATCGCAACTTGATCGCGCGCTACCTTCGCTACTCGGGTGCTTATGTTGATTTCGCGGAGAACGGAATCGAAGGCGTTAAAAAAGCGCTCGTAAACAATTACGACATCATCTTGATGGACATCCAGATGCCTCGTCTCGACGGCTTGGAAGCCACAAAAAAGCTGCGCGAATTCGGTTATGACGGCTCGATCGTCGCGATCACGGGCTATTCGAAAAAAGCCGAACGTGAGGACTGCTTAGAAGCAGGATTCGACGAATATCTGACGAAGCCCGTTCAGCGCACGCGACTTCTTTTCACGATCGCCAATCAGCCACGCGTTCGTCGCGAGCTTAACTTTGAAGCTCGTTCCTTCATTCACTAAACACGTCTCATTTTGAGAAGCTTAGGGAGAGTGGCAATTCGACAGTGTCCACTCTCTCGACAGCCCATCAACTCTTATAAGCAAAGACCCTCTTTGCTTCGCCATAAGCTGGACCCCAGGTTGCACACTTCTCTGTGTGTCGCAAAACTCGGGGGTCTTGAATGCATCATAAGCAGACGCTCAAACAAACGGTCAACTTCGGTCTCGGCTCAGTCGCGATTCTCGCACTAGGATTCCTCCTCTTCTCTTACACAAACTGCGGTGGCTTCGCGGGTGATCTCGGAGGAGACAAGAAGAACCTTCTTTCAAGCACATCGCTGCTGAATCAAAACAATGCCGTCAATGATGATCATGACTGCGTTGATTACGGAGACGGTGCTCCCCAGATCGAATGTCCTTCGCCGACACCTTCTATGTCGCCGACTCCGAACCCGAGCCCAACTCCTGAGCCTACGCCTACTCCGACGCCTCCGCCTCCGAGCGTAGATATTGGAGCTCCGACGATGTGTTCCCACATGGCGATGCAGATTGCGGGCACGGGGCTGAAGTACCAGGAGAAAGTGAAGTTCATGCTTCAGGACCGCAACAACGTTTCCGTCACAAAGTGTGAAATGAAGATCGAAGGTCTCCGCAGCGAGATCATCAATACACGTAAGATCGTCATCCAAAGTTTGAAACAGCAATGCCCGACGCTCACGCCCGGGAATTACAAAATGATGATCGTTCCTTGGGACGCTCAACCACCGTTTAAGAGCTTGTCGTTCACGGTCGGCAACATCTGGACCGCGGATGGATTCACGGTTGCAGCAGGCGTGACGAATGGTTTTGAAGTGAAAGTGGAAGCGACGAGCTACGGTGACCTTAAGCTCACGAGTGCGCAGCTCATGCCGGGAATCAACGGCCCGGTTATGGCTCCACACGTACTCTATGACTTCAACCAAACGGCTGGTGGAGTCGGGCAAACTGCGGAGTGCAGTCTGTCAGCGAGTCCCTTGCTCGTGCAGATTTCCCGCGCGCCTCGCCCGATCGAGCTGACAGCTCCAACTGAAGGCATTGATTTCGATATCTTCGGCGAGCGCAATCAGCACAAGAAGTCTCGGATCTCTTGGCTTACGCCCGCATCGGCTAAGGTGAACTTTTTCGTCGTCCTCCCGAACAAAGACGGAGACGTCAAAGGTATCAACGAGTTGTTCGGCGATAATACGAAGGGCCCAGACGGTAAGTTCTCGGCAAACGGTTACGAAGCTTTAGCTAAGCACGATGGTCTCAAAGATGATGGCTCCATCGATTACGATCTTCGCGATGGTTTCATCACGGAAAAAGATCCGGTTTACCAAAAGCTTCGCTTGTGGTCGGACTTAAATGCTGATGGGGTCGCCCAGCCTGCGGAGCTCTTTAAGCTCGGCGAGAAAAAAGTTGAGTTAATCGATCTTAGCTTCGATCCGACGTACGCCGAAGCCGATCAGTACGGAAACGAAATCAAAATGAAGTCGGTGATGAAAACTCACGATGGTCGCTTGCATCTGATGTACGACATCTGGTTCCGCGCGCTCTGATACGGGCCACGAGGCAAGTTTTGAAAGCCACTCTGGAATCAGGGTGGCTTTTTTATTTTTGAAGCCTCAGATCTACGATCACTGGCCTGTGATCACTCCCGAGATCGGGGCCGACGCTGTGACGAATGGCCTTGAAGTGAGATGTCGAGAGCACGTGATCCAGGGACGTTGAGATAAGCCCATTGAACGCAGACCACGTGTGGCGACGGAAAAGATGCGGAAACGGGTCATTGAGGCGTTTAGGGAACCATTTCGACCACGGCGAGCTATTGAGATCGCCCGCGACGATCGCAGCTTGCTGGCTTTCCACGGCGCGTTTTTCGATTTCTATCAGGCAGGCGTTGCGTGCAGCAAAAGTTTGCGGACCCGGCGGAAGAGTATGAACACCAAAAATTTTAATTGAAGTTTCGCCGAGACGGACTTCTCCCGTAAATTGCGGTCCGTCGCAAATGGGTTCAAGGGCTTCAAACTCGGGAGATTGGAGAGGCAGCGAACTGTAAACGGCTAAACCAAAGTTGTCTTCCCGTGGTAACACAGCTTTGTGAGGAAGCTGCTCTTTGAGCGCATCAAGAGCGGTGATCCAGGCTCCGTCGACCTCCTGCGCGACGACCACGGTGGGTGCCGAGGCCGATAAGCTATTGCGGATCCATTCGCGAACTTGGTCTTTGTTCGGATTGGAAGTCAGCACGTTGATAGAGATGATGCGAATCTCACGGTCTTTGATCAGCGCTGATTCTGGCGGGCCTTCGGTGGTGAAAGCATCCACGACAACTGGGCCCGTAAGCGCCATAAACAATATTAGTATAATGGAGAGCATCGCCGCCCGCGTGCTTTTTAATAGCAAGATGGCGTTGAGCGCCGCAAGCAAGAGGAGTTCTTGCGGAAGAAAATGCGTGGTGAGCTCCATCCAAAGATGATCGGAGAGAATCGGGCCAAGTAAGAGGTGACCGACGATGAGTAGGGAAAGGAAGCGGCATCTAGGTCGCAGGAATTCGTGAATGTTCTGAAGAGTGGTGAGTCCATCGCGTTTAAGCAAAATCAACCTCGAGGGCAAAAGGATCCGCTCCCCTTAGGAAGCGGTCCTTTTCTCGAAGAAATCAAGCCGCGCGACGCCGCGGACCCGCAAAGCGAGCGAAGCCTTGATGACGAGGAGCCTCTTGCTGGAAGCTTCCGCCTTGACGATTCTGTTTGGCGTTTTCTTCCTGCTCTTTGCGACGTGCGTTCTTCTGCTCGAGGAATTTCCAAAGCACGTTCGAACCTTGCGTAGGCGCAGGTGCCGCCGTTTTAGTTTTCGTCGCCTGCTTTGTGGCAGGTGATTTTGTTTTTGCGCTCGGCTTTGCCACCATCTTCTTTGCGGGCTTTGACTTCGCCGAGACGCCAGGCTTCTTCGTCACCGTTTTCTTTGCGGCAGGTTTCTTTGTCGCCATCTTTTTTGCGCTCGCCTTAAGTGGTTTCTTCGTTGCTTTGGCCATTCTATCCTCCTGTAAGCACCAATCTCTCTTCGGAGAATCCTCGACTTTCATCAAGGGCCGCGTCTCGCGATGAGACGCTTTGCCGAAAGTTTTGGTTTTCTGTCTTGGGTGGACCGAGAGAAAGCTCATCAAAAGCGTTGAAATTCTTCTCGCTTCGACAGCTGTTGGGAAGTTGGCCGAAGGTAGAGATACGCCTGGCTACGGGGCTTTTCCTGCAAGATTTCGTGTTATCCTGATTCCACGAATTCCGGGGGAAAACAGATGATTGGATCAAGGCTCCCGCCTGGTCTTGGTAAACGACTCAAGAAGAGTCTTGCCATGACGCCGGCGGCGGTAATCGCGCTTCAGCAAGGCTCGATCGTGCACGCGCGCGAAGGTGTAGGCGGCGGCAAGGTTGCGCCGATTCACCAAGCGGAAAAACGCGAAAACAGTCTTCCGGTTTTGAAAGCCGACGAGAACAAAGAGCCTGGCAACGTAGTGCTCGACGGTAAGATTATCGACTGGGCGAAAATATCGAAGCCATCGAATGCGGCGCAAGCACCTTCGACCGATGATCTCAAGGAAAAGATTTGCTCCAAAGGTGGCTCCGACGGCGTTTGCTCTTTCTGGGATGGCAACGGAAAGAGCGCAAAGAAAGCGTTCGAGACGGCAGCAAAAGTTGCGGGTATTCCGGTCCAACTTTTGATGTGCATCACCCAGCAAGAATCGTCGTTTGGTCGGAATAAGGCGACATCCTCGGCGGGCGCAGGTGGTCTTACGCACTTTATGCCTGATACCGCAGCTCAGTTTGAGAAGCGGGCGAAATCAGTTCCTCTCATCAAAGATCTTTACGAACACTACAAAGAGAAAATGTCGAAGGAGACGCCGCCGATTACGGTCCATCCTTTCACAAAAGACATCATCTTAAGCAAAGACTTCGATGACCATTACTCCACGCAAATTTTTGCGACGGCTATTTACCTCCGCGATCAGCTCGCGGGCCAGGGTGAAAAGGAATTTCTTGGTAAAGGTGAGAACGCCGCAAACATGAAAAACATCGTCAAGTGGCTCGCGGCTTCGTATAACGGGGGAGCAGGCGGAGCGAAGAAGCTCGAAGCCGCTGGCTTCAACGAGGATGGGATCGAGTCGTGTAAGGAGCGCACGCAGCTCGTGAATTACATCAAGGACGTTTCGGATTGCACGGAAGGCAAGATCGAACGTCGACCTGCGAAGTGAAGTAGGCCGAGGCGACGGAGAGACGTTTGGATGGAGACTCTACGTATGAAGAAAATTGTGTTTGCTTTGATCATACTTGTTGGCGCGAGCGCGCAAGCTGAAAAGATGGTGGGCGGCGGAAAAAATCGGGCGCCTCAACCGCCGGTTCGCGCGGATGAGCCAGAGGCAAGAACGCCCGAGTTCATGCAGAAGCTCACGTCGAACTGCAATCCCCCGTATTCGATGTTCGAGAAGCGGCTTTCAAATCTTCGTTCAGAACTCAAAACTAAATTCGAAGGAATGAATCCGAAGCAGGTAACTCACGATTTCGCTTACGGGGAGCATGAAGCCTTATTCGTTTTCTACACCTATCCGAGCTTTTACGCCGGCAAGGATGAGAGTGTTGCCGATAAGAAAGAATGCTCGGACCTTCACGGGAAAGTGCGCGCGAAGCTCGAGAGCGGTGCTGTTCTCAAGAAGGAGCGCGAAGACGCTATCACTGCTTTTGAGCAGTGTCTGGGAGCCGCTACCGGCAACAGCGAAGATCAGTACATCAAAAAAAGCGCGGCGCCTCTTTTGGCTTGTTACCGCCAAATGGCGAAGGCGATGAAGTAACTCATCGCCTGTTATTTAGTTCCCTTGGCACATCGCTTTGGGAGCAACCACTCGTTTCATATCTTGCGCTGTCTGCGCCAGAAACTTCCCGTTAGCCGTGATGCGAAGTCGCTGCTTTGCTTGAGAGCTTGCGGCGATGAGGCGGATTTCGCCGTATCCATCGCGGTCTGTTTGGGTGCGCCCCTCGAGCGAAGGCCCGAGATTCCACTTCACGTTATCGGAGTAAAGCGGCGTGATCTCGGAGGCGGCGACCGACTCGACTGTGCCTTCGGAATCGCGGCATTGAATTAAGAAGTGCAATACGATGAGATGCTGAGGCGCACACGACTTCGTGCTCAGGCCGAAGTCGCAGGGGTTAAAGGCTTTTTCCTCGTAACCTAATTCTCTCGGTGAGCGATCCATTCGAAGAGCGCGCTGGAGCGTCGGTAGATCTATTCCTTGTGGCTTCTTCGCCGCCGGAGTTTGGGGGGCTTGCGAGGGCTCAGGAGCTGTCTGCGTCGTCGTACAGGACGCGAGAGTTGCGAGGCTCAAGACGAGCATTGAGGCACCCTTAAGGCGCGTGAAAGGCTTTTGGATGAATTCATTCTTGTGTCGTTTCATGGGACCTCATCTTCAAGTCTGTACATTATAGCCAACGAAGTTGTTCGAGCGTGCAACTTTGTTTTTCATTCGCTTGAGGAATTAGCCGGAAGGTCAGTTCAGACTTTGATGAGTGGAGGGAATCGTCATGGCTGATACGTGCTCGCATCTCTCGCAGATCCGTGATGTTCAACCGCGGACGCAAGGCTGTGAGGAGTGCTTGAAGTCGGGCGACGAATGGGTACACTTGCGCCTTTGTCTCGCGTGCGGGCACGTCGGTTGCTGCGATAGTTCGAAGAATAAGCACGCAACTCATCACTTTCATGCAACGAGACATCCGATCATGCGTTCGCTTGAACCCGGCGAGACGTGGGGTTGGTGCTATGTTGATGAAGTGATGTTTGAGCTGCGAGGGATCCTCGAAGAGTTTCGGCATCCGAAGGAGCGGACGCCGAGCAGAGGGAAAAAGGATTCAAGCGTGAATCCTTTTCCGCTTTGAGCGGGGGGCCCGAGGGTCCCACAAAGGTGCCTGGCACCTTTGCGGGATGCGATGCGCAAGCGCTGCGGTGCCGCCAGAATTATTGCGCGTAGTAGGTTGCCTTAACCTTCGTTGATGCGGAAACGTGTGTTTGCTCTCCGGCAGGGCTCTCGGAGTAGCCGGAGATTTCAATTGTCACGTCAGCTTCAAAAGTTTGAGCTTTGTAGCTAACGTCAACTGATCCGAGTGCGAGTGAGCAAGGGACCTTCCGGCCTGGATGATTGCTGATGATTGTAGTCGGGCCGAAAATTGTAGCGCTCGGTGTTTCGAGCAAAGCTTCGATTTCCTGGAAGGAGATGGGCAACGTGACACGGCCCTGGTTGATTCCGCTACCTTCAATTGTAGCGTTCATCCGAGTTACGTACAGGATATCGCTCGACTCCCAGATAAACGAAAATGAATTATAAACGATGACAGGGCCACGCACTGAACGACGGAGTTCGCCACCTGCCGCTTTGGCGTTATAATCGAGGCACGATGCAGCTGGCCCCGGTCCGATTAGCGAATTGCCCGGTTTAACCGCGATCGAGAGCTGTGCGTGAGCGAAGCTTCCCGAAAGAAAAGCTAGCGCGAACAAGAGTGCTTTCATCTGAATCCTCCATATCTCTAATCTTGTTTAAGGTGCAGGGAAAGGATTCCACCTCGGAAGTTGTACGACAACCCGAAAAGGTGCCTGGCACCTTTGCGGGATGCGGTGCATCTGCAAAAGGAAACTGGTACCTAACAGCGGAGTTTCCGCGGGCGCATCTTCTCTAGTTTCCAGTCGAACGTGTACGAAAGCGTCAGCACATGCCCGCGGTGCTTGATCTGTACCCACGAACGATAGCGATCCGTCGGCGTGGATTGCCCATGCGAGTGCGCAAGAAGTTCGAGGTAAGGTCCACGCTCATCTTGCGAAGGATCGCCCGTCGGAAGAGGCCAAACAGCGTGCAAGTGTTGAACGATTTTAGCGGCCGCCGTTTCGCCGGCGGCACCCACCACGATGGCGTGAGCGTAGCTCTCAAGCCACGTATCCAGGTCCGTGACGGGTATAAAACGATTGTTCACTTTCTCCGAAAGCTCGATATAGATCTTCGGGAGAACGGTGTTGCAGTGATCCACCGGCTCAAGCGTGAGCTTTGTGCGATACCGAGCTTCCGAAGAACGCGCAACGGCCGCGCCGTTTGCCGAGAAGTATTTCACGATCGAGCCGTCCGACTCGACCGGATCAACAACCAACGGCGCTAGCGCACGCGCCGGCCCTTCAGCTCGCGCATCGTAAGAGAAAAGAAGCATGCCGTAACTCATGGGCATCACTTCGCCGAAGAGGAAGTACTTTCCGCTCAAGGGCATAGCGCTTGCGAGCTGAAAATTATCCGGATCATTCGACGATGAATTCACAGTGAGCTCAAAAGGCTTCTTCGAATGATGCTTTTCGGAAGGATGCACGTGCGCAAACGTCGAGAGATCCTCGCTCACGATGATCAAATGCATGGGCTTGGCGTGCATCTCGTGAAAGTGATGCGGCATCTTTCCGGTTTCGCTGTCCAAAAAACTAAACTGAAGTTTTGCGGGTTCGCCAGCGCGCAAAACCGAGTCGGGTTTACCGTCGACGAAAAGCTCCGAGCGGAGAGGACCTGCCTGGGCAAGCCCTTCCGTAGCCAAAGCCAGCAAAAATGAAAGTAACAACTTACCGGTCAAAGCGCGTGATGAATAAGCCATCTTCAATACTCGACATGATGACTTTGCCGGAAGGGAAGTAAGGATAAACTTCCCAAACGCCGACGAAGCCGGGTTGGTTGGTAGGTTTGTTGTTGAAGAACGCGACTTCGACGGGATTGCGGATATCCGTTAGATCAAGAATACGGTAGCCGCCGCCGTAATGAGCGATGTGCGCGAAGTTGCCTTTCACGTGGACGTTGTGGGCAAGGTCTCCGGGTCCGAGCCAGCGCGAAACTTCGACAGGATTTTTTTCATCGGCGAGATCCCAGATGCGCATCGCTCGTCCGCTCGTTTCCTCCGTTGTGAGCAAGTAGCGTCCGTCCTCAGTCGTCCAAGTGTTGTGAAACGAAATCGAAGGAGCTGATGAGTCGCGCACCCGCTTGATCAAAACAGGGTTCTTCAAATCGCTGATGTCATAAATCGAGAACGTCTTTGAGAGAATTTCGGCGAGGTAAGCGCGGTTTCCGTGTACGTACATGTCATGTACGTAGGTCGCTTGATTGAAGATGCTGATTTGTTTCGGATGGACCGGATCTTCCAGACTCCAGGCGGTGACGCCCATGTTAGAGCCGCCGACCGTGAACATCCATCCGCGCTCCTGATCGATCCACAACGTGTGGTTTTGCGGATAGTCCATCACGGTGTTTACGACCTCGGCTGAGGCCGGGAGTTTTGAGAGATCGATGATCTGGATGCCGACATCGGCGCTATCTTTGATGACGTAAGCGTAGTGCTTGTACGTCTTCATCTCCGTCCAAGGGGAACTTTCTTTGAATGGAATAAACGCGACTTCCTTCAGCTGTGGAGCATCGGTGATGTCGACGATCGACGTTCCGTTCATCGCGCCGTGGATAGCATACTCGCGTCCATCCGGAGCCGTGTAACCCCACAGTGCCGAGTAGCGACGTCCTTGTTGATGAAACGAGCCAAGATTCTCGAGCGCTAAGCTAGAAGCATAAGCCGCAACCGATGCGAAAACAGCAAGGGTCGCCGTCGAAATCCGAAGAAACAAACTCCTACCCATGGAGCCCCCTCTCAATCGTTGTGCTTGAAGCATAGCTATAAAGGCGAACGAAAACACAGGGAAAAGTTTGCGAGAGTTCTAACTGCGGTTCTTGTTCTCTCCGTTTGCCGCGGCCGTCGAGTTGGACATGGCGTCGGACATAGCGTCGGCAAGAAGATGACTGAGAGCATCCGACCTGCCGCGCAAGCCTGCGATCACTCTGTTCTGATCCTCAACCGATCTTGTTTGCATCATCTTAAATTTGCCAAAGAGTTCCTGTGGCTCCATTTCAAATCCGATGATGGCGGATGTGATTTGCTCGCGCGTGCGCAGATCCTCGGGAAGCCAAAAATCCCACGACTCGTTGTGTTTTCGATTCATAGCGTCCGACAGATCGCGCACCATCTTTTTTGAGGTGGCTGCTGTCTTCCACCAAACGAACTTGGCCGCGAGCGTGCACAACGAGGTAGCTCCACGTCGGCACGTCGTTCTCAGCGTACCAACTGGGATTAATGTAGGCGTTTGGTCCGTGGAAGATAACTGTGACCAAAGCGCCCTCTTGAAAGTATTTCCATTGATGATTGCGTTTTGAAAGGTGGCCAGCTACTCGCACTTTGCCGTTCTCAAAAGTCGTGAGAAGCGGAAGATGGCTAACGAAAGGTTGCGGTGCTGTTGAAGACACCGCAATGACGGTCGCTAGGGGATGAGAGTGCATCACCGGCAGAAGCAACTCAGGTTGGGTCACGTGAAAGGCTTCTCGTTTATACATCCTTTATTGATAGGACCGAGTCACCTGTCGTGTCTACAATGTTCTCACACTTACGGATCAGCGCTCCTTCGGGCTCTCAATGGTATCCGCCCCGCAGAATTTCGAGCACCGCCATTTCTTCGAGCGAGAGGTGAGGGAGAGCCCGGCGCTTTTTCTTGCGGAAGGCTTCTTCAAGGCGCCCGCTCTCGTCAGCTTCAAGAATCGCGGGATGAACATAATATTTCCTGCAGACAGTCGTCGTGTTGCCCAGATACTGACTTGCGGCCGTTATCGCCTGGCAATGGCGCTTCTTCCGCTCGCGAACGGTGCCGCCTTCATACGGGCCCATGTCGTTGAGTGTTGCGGCCGCGTGGACAGTCGCACCCCAGGTCCGAAAATCTTTGGCCGTGATGGGCTCGCCCGTAATCGTCTTCAAATAAACGTTCACGTCTTCAGAGCCAATGTCGCGAGCCGCGCCTTCGGAATCGATGTAACCGAAGAGCTCTTGGCCCGGCAGATCTTGGCAGCGACGCACGATGCGACTGAGTTTTTTGTCGCTGAAGGCGATCTCGCGCATGATGCCGCTTTTTCCGCGGAACTTGAACTTTACGGTCGAGCCATCGACTTTCGCATGGCGATTGCGGATGGTCGTGAGCCCGTAAGAATCGTTCGACTCAGCGTACTCATCGTTGCCGATTCGGATCATGGTTTCTTCCATGATTCTGACGACGGCCGCTAAGACCATCTCGCGAGAAAAATCGTTGCGCTTAATA
>SYLX01000030.1 GCA_005808505.1 Bdellovibrionales bacterium | reverse complement strand
TAAGCCGAGAGTCTTTGGTGTACCAGTGAGCCAACTGTGAGCCACCTAAGTTTCGGCCGATGGCAGCGGATGAGGACGCGTCGATGTTGAATCGCTTTGCGAGTTGATCGATATAAAAAGAAAGCTCTTCAGCCGTGTTGCTCCAGAGATCGATTTCTCTTTGCGGATTCTCAAAACGGAAAGGCAGTGGAGTCGATCGCATTTTCGAATAAGACGCGAGAACAAGAACCGAAATAAAGCCATAGTTAGCGAACAACCGAGCTTCGGGTAAAAAATCGGCTGGAGAACCGACGGCCGAGTGAAGCCAAACTAAGAGACGCTGTGGCCTCTCCGCAGGACGACTCGGTACGCCAATTAGATAGGCTTCGGCACCGGGGTTTTTCCCGCTCATCAACTCTTCCACTTGGCCGGCGAGATCGTTTTTCATTCCTCTTGAGTTAGCAGCGTGACTTCCCGGGAATAAAATTAATTCGCGCAATGTTTCCGATACGTCGTCCTCATGATGAATTGACATCGCCTACGCTAAAGATGAAGACCATTCGTAATCAAGGAAGACACCGTGAAAAACCCAGTGCGCCCGTTTAAAATTGAATCCGTCGGAGCGCCCGAGACTTTAAAAGGTTTTGTCTGGCCCCATCTCTTTCTTGATTCTTCAAGACCCCTTGATCTTGAAATTGGGTGTGGTGTTGGGTGGCATCCGATTCGCTACGCTCAGGAGAATTCCGGAAGAAATCTGATCGCCGTCGAACACACTCGTGAAAAGTTCGAGCGCTTCCGAACTCGTGTCGATCGCCATCCCCACCTTGATAATCTTCTCGCGATCCATGCCGATGCAATTCGCTGGGTCAGCCATGCCCTGAAGGCCGAGAGCCTGGATCGATGCTTTTTACTTTACCCCAACCCTGAACCGAAGGCCGTCAACAAACGGTGGATGCGAAGCCCCTTCATGCACCAGCTCCTGAAGACACTGAAATCTGGCGGTGAGTTGATTCTCGCGACTAACGAAGCTTGGTATTTCGAGGAAGCCAAAGACTGGGCCGTTGACCACTGGCATCTTGAAATGCGCGAGCAGAGAGCCTTCGCTCATAACAGTTCGCCGGAAGACGTTCCGCGAACTCACTTCGAGAGGAAGTATCTACTCGGTGGGCAAACCTGCTTTGACGTGTGCTTTCGAAAGCCCTAGAGTTCGATTCCATGGCGAACAATCGAAAATCTGTTTTAACGATCGACTCGTTTACTGGAAACGCGAAAGCTCTGCGCGATCATTTTGAAGATCGCTTCGCTGATCCTCGCTCTACCCGCGCCGATCGCTTCGTTTGGGATTATTGGCACGTACCCGGTCAGTACACCGCGCTTCGAACGCCGGCTTACCACTTCTTCCCCAAGAAAATTTACGAAGCGTTTCACAATGAGCTCGTCTGGTGGGGGCGTCGCAATCTCGGCTGCCATGATGTTTCGCCACCTTGGATGAGTTGCTACATCGACGGTTGCCGACAGGAACTTCATGGCGATCTTCCTCACGGTCCGTGGGCCTTTGTTTATTCACTCACGCCTTGGAAAAAGCGAAAATTCCGTGGAGGCGAGACCATCTTGCTGAAGGAAGAGATTCTAAATTTCTGGCACGGTTTTCAATCGACCCGAAGCCTGGAGCGTGAACACATCGTCACCGAAGTTCCTTCGCTCTTCAATCGCCTTACGGTCTTCGATCCGCGCATTCCTCACGGAGTGAACGAAGTAAAGGGTGTCCAAGACGTTCTTGACGGGCGTTTAGTCATTCATGGCTGGTTTGTGCAACCGCGGCCTTTCATCGAGGGCCCTCTCTCCACGAAGGAGCTTCAAGTTCGCATCGACGATCTAAGTGGTGAGATCAACCGTCTCTTCGCTGAGGGTCTCGATGTCCAAGGTGTCTTGAGCATGCGCTTTGAGGTCTCCGCGCAAGGTCGCGTTTCGCGTCCCCAGGTTTTGTCGAACGCCCTCCGTCATCCGGGCGGAGATCAGCGCATCGAAAAAGCCCTCTTGAAGCACATCGCGCAGTTCCTCGAAGCCGCGCCTTTCAGAAAACAGCGTGGACCATCTAGCGTGACGCTTCCTCTCGTGTTCGAAGCGACTTAGCGGATAGCCGGAAGAATCTCCGAGCCCACAAAGGCGCAAAGGTGCCTGGCACCTTTGCGGGATGCAGTGCGAAACCAGCCAAAACCAGCCGAAACTGGAGCGAGTCCGTCCGGTGCCGCTGGCGCCAGGCCGCTGACAGGGAGCCGTAAATTGCGTGCTCTCTGTGTCCTCAGATGCCAAGAAGCGCCCGGAAATTTCAAGAGCCGCACCAGGATTCGCGAAGTTAAGTGCATCCCCGCTCACGACTGCGCTCCGCCTCCTCCTTGGCCTCGCGATTGCTCTCTTGGGCGCCGACGCAAGCTAGGAGTCCGTATGTTGTTGGCGCGCTCGTCTCCCCTGTTCAAAGCTTTGACAGCTTCGGTTGGCTGTATAATCGCGTTTTCGGTTCCGGCTTCGGCCCAGACCGTACTGCCGCTCTCAGCTCAGACTCCAAACCAATCCAACGAGGCGGGCTTTGAATTCCCATCGACAGTACCGGGCTTCGAGAAGCTCGAAAACGTTCATTACCTCGGGAGCACCTCGATTCTCCGCGGCTCTGATCCAGGATCACAGGTTTCGATTCTCAAACAACAAGGCATCACGGATGTCTTGATCTACCGGACGGAAACGCACGGCAAAGCCGTCGATTTCGAAATCAACGAACTCCGTAAGGCTGGCTATCCTTCGTCCTCGATCTTTCATATCCCCGTCGAGTGGAAGACAGTCCAACCATTCCGCGACACCTGTCTGCAAACGCTCGAAGCTCTCCGTCTGCTTCAAGTTGCGTCGACAACGAAGGGACGTCGAATGTACGTCCACTGCACGGCCGGACAAGATCGCACGGGCGTTCTCTCGGCGCTTTTCCTCATGCTCAATGGCCAAGGCTCAAAGAAAGATCTCTTCGCAAGTGAGATGTGTGCAAAGGGATTCGCCGGCGCAAGTAAAACAAAGCCTGATCATATCGCGAAATCAGTGCGCGAAGTCCTAACACCGCAATATCTAAAGATGGCATCGCTCATCGAGAGCGGAAAACTCACGTTCACGACGATCGATGACAGTCTCTGCGAGCAGGATCCGGCTAGCGACGCGAAGTTCGCCGCGAACCTCAAAGAAGATTTAAAAACTTACGCCTGCGATTGAGGAACTCACTTCGACTCAACAACCTCGGTCAGAAACCGTCGCGTCGCTTCGATGAAGGTTTTGTCCTTCAATATTTTTCTGTGCCCGACTTTTTCAATCGAAAGTATCTGTGAGTTGGGCCAGTTCTCCGCTAATGACTTTGCGTTCTGATAAGGAACATCCCTGTCTTCAGGGTCATGCACGATCAAAGCCCGAGCACGAATCCGTCGCGCAAGTACAGCGATATCGACATCGATGGCTTTTACGCCTGACCAAGTTTCAAGCTGGGAATGAAACGCAGCTCCCACTTTTCTACTAAGTCCTAAGATCCGGCAGAAATCGCGGATCACCCAGCTCATCGTTGAAGGAGAAGCCACCAAAACCGCGCGCTGAACATTCGCCCCTCGCGACAACGCAAGAGCGGTCGCTCCAGCGCCGAAGGAATGCGCGACGATCGCGTGAACATTCGAGAGTTCGGCGATGACTTCGTTCATCGCGATCGAAAAGAAGTTGAGGTTCGTTTTCTTACCGGGCGAATCTCCGTGAGCAGGTCCATCGAGAGCCACGACGCGGAAATTTTCTTTCAAAAGTGGTTCTACAAGCAGAGAAAGCTGGGAGCCACGGCCAGCCCAACCGTGAACGAGCAGAACCACCGGATCCGAGGCCTGTCCCCAAGTTGTCCCCGCAAGACCGTTTGCAAAGGTGCAGCGTTCACCCTGAGCAATAATCTTTTGCTCCCACTCGGGCCGGTTGTAATGCTTCGGCGTGCAAAACACATTGAGCGCAAGTTTCCCTGCAAGCTTCGGCGCCACTAAACCTATTAAGTTGAGTCCACGCCCGAGAGTCTTCGGCTCAAGGGATTTCATGCGCGGCCAACCAACATCACGCGCAGTTGCTTCGCAACGGCTTGAAGGGGGGCCGGCGCATTTTGGACACGCGCAAGCTGGAGAGCTCCTTGCAAACCCGCACTGATCATCTGGATTTGTTCCTCAAGCGGGCCGGTGTTTTTGATGGAGCCGCCTTTTCGACCAGCTTTCAACACGGCCTCCAAAAACTTGCGATGATCGTCGTACAGGCCTTTAGTTTCTTCCTTCATCGCTTTTGGAAGCGTGTGCCACTCTAAACTAAATACCCCGCCGGCGCAGACTCGCTGCGTATCACCAAAAATTTTCCGAAACATCTCGAAGTAAGCATCAAGTCGCTCGACGGCATCGTCGGTACGGTTTTTAGTCTTCTCTGACCAAACTCCAAAAGCTCTGCGGTAGTCGCGAAGGAGCTCAGCGCCAAGATCCGCTTTTGTAGGAAAATGATAATGAATACTGGCTTTGCGAATTTCCAGCCGGTCCGAAAGATCCTGGTAACTCAACCAATTGAAGCCGCGGGTTTGCGCAAGCTCGCGAGCCAGGTCGAGAATCTCCGTCTTGGTATCTCGCTCGTTCTTTTTTGGCACGTTCGCACCCCCTAGAAATTATTTTACCTACCTGTAGGTAGGTCGACAACTTCTTTGGTAGAGCGCTGGGCTGTCTCAAAAGATTAAGTATGAGGGCGGCGGATTTGGGCGGCGAACCGCGCTTGGAGTCGCGCGCATTCAAAGCCGGCGGACTGAACCGAAGCAATGAGCGTGGCGCGGGCTCGTCCCTTCTTGAGAAGAGTATTGAAGAACTTTTCCTTCTCTTTGGGAGACGGCCACGAAGATTGAGATTGGAAATCCGCATTCACCGGAGTGACGTAATCCATCTGACCATCTTGAATCACGACGTAATCGACGTCGCAGCTTCTCTCTTTAAGCGCTTCGTTGATGAGGGCCCAGCACGAGAGAACGGCGATCGAATAAACACTACCGCCAAATGCCGTGCTCTTGTGATTGATGTTACGAGAGAGCGGCGCACCTACGCGCACGGATTCACCAGAGGCCGAAAGGAGCCGCGCCCCGAAAGCCTCGGCGATCGGAATATTGGCGTAAATGCTTTTCTCTAACGCTTGAAGATCAACCACGCCCGATCAGACATTGCTCGGCGGACGTCTGTCAACCGAAGGGCGTGCGAGAATCTGCTCACGGCGAAGTTCGTTCACGTACAAGTGAGCCTGACGCGTGGGTTCGGGAATGCGGTAACCGCGAACCGTTTTCTGAATGATTCGCACCGCGCTTTCAATATCCATTCGGTGACCTGGTGAGATAAAAACAGGTTTTGTTTTGTTCTTGGTTCGAAGCGCAGCTCCAACCGTTTCACCGCGATCGACTAAATCGGCAGTTGCTCCGGCAGCTTCTTCAAGTTCACCGAAGCGCCCCGTCAGTAAACTCTTGGCACAACCCATTGTGGGCTTATCAATCAAAAGTCCCATATGAGTCGCGATCCCGAGTCGTCGAGGATGCGCAATACCTTGTCCATCAAACACGACAACATCGGGTTCGACTTCAAGCTTTTCCCAGGCTTGGATCAAAGGCGGAATCTCGCGGAAGGAAAGCAAACCCGGAATGTAAGGAAAGTGAACTTCAACAACCGCGCTAGCACGCGCGATGACTTCCAAGCTGGAGAAATCAAGAACCACAAAAGCCGCATAGACTGTCGAAGAGTAGAGATTAAATGAGATGTCCGCACCGGCGATGAGCTCCGGCTCGCCACTAAAGGGCTCGATGCGAATTCGTTCGCGCAGATCGCGTTGAACTTTTACGGCCTCGGTCGGAGTCAGGTTCCAGGGATGGAGTGGTTCGATATTCATGACGAGAGAGTGTACTCCCGATCGGCGTCACTGGGTTGGTTCAGGCGCCGATGTTAATTAAATATCATCGACATGTGAACGCTTGGACCATCGTTTCGGCCGCTGGGCAATGAAGCTGTGCCCAATAGCCGCAGGCAACAGCGGTGACCAGCATAATCACAAACGGGATCCACGTCTCTCTAAGAAGACTCAGAGCCCAATCTTCCTTCTCCAGGCGGTTGAGGGCGCGAACAAAAGCCGCAGTCAGAATCGCGTGGAAGAGAATTTCAAAGAACAAGATCTGAGCTTCGATGACGACGAAAATGCCACCTGCGATGAGAATCGCGCCGATGACTACCAAGATGACGAGATAAATCGCGGCCCCAATTCCTTCATCCGCATCGAATGAATCTGGTAGGAGTTCAGCTAGATCCCCGCCATCAGTCACATCAAAGGGCTCATCTCCGCGCGCCTCTTTTTTGTGGCTCGATTGCGGTGACCAAAGGAGTGCGGGATTTACTCGAGATGCCTGCTCCTGCAGACGTGCTTTCGCCGAGACGTAACCCAACCAAAACCGACCGAGAACTAAAAAGACGTCATATGCGATCAAGCAAGCCAAGCCGTACCGGAGCGCCATGTTCTCAACGCCCAGATGGAGCAAGAACCGACTCGACAAAAGGCCGGACGCCAAGGTTGAGAGAATGATCATCACGAGATGAAAACGAATGACGAATCGACTGATCGGCATCAAGATCTTGGCGGACATGAACATCATCCTATTCGAAGATTCCGATTTGAGAAAACCCGATCTGGTGTCTTTTTCCGACCGTCGCTTTCTCCACATTCGCGATGTGCACCGCGCTGCCGTTGGAGATCAGCTAAGAGTCGGTCGTCTCAATGGGGCTATGGGAACAGGACTCATCACCAAGCTCGACGAGACTTCGGTCGAAGTCGAAGTGACGCTAAACGAGCAGCCACCCGCGCCGTTGCCTTTGACGCTTTATCTAGCGCTTCCCCGACCAAAGTCGGTCGCGCGAATTCTGCAAACGGTGGCAACTTTCGGAATCAAGAAGATCTATGTCTTCAACTCTTACCGAGTGGAGAAGATTTACTGGAGCTGCCAGCAAATCAAAGAAGGAGAAGTCAAATCGGCGTTCATGCTCGGCCTGGAGCAAGCGCGAGACACGATTCTCCCGCAGATCGAATTTCGACGTCTCTTCAAGCCTTTCGTCGAGGATGAACTTCCAGCATTAATCCATGGGACACACGCTCTCGTTGCGCACCCTCTCGCAGAAGAACGTTGTCCGTTTGCGCCGTCACCTCCTCTGTCGCTAGCCATCGGTCCCGAAGGAGGCTTCATCGATTACGAGATAGAAAAATTGAACGCTGCAGGTTTTCAATCCGTGCGCACTTACGACCGCATTCTCAAAGTGGAAGCGGCGCTCAGCTCTTTGGTCGGCCGGCTCCTCTAAAATTCTCGACCTTGGTCAGGCGAAACTCAGCTCTAAACATTTATTATTTTCAATCTCTTAACCGATGAGATCTTAGCGGTTCCAAAACAATTTGGAGCATGGACTCGAGGAGTAATCATGCGGCTCTCGATGATGAGAAAACTCGTTATCGCCATCACGGCTTCAACGCTCTTAACCGCGGTGACCGGCACGATCATTTTCTTCAACGTGAAGAAGATGAAAGACTCCGCCGACACGGTCGCAACGTTGCAGAAGACGATTTCTGACTTCCGCAAGATGGGTGCACTTCTCGTCGATGTCGAGACCGGTTTGAGAGGTTATCTCGTTTCCGGTGACTCAAAGTTTCTTCAAGACTTCGACGCGGGAAAAGATGAGTTCGAGGGTGCTTTTCTTTTCGCGCGGAAAGCCGTAGCTGAAGACACTTTCCTCACGGATAAGCTAGATAAGATCTATCAGCTAAAGAACGAGTGGATGGATGGCCCGATCGCATCCCTCCTTGAAGCAAGAAAAAAGTATACCGAAGGTACTCTCTCTCGCGCTGATTTCGAAGCGCTCGCTCGAGACAATAAGAGTAAGTCATTCATGGACAGCATCCGCGCCGAAACGGATGCGGTTGTTCAACATGAAGAAGAACTCCTCGTAAACCAAGCTTCACTCGACGCCGCCATCGAGCGTTCGACATTTCTTCTTTTAAGTCTTGGCCTTGGTGCATCCGTCGCGATTGGCGCTGTCTTCTGCTTAATCGTTGCCCGTAATGCATCGAAGAGAATTGTTGAAATCGCGGATGAGCTCAGCTCCGGCGCTTCCGCAATGACGACTTCCTCCTCCGAAGTGTCTGAGTCTGCTCAACGCCTTTCGAGTTCGACGACAACTTCAGCTTCTTCGCTCGAAGAAACAGTTGCCAGTATCGAGGAACTCACGAGCATGGTCGGCCAAAATGCGCACAACTCAAAGCTCGCGGATGCGGCGGCTGCCCAAAGTCGAAACGCCGCCGAAACGGGCGAGAACGAAATTCGACAGCTATTGGCGTCGATCGATGACATCGCAACGAGTTCTAGAAAAATCGAGGCGATCATCGGCGTGATTGACGATATCGCGTTCCAAACGAATCTCCTCGCACTAAACGCTGCCGTCGAAGCTGCGCGAGCGGGAGAGCAAGGAAAAGGCTTCGCAGTCGTAGCGGATGCTGTTCGTACGTTGGCTCAACGCAGTAGTGATGCGGCCAAAGACTCAACGTCGCTGATCAAAGAATGCGTCGACAAGTCGAATTACGGTCAAGAGCTAGCGAAAAGATCTGGTACTGTCCTTCAACAGATCGTGCAAGACGCTAAGAAAGTCTCAACGTTGGTCAGCGAGATATCTTCGGCATCAAATGAACAAGCGGCCGGACTTCAACAGATCAGCCGCGCGATGAATCAACTTGATCAAAGCGTTCAAACAAACGCGAGCTCAGCTTCTGAGATGTTCGCTTCCGGCCAATCGCTTGAGACACATGCTTATTCGATCGCTCGCCTCACGCTCTCGCTCCACGAAATCGTCTCCGCAAGTGAGCCTAGGACGCTCATCGAAACTCCTCAAGAACCTCCAGCACCAACTTCGAAATCTAGACATTTGACACCGACGTCTCCTTTGCGGCGTCAGGCCGTGACTGCCAAAGCAAAGTCAGGGGCCGAAGTGATCCCGTTTGAAAAAGAAGAAGCCTCAAGACGGGTTGGCACAACCGACGGATTTTGAACAAGGCTTTTAGACAAGCTGTCGGAACAACCAACTTCGACCGGAATCGAGCGCCTGTTTGGTCAGGTGCACGGTCCGGCCACAATCCAACTTTCTCTGATGATTTATCTTCCGGAGTGCGTATCATATTCGCATGGGTAAAACTTTGCGCGCGCTACTGAGCTGGCGGATGCTGATCGTCTTTTTCATGGGTGTGGCTTCGGGCCTGCCTTACGCACTCGTTGGGCAAACGCTAAAAGCGTGGGCCAAAGACGCCAACGTGCCTATCGCGACGATCGGTTTACTTTCCATTCTCGCGATTCCTTATTCGTTGAAAATAGTGGTTGGACCCTTCCTCGATCACTACATTCCTCCTTTTCTTGGACGTCGCCGTGGTTGGCTTGCGCTCATGCAAGTTGGAGTCATCGCTTCTCTCTTCGGCCTGTCGCTGACGAATCCAGAAGGCAACTTCACGCTCTTTGCGGGCACGGCCCTTCTTGTCGCGATTTTCTCCGCCACGCAAGACATCGTCATCGATGCGTATCGCCGAGAATTTTTACCGGAAGAGCAACTAGGTTTCGGCAACTCAGTGGCGATCGCGGGATATATCTTAGCTTTTCGCATGATCTCGGGCGCACTCGCCTTGTACCTCTCGAGCGAAATGAGCTGGTCCCAAGTTTACGCCATCATGGGAGCGATCTCGATCGTCGGTCTCGCAACGACCCTCTTGGCACCGGAACCTAAGGTTCAATACAACAAGACTCGCTCATTGGTTGAAGCTATCAAAAATCCGCTCGTCGAATTTTTCGCAAGGCCCGGTGCCCTGTGGATCATCGCCTTCATCTTCTTCTATAAAGTTGGTGATTCGATGGCGAGTCAGTTAGCAACGCCGTTTTATCTTGATCTTCATTACTCGAAAACTGAGATCGCGGCGATCAGTAAGCTTTACGGCTTCATCGCGGTGATTGCCGGAGGACTCATCGGCGGCGCAATGATGGCGAAAATCGGTCTTCGCCGTTCACTTTGGACTTTCGGTTTTCTGCAGGCCATATCGACAGCCGGCTTCGCGTGGCTTGCGCAGTTGGCGCCCACGATCGATCCCGCGGCACTTGCTGCTGATCCTTCTTTGAAGGTAGCTCCCGCACTCAACGCCCTCATTGCGGTCATCAGTTTCGAAAACTTAACCGCCGGAATGGGAACCGCCGCTTACTCCGCTTTCATGGCCTCTCTTACGAACAAGAACTTTACCGCAACTCAGTACGCACTTCTCACGAGCATCATGGGTCTTACGAATTCCATCGTTGGGGCGCCAACGGGCTACATGGTCGAAGCGATGAGTTGGACTTGGTTTTTCGTCTTCTGTACTTTTGCCGCGGTTCCCGGACTGCTTTTGCTACTCAAGGTCGGTAAATGGGCGGAGTTCAAGAAATCCCCCGAAACGCCACAAACGCCGTAATGTGCGGCGATCAAAGACCTAAACAGAAGCCATAACGCCTCGGGCGTTTACACGCCATAACGCCTCAGGCGTTTACACGCCATAGACCGCGAGCTGATGCGCAATCGGCCCGATCGGTGAATTGTACAACGCCGCCTCAATCTCATCGCGCAGTCCGTGCTTCTCTTCCACCTGCTCAGGCGTCACGTCTCCAAGAAACGCTTTTAAGATATCCTCAGTCGTGATGATGCCCACGACTTTCTGATCGTCGGTGACGACGAGGCTTGATATTTTACGGCTGATCATGACTCTCGCTGCTTCTTGAATCGATTGGTCCTCGCGAATCGCTTCAACGGGCCAACTCATGAAGTCGCGAACGCGGGCTTCTGCAAGTGTTGTGTCGGATCCCGCGTGGAGCGCGCGATTCAAATCGCGATCGGAAAGAATTCCGACGATTACGTCCTGATCGTCGACAACTGGCAAATGTCGAACCTGCTTTTCGGCCATAAGCTCACTTGCACGGGCGAGACTTTCCATCCAAGCAATGACAACAAGATCGTGAGAAGCAAAATCCGATGCGGAAAGGGAATGAATCGATCGGTCCATAAATCCCTCCTGACGTACGCATTCTAACACAAATCTCGATCTCGGCCGACGCCTCAGGACCGAAGCCCCTAAACAAAAAGGAGATGGGCCAAACAGCCTCATCTCCTTCGTGCACTCCGCTCAAGCTGAATTTTAGAGCCCCGAGACTTCGCGAATCCAAGAGCGATAGTGGTTCAAATTCGTATAAGCGGCTGACGTAATACACTCCACATCTCCGTCGCCAACTCCGCGACTTGTGATGCCGAAGAGCAAAAGTCTGCCGTTTTGATCGACAGCGTATGCAGGCCCACCCGAGTCACCGTGACAAGCGCCACGGCCGTCAGTTTGGTTCATCAACACTTCCGTTGATCCCCAAAGTGGTTCTTGAATTTGAACGTTCACGCGGTAGAGAACTCCAGAAGCGGCCGTCGGTTCAGAGCCAACACGTCCGTAACCAGCGAGCGTGACGGATTGATTCTTCTCAAGAACCGCGTTTTCAGGAAGAAGTCTCGCCGGTTGATACGAAGTCGGAATCGCTTCTTTCAATTCAACGAGCGCGATATCGCCCCAATCTTTCACGCCGTCGACTTCCGCGCGCGAAAGCTCTTTGCCTTCGGCCTTTGCTTTTTCCGTCATGGCTAAGAAAGTTTTGTTTGTCTCTTGAAATTGGGGATGCGCAACCGCACGACTGACCAATCGGCGCTCTGCGGTCGTCCCCTCTTGGAGAAGCTGGTCCATGTCCAGGGTAAATCCGACAACGAGATCCGATGCTGCTTTTCCTTCTACGCAGTGAGCAGCCGTGAGAAGCCAACGATCACTTAGAATCGATGCCGTACAAATCGCACCTTGTTTGACGTCGACGAGAAGTGCCGTCACTGACGCAACGTCATCTTGAGCTGAAACTTTTTCGCCACCAAGAATGGCTGGTCCTGATGATGAACCCGGAGCATGAATGGGAGCCGCTGTCTGATTTGAACAAGCGGAGAACAGAAGTAGCGATGCAATCGCTGGAAGCAATGGTTTCATATGGCCCCTCCTTAGGAATCCGTTCGAGAACTACGATCAAGAAACGAAACTTTCATGTCCGGACGAAAGCTCGCGTTCCTTCTCGCAAGGGACGGAGGAGATCGCAAATTACCATTTCTTTGAGGGTCCATAAGAGAGGCCTAAGGAGTCGCGACTTGTGAAGCCTTCGACTGATATCTCCAAAATGATGGCAAGATAAAACCACAAACGACGACGCAAATGAAACACAATGCCCCACCGGAAACAATGGAGATGTGCGTCGATGTAACTGTTGCCAGCCATCCTGCGCGCGCATTTCCCAGGAGCGGTCCCGTCATGTAACTAATCATCTCGATTCCCGCCATGCGTCCGCGCATCTCGTTGGGAATCGTTTCGTTCCAGATCACACCGCGAAACAGACCGCTCACCATATCGGCCGCACCCGCAATTGCCAGGAACAAAACCGCAGTCGCAAGAGAGGGCGCGTATCCCACGCCGATCATCGCGAGTCCCCAAATGGCGGCCGAAATAACTACCGCGGCTCCATGGCGAGAAACCTTCGACGTCCATCCGCTAAAAAGCGTGATGACTAAAGCGCCGATCGACATCGCAGAGAAAAGCGTTCCGGCAGCCGCGGCCCCACCCCACTGCTCCCCCATCGCGGGAAACAGCGCCGTTGAGAAAGCAAATGTCATCGCGACGATATCGACGACATATGTGCCGATCAACTCCGGTCGCTTGAGAGCAAAGCGAAGCCCTTCTTTGATGCTGCTCCAGCCCGGTGAGTGGACCGACTCGGGTGGTGGCATTCGTTTCATCAGGGCGAGCATGATGAATGCGAAAACAAAGGTGCCGAAGTCGATCATGTAGGCGATTTTCGCGCCCGCTGCTGCAATCAAAATTCCGCCGATTGCGGGGCCCGCGATAGCGCCAACGCTGTGGCGAAATGAATTCAGAGCCGCTACGGCAGGAAGTTCTTTCACGTCGACCATCTTTTGGGTCATCGCTTCCATGGCGGGACGATGGAAACCATTCGCTGCCTGCATGAGGGCCGAGACCACAAAGATGAGCGTCACGCTCGGCGATGTGAAAGTTGAATTGATCGCCAAAGCCAAACACCCAACGCTTAAAATCGCCTCCGAGATCAAGAGGAGCTTGCGACGATCCATCGTATCGGCCACGGAACCGCCGATGAGTCCAAAGACAAGCACCGGAATGAGCTGGACACTCCCGAGTAGTCCCACCATCAGATTTGATTTAGTCAGCTCATAGAGCTGATAGGGCACGGCCACGTAGGTGATCATGCTTCCTAAGAAAGAAATGAGCTGACCTGCAAAAAGAAGGCGGAAGTCGCGGTGGCGACGAAGAGGAGTCACATCAATGAGCATGGTCTAATCTTAGGAGCAGACCTCAACTTTGTCATGCGATCGATAGATCGAATAATGGAGAAAGTGTTCTGGTGCTACCACCTGAGACAGCCAAGGTGCGCCCCGCTCGATCGCATCTCGCGAGGCACGCCCGCGGCCAACAACCGTGATAGCTCGCACCATTGCGATCTCGCGTAAATCTTCGAGTGTCTTCTCGATGGCCTGACGGTTTCCATAGTCGTAGAGGAAGTAGTATTCAGCCGAAGGAAGACGGAATTCGACATGGCTCAGGTCCGCTTCGAAAAGCTGGGCGTTTTTTAAACCGTGTCGCTGGTAACTTTGTTGGCCTTCTCTCACTCGCGCACCAACGAACTCGTAACCGATAAAGCCAACGCCCGGTGCGTGTTTATCTAAAACGAATGCCATGCGCCCGTAAGCAGCGCCGAGATCAATTACGGTTTCGCCCACTTCTGGCGCAAGGCGCTCAAGGAGTTCCCGAAGTTCCGTATACGGCGTTTGGAGAGCTTTGACCGGCAGACCAATCCAGAGCTGATGGTCAGCATTTTCCACTTTCATCGCTGCTAGTAACTGGGCCTCTACCTCCGCTGTTTTGATCCCGAGCCAAGCATCGACCTCGGCCGAATGGCTTTGAGCGTCGGCGTAAGTCACCGAGCCATCGACGAATGGGAAAAGTTCTTCAGGATCAAAGAGAATCATCGCCCGTTTGTAAGGGCGTTCCGGAGAGTTCGCAATGAGGATCTGCCGGGGTCGCCTGAGTGCGAAACTTCTCGCTGGCCTTGGAAGCCTTCCCGAGGCAAGGTAGGCAAATCCACAACTGAACTCGATTTCTTAGGAGAACGAGAATGCACGTCGACCCGCGCTCGAAAAATAAAACGTTTTCGATGGAAAACCCGGCAACTTACTTGAAAGAGTATGTCGATGCTCTAAGCGCGACGATCAACAAAGTCGCCCCCGAACGCCTCGAGGCGGCCGTTAACCTCCTCGAGAAAACTTTGCAAAGCGGAAAACGAATCTACGTTTGCGGAAACGGTGGGTCCGCCGCGATCGCCGATCACCTCTGCTGTGATTGGACAAAGGGCACACGGATTCCCCACAAGCCGGCGTTGAAGACTCATTCGCTCGTCTCAAACGGCGCTCTGATGACGGCGCTCGCAAACGACTTCAGCTTTGAGGAAACGTTCTCGACTCAAGTCGATATGTTCGGCGAAGCCGGCGATGTTTTGGTCGCAATTTCGTCTTCGGGCAATAGCCCGAACATTGTGAAAGGTGTTCAAGCGGCGAAAGCAAAAGGCATGACGGTATTGGGTCTCAGCGGCTTTTCAGGAGGCAAGCTGAATGAACTAGCCGATATCAGCTTACACACGGCCTACGATAATTACGGACTGGTTGAAGACTGCCACCAGATGCTCATGCATGTTCTTAGCCAGTACTTAATCCGAAAGATCGAATCTCGCGGATGATGAGGTTTTGAGCCACAGTTCTTCGATCTAGCCACGGATCGGTATAAGAAACTCAACAAACTCCCTGCGGCCTCGCTTGTATGATGTGGGACTGGAGGGAGGACGTTTGTCTGATTCGGCGCCATTGAACGGAACTCGATTCGAAATCAAGCGACACATTCCAAATGCGCTGTCGAGCTCACGCATTCTTCTCGCATTCGCATTTCCTTTTCTTCCTGTCGCGCTTCGCCTGCCCGCGATCATCTGGTCACTCCTAAGCGAGTTCTTTGATGGCCATCTGGCGCGTCGTTGGAAAGTGGAATCGAAACTTGGCCAAGCTCTTGATCCAATCGCTGACAAATTCTTCGTTCTCTCCACAGTTGGTGTTCTGATCTACGAAGGGAAACTTTCTTGGTTTCATTTCGGGCTTGTTGCCATGAGAGATATCATCGTTTCGATCGGCACGATTTCCGTAATGCTTGAAAGCCGCGCCGATGCTTTGGCTTCACTGAAGCCGAAATTCTCCGGCAAAGTTGCGACAGCCTTTCAATTCTTGTTGCTCGTCACGCTCTTCGCACGACCGGAAATTTCGTGGCCGTTGTTGGTAGCGACGGCGATCGTCAGCTGTTTTAGCGGTTTAGATTATCTTTACGACGTGCTTCACCGTCGATTCGATCAAACTGATGGGCTTGAGACGAAAGCTGAGCTTAGGGAATCATCGTATTCGGCAGCTCAGCCGTCACACTTTTCTCAGAGGCAACAACATAGATAGTTGTTCGCGCCTCACCGATCGTTGGATCTTTCTTCTGCAGCCAAGGGTGACGCGTCTCAATCAGATAACGACAATGGCGACCTCGCGCCACGAGAGTGATGGGGCGCGATTTCGAGAGTCGCCGCAGATCGTGAAGCGTTTTCTCGATGGCCTTCGGTGTTCCGTAGTCATATAGAAAATAGACGTCGGCCGCTACTGGTTCAAATTCCGCCGACGCGAGATCCGCGTGCTCAATGGAGATTCCGTCGTATCGCAACTTTGCTAATACTCGCCGGGCTTCGGATACGCGTTCACCGACATATTCGTAACCCACAAAATTGACGCCAGGATACTCTCGACCAATCACAAACCCCATGCGCCCGTAAGCCGCACCGAGATCCACGATCGTGGAACCCCGCTGAGGCTCAAGCTTCGAAAGTAAGGAACGGATTTCAACGTAAGGGGTGAGGAGCTGTTGGACTTCCAGTCCAAACCACAGCTCCTGTTTTTCGCCGCTTGCATGAGGCGCGCGCAAACGACACCCCTGCTGAGCTAAACGCACTTCAATTGATGCGGTTTGCAAGCCGAGCCACGCATCCACGAGAGCTGCGTGAGCTTTTGCTTCGGACTCGGAGTAGACGTAGTCGCAGAGCGGGTAAGGAGAGGATGCTTCGAACTTGATCATTTCTGATAGTTTCGAGTGCTCCTGATCTGCTTGAGAAGCCCCTGCTCGCGAATCGCGACTTAAGACCGGCGATCCCCGACGTGAATCACGTAATCAATGTTTTGTTTTGAGCGTCCGACTCTTGCTGATGCTTTCGACAGGTTGCTTGGAAACCCACTTGATGAACTTCACCATCTCCGGGTGCTCACGAAGTTTCTCGAACGTGTTGTAGATGTACGCGAGTTCCGCTTCGCTGAAGACTGAATGGATCTTCTGGTGACAACTTCGGTGCATCACATGGCGTTCGGTGCCGCCGTAGGAGCGAGGCACGAGGTGATGTTCATTGAGAGATGCGCCGACAACCATCTCCCGACCGCAGAGAGGACACGTACGATCTTCGGTCCAAATCTCCACACGAGCATCATGCAATTCCTTGCGAGTGGGCTTTCGACCTTTGTGGGGTTGAGTGTTGTGGCGTGAACGACGTCCCATCGATGCCATTCTACACGAAAAAATCCGTTTTATCTTTCGCTGAACCGGATTTTCACGACGACTTTTCCATTAGCAAAATCGATCCTTCCATTAGAACGATCGTTTTTTATTTAAAGAGAAGTTCGTTTACCTTTGGCTCATCAATCACACCAAAGGAGTATTTGTGTTGAAACCGGTCCTCGCACTTGTTGCATTCCTCGCTACTACGGCAGCTCACGCTGACCACCTTACATGTACTGAGAAGTACGCGCCCAAGAAGGTAGAAAAAGCTGCGCTCATTGTTCAATATGACCGCAAAGATAAACTCGCTACCGCTGAGCTGACTGATATCGGCGTCGTCTTAAAGTTCAACGGAACGTTCACGACCGAACATACGGTAGGCTCCACGTTCTACACGTTTGATCTTCTTCCCGCAGCAAAGCTCATCGTGAGTGAAACTTATAATGTGCTTCCCAAGCCTTGCGGTCGGGGCGGCTGCGATTTCAGCGAGACTGAAGAGTCCTCGGGATCTAAATTCACAGCTGAACTGGAACTGTCCGGTGCAACGACTTACTTCACTTGCTACTAAACTCTCCGTTTCCGGATTCGGCCTGTTCTGTGCGTTGACCTCTTCTGCGTACCTTGATGAAACGCCGATTCTTATTCAGTCCCTCGAATCGAAAACGATCGAGGGACATCCCGTTTTTAACCGGATCCAACTGCAGTCGACGAGCTCACAAGATATTTGGATCATGCAGCAGTCTCATAGTGGCTTGAAGGCTTCTACTAATAATTGGGATCGCCTCGCTATCCTCGTCGACAAAACGAAATTTCCCAAAACCGCCAAGTTTATGCAGCTTGAGCCCGGTTCAATGGAAATCGAAAGTGCTCGCGAAGTTCCGTACAAAGTCTCGTGCTACTTATGCCACGCGAACGGACCCCGCGCACTGAGACCCGACTTCACCTCATCGCTAGCTAAAATCAGCGTGTGGGATCGAGGTCGAATCTGGATGTGGAATTTAAAGATCAAAACCTACGGCCGCATCGAAGCGTCCGACTCTCTCAAACGAGAAGGAAAACCCTTCCGCTATCCGCAAGCGTGGCTCAACGAAAAGTTGCGAGTAAAAACTTGTGAGCGTTGCCACAATGACGAAGGGCTTTTTGCTCGCGGCAGCCTCACGAGGCAAAACTTCATGACCATTCGATTCTTAGTCGATTCAGGACAAATGCCGCCCGTGGGATTTACCCTCTCAGACGGTGAGCGCGAAGAAATCGCACACTTCCTCAGACGTTTGTAATGTCGAAACCTTCAGAAGGAATTTCGCTTTTGAGCTGGCTCAAGAAGTCTCTCATGTGGTTCGTTCGTCGATCGGCTTCCTGACGTGCCGATGCCGTATTCATCATGGCTGCGAGCTTAAAAAGTTTCGTCCCGAAGTGATCGATCGTGTACGTCTTATCGTCGAGAGCCCTCTTCTCGGCAAAAGCATCGGCCGGATCGTAAAAGCTTCGACCCAGGCGCGCGCCAACGGTCACCATTCTCAAAAGACCAATAGCACCTAGAGCATCGAGCCGATCCGCATCCTGTAAAATAGCTGACTCGATTTGCGAGGGCTTGTGTCCAGCCGAGAAACTATGTTCGACGATGGCTCGACCGGTCCGCTCCATTACGTCTTCTGAATAACCAATGCCTCGCATAATCGACTTGGCTTCCGTGGCCGCGTATTCGCTAGCTCTTTTTCGCTCAGGATGATCTTTCGGGAGATTCACGACATCGTGTAAGAGCGCTGCCGGCAGCAACACTTCTAGATCCGCGCCCTCGGCTTCACCAAGCTCCCGACAAGTTTTTACGACCCGCAAGATGTGCGCAAAGTCGTGACTTGGATCCCCATGATCGTATTTTGTTTGCGCGATCGCCAGGAGCTTAGCGAAGCGTGCTTCAGCAGGTGCGGTCATCTCATCTCTCCCTCGATAATCGGTACCGAGAGAGGATGGCCGAGCCGCACTGCCTTCTGCAACCAATTCGGAAAATTAGTGAGCCGCCGCTTTCCAATCGCGCTCAAAGTCTTCAAAAGCTTTCTCGAGCCAAGCGAGAAGCTTTTGCTTTTCTTCTTCGCGGGCAAATGAGGTCTCAATGGAGTTGACCGCCATCTGCCGGAGCTCTTTGTAGCTAACATCCGTTTGCGTCACCACTTGCACGCATTCGTTGTTCATGTCTGTTTCCAGAACACCTTCATCGTCCGTCGAAAGGCTCACCTTCAAACCGAGGCGGAGGAACTTTAAAAACGGATGAGACTTCAAATCCGGCACAACCTTTAAACGCAAGTTACTGACGGGGCTGACTTCGATTCCAAGATCCGCCCGTCGCGCTAATTCTAGCGTCACAGGATCATCGTTCATTTTCACACCGTGACCAACGCGCTCCGCTCCCATAATCAGCGCGTCGCGGACGTTATCGATGCGACCGAGCTCACCTGCGTGGAACGTGCGACGAAGCTTTACGCTGTAATTTGGATGATGACTGTATGCTGAAGCCAACACGGGAGCGTAACTCTGCTGACCTGCTTCTAAGGCGGGGGCCGTCTCTTCATTCGCTAAAAGATCGACTCCAACGATTTCACGCGAAGGCGTTGTCGACAAACTCTTCAGGAGTTGTTCTGAAAGCTCACCGTTCTTCTTCGGATCAGCATTTCGGAAGAAGGCAAAGTTCCAGCGAACGATGACTCCCGTTTCTTTCTCAAGACTCTCGGCCGTCTCTCGGAGCTTAGCGATCGAGTCCGGATCTAGACGCAAGCCCTTGGTCAACTCGACATAGCGAATTCCCATCGAATGAGCGCTCCTCAAAAATTCGCGCAGCTGAATATAGTCGGGATCAAGTTGTGGCTTTGAGCGGTCGCGAAGCACGGGAAAGACCAAAAACGGAAAGGAGAAACGTTTGAAGGAATGGGCAAACGGCTGAGGAGGTAAGAAGAATAAGTTCACCAACTTCTTCTGATCTTCGGGCTTCATCTCGCTGTAGCGAATCTTGGATTTTTCAGTCGCAAGCTGTTTCAACCAAGCGGCTTCGTCAGGATAAACTTCAACGTTCGGGTCTTTCGATTTTTCCAGAACGTAGTTCATGTCGATGAGTGGATCGATCGTTTCAAGGATCTTCTTTGCGGTCCCTCTTTGCATCGTTCCGTTCGCATGTTGGTGAAGAATCGCGCCTTTCGGGATCGCTGCACAAAACTTCGCAACCCGGGATTGATCTTGGCGAAACGCTTCGACGTCGATCACAGAGGAAGCGGCAGCTTTCATTCTTCCGCGGGTCGCTTCGCCGTCTTGCTTGCTTCGCATGACTTCGAAATCTCGCGGAGTCCACGCGCAAGTCCCAGTAGGTGTGACAAGCTCGTTCCACTCCTCTCGCGTATACACGCCTTTTTCCATGACTACACGTTGGATCAAGGCCTCTCGCGCTTGCTCATTGAGGCTTGCTTGTCTGCGCAACTTTTCTTCGATGGTTCCGCAAGTGAGCGCTTCGCTCGTCGACTGCGGCATCCGCGAGGGAGTTGTGGTCTGACAGCCCGTTAAAACGAGAGCTAGCAAAACGGGATGACGAAGGGCGAAAATTCTTTTCATTCCCTTAGCGTAAACGGAAGCCTTATCGCTCGCCAGACCAGGTCTAAGCGCGTTTGAGCTCGAGCAACGTGATCTCGGTCGTTGTCCCCAAACGAATCGGCGGCCCCCAAGAACCAGTCCCTGGATTGACGTAGACCCACATCGAACCACAAGCCTTAAGACCGTGTGCAAACTCGTGAACGCGCGACACGACGAGGGTCCATGGAAAAAACTGACCAGCATGCGTGTGACCCGATAGTTGAAGATCAAAACCAAGGTCGGCCGCTTCTCGCGCGATACCTGGGTGGTGTGACAACAAAATTTTCAATGGAGCATCGTCTCCCTCGCCGAGCGCGGCTTTAGGGTCCGGCTTCAAGCGTGGATGCGCGATGCGCGCGGCTGGATCGACGACTCCAGCTACGAGAATTTCGGCAGCTCCCCGACTCAAAATTCGTTTGGAGTTGAGTAAAGCTTTGATTCCTAGATTCTCAAACTCACGAATCCACGCGGGCCCGTCCCAATAGTATTCATGATTGCCGGGCACGTAGAGAGCAGGGGTGTCGCGCGTGAGCTCGCGCAAAGGCTCGATGACGTGGCGAAACTCATCGGCGTTTCCGTCGGCAATATCGCCCGTCAACACGGTGAGATCCGCTTTGAGCGAACTCACCATGCGCACAACTTTTTCCACATAGCTTCGACCAATCGTGGGGCCCACGTGGAGATCACTGATTTGCGCTATGGAGTAACCCTCCAGGTCCGAAGGCAAGCCTGCAATCGGTACGCGAACTCGTTTGATGTGAGGCCCAGAGGCTGCCTTCCAAACGCCAACAGCGAGCGCAGCTACGGATAAGGCGATCACGAAGAGCGAGCTCGTAGCACCGAATGCAGCGAGCGCTACCTCTGGTTTGAACCAATAAAACGGAAAGAAGATCAAGTCGCGCGCAACCACTAGGCAAAACAGGAAACTGAGAAAACCCATGTCTAAATGCACGAACCACCGGAAGGATTTCATAAATCCATCATGCGACCGGCGGAAAGTGAGTGGATAAGAGACAATTGCGCCAAGGAGTAAACCAATGAAGACCCAAATGGGCCAACCGAGACCGGTTCCTAGGCGCATTCCGAGGTATGCAAAAACTGACGAAGCCGCAACGAGGAGAATGAAAAGTCTAGCCATCTCCGGATTCTAACACGCGCCAACGAGAGGGAAATTCCAGTGAGGTCCTGGCTAGGGAGCGTAAAACTCCTGGGCTGTCCTCAAATTCAGCGATCAATCGCTACTAAACGTTCCCGAAATCGAGTACATAGCCATTATATGGAACCTATTCGTCAGCAGCTCACAAAAGTGTTCACGCAAGCCTTTGTTGAAAAGGGTCTCGAATCTCGCTTTGGTCTCGTCACCACGGCGGATCGACCCGATCTCGCCGACTATCAGTGCAACGGTGCTTTAGCGGGCGCTAAATCTGTTAAACGAAACCCTCGCGAGCTGGCGCAAGAAATCGTTAACAGCGTACTCGAGAAAGCGACGAGCCAGTTGGGCACGAATTCGCTTGAACTCTCGATTGCTGGGCCTGGCTTCATCAACGTCAAACTCTCGGCCGAGTTGCTCGGCAAAATTGTTGATGAACAAAGCCACGATCGTCGCTTCGGCTCCCCGGTCGTAGAAACTCCACGCAAAGTCGTTGTCGATTACGGCGGGCCCAATATCGCGAAAGGCATGCATGTCGGTCACCTTCGCTCGTCGATCATTGGCGATAGCGTGATCCGTATTCACCGCTTCCGCGGCGACACCGTGATCGGTGATAACCACGTCGGCGACTGGGGCACGCAAATGGGCATGCTCATCGTTGAAACGAAACAAAAGCATCCGTCACTTCCTTACTTTGATCCGAACTTCCAAGGTGAGTACCCGAAAGAGCCACCGGTGACTCTAGCGGATCTCGAACAAATGTATCCCGCTGCAAGCAAGCGTTACGCGGAAGAAGGTCAAGACGAGTATAAGAAAGAAGTCTTGCGAGCCACCGATGAACTTCAATCGGGTCGTCGCGGCTATAAAGCTTTGTGGCAACACTTCGTCAACGTGACGATTGCGGATCTCACGCGCGATTACGAGAAGCTCGGAATCAAATTCGATCTTTGGCTTGGCGAGAGCTTTTTTGAAGATCGAATGCCCACCATGGTGGAGTCTCTCAAAGCTGCCGGCAAAACCGAAGTGAGCGACGGAGCTCTCGTTATTCCCCTTGCGGATGAAAAAGAGCCCGAGATGCCGCCACTCATTCTCGTGAAATCGGGAGGTGGCTTTCTCTACCACACGAGTGACCTCGCGACTGCTGCCTATCGTTCACAAGAAATGAAAGTCGATCTCGCTCTTCTCGTCGTCGATAAGCGCCAGACGCTTCACTTTAAGCAAATCATCAAGGCGGCGAAACTCACAGGCCTTGCAGGAAGAGCTGAGTACAAGCATCTTCCCTTCGGTACGATGAACGGGCCTGACGGCAAACCGTTTAAAACTCGCAGCGGCGGCATCTTGAAGCTCAAAGACTTGATCAACATGATCAACGACGAAGCTCGAAAGCGTTTAGATGAACTTCAAGCCGAGCGCCCGTACGGAAAAGAGGAGCTTGAGGCAATTGCGGAGAAAGTCGGAATCGCGACTTTGAAATACGCCGACCTCAAACATAATCGCACAGCTGATTACGTTTTCGATCTTGAGAAGTTCGCAAAGTTCGAGGGTCACACGGGTCCCTACCTTCTTTACGCAACCGTGCGTATCAAGTCGATTTTGCGCAAAGCTCTCGAACAAGGCTTGAAGCCTGGAAAAATTCTCTCGCCCATCAAAGACTCCGAACGCAAGCTCATGCTTGAGCTCTTGAAGTTCAATGATGTTGTGACGACCGCTTATAACGAAGGTGAGCCGCACCATATTTGTGAGTACGGATTCAACCTCTCGCAAGCGTTCAACGCCTTCTACTCCGAGTGCCACATCTTGCGCGAAACGGATCCAACCCGTCAGAGCTCATGGCTGGGTTTGAGTCGACTCACGCACGATCAACTTGAGTTCTCGTTGAGTCTATTGGGAATTCAAGTTCCTGAGAGAATGTAAACAAGGTTTCGCGAGAGGCAGATGGAAGCTACGGAAAAAGAACTCAAGTGCCTCCGCTGCGGGTCGGTCCTCCACTACAAACCGGGGACCGATCACCTCGTTTGCCAATCCTGCGGAACTGAAAATCAAATCTCCTCCGGCCCCGTCTTGGCGATCGAAGAAGATTTCGACGCCATGATCACCAAGCTCCGCTCAACCGCAATTACAGATGAGCGATCAAATGAGATCGTCTACAAATGCCCTGATTGCGGAGCCGAGACGTCTCGACCTTCGAGCCAAACTTCTGCACTTTGTCCTTTTTGCGGAACGCCGCAGGTTGAGTCGACGTCGGCGCAATCGAAACGCTTGATCCCACCTAAGTATGTTCTTCCTTTTCACATCGACTCGCGCGCGGCCAACGACCACTGTCGCAGCTGGATCAGCAGTCGTTGGTTTGCTCCAAGTGATCTCAAGGACCTTGCGCGCTTAGATCGACTGCAAGGAATTTACGTTCCCGCATGGACTTTTGATACCTCCACTCACAGTACCTACTATGGCGAGCGAGGAGTTGCGTACTACGTCACGGTGGAGCGAAACGGGAAACGTGAGAGCGAACGACGAATGAATTGGTATCCCGTCGCCGGTCAAGTTGCGCATAAGTTCGATGATGTCGTCGTCTTAGCGAGCCGTTCGCTCCCGGAGAAAGAAGCCCACGCCTTGGAGCCGTGGGATTTTAAACAGCTTCGCGCTTTCGACGTTGCTTACTTAAGCGGGTTTCGCTCCGAAGCTTATCAAGTCGATCTCCCAGAGGGCTTTGAGAAGGCCTGCTCAATCATGAGACCTGAACTTGAACGTTTAGCGAGACTATCGATCGGCGGGGATGCTCAACGAATTCACTCGATCCAAACCAGTTACTCTGAGACGACTTACAAACATCTGCTCGTTCCGCTTTGGATTTCGGCTTATCGTTATCACGGAAAAATTTATCGAGTCCTCGTGAATGCGAGAACCGGCGAAGTTCAAGGCCATCGCCCCTACAGTTGGATCAAGATTACTTTCGCCGTCCTCGCAGGCCTTCTCGCTCTTTGGTTCATTCTCGTCTTCTACGAGCAATCAAGATACGGCGAATCGAGCTACGGAATGAGGGGCTTTAGCGAGCTAGTGCCTGCCCTTATTGAAGCCGTTGCTCATTCTCTTTAGTTTTCGCACCGAACGCCGGGCTCAACGTACGTTTGACCGTCGTCACTCACACAGCCGTCGCGGTTTCCACGGAGAACGGATTGCCCAACGACTCGGTTACCTTCGCATCCATCGTTGACGCGTAGGCCGATCAACTTAGAATTAAGAATCTCAACATCTCTGAAGATGTTGTCGCTCGCGCAAAACTGTTTATTGCCTTCGACGGAAGATGCCAAAAACACGCCGTGATTACCGCTGCCGGTGATCTTCATCTTCTCGAACAAATTTCCAGAAAGATCGCGCGCAAAAACTCCAACATCACCGTTATCGCGCAGGGCTCCACCGCGGAAAGTGTTGTCGTTGAAGCGGATATCGATCGAGATGCCTGCGCCACGATTGTGGTGGAGGTCGACGTCAACAAAGAGACTCTTTTCGGTTTCGTAACCTGCGAAGCCGTCGAAATAGTTATTGTAAGATTCAAATCTTACGATCTTCAGATGGTCGCAGTACTTTTCAGTGACGAGTCCCCCCGAAATCGAGCTGTGTGCCGAAACATCTTGAATCAGAACAAAGCTCGCGCCGCGAATAGAGATCGCATTGTTGCGAATCGAAGTTGCGTCGCCATCACAATGTGTTTCGCCGCATTCTTTCTTCACGTCATGGTTGTCTTTGTTTCCGTCGAAGGTCATGCCTTCGATTTTGATTTTCTCGACCCGCCAAGGTGTCACGAGCTTTCCATCTTTCTGAACAGTGTGAGGATGCCCTACAACGAGTAGGGGCGCGTGAACCCAGTCCGCGAGCCGAAAGATTGTGCGGTTTTTGCCGGCACCTTTTAGAACAACGTGGCTCTTTGCGATGATCAACGGCGCTTTACAAGTGTATGTCCCGGCAGGAATTTCTATCCTACCCCCTCGAGGTGGAAGCTGTTCGATCAGATCGCGAATGATTTGGCAGTTGTCGTCATATCGAGGCTGCGGAAATTCGATAGCGAAAGCCGAGTCAGTTAAAAGTAAAAGCGTGATGAACCAGAGCGAGCGAGACAGGCGGTACATTTTGAATCCCCTCAAAACACCTATGAACCAATCAGCGAGGATTGTGCTCAAGGACCGCTTGCCCGACCAGCATTTTTCAACTCAAATGAAATATGTTTTCGGCTCAGCCAATTTTAGTCACAAAGCTTCGTGATCTTGACGTAATCCGCTCACGAGACGATCAAACTCGGGGCGAACCTCCGTTTTTAAGTTCGGCGAGTGGCCTTGTTGGCTTCGGGGATAGCTGGTACGTCGTCGCGGATACGGAACTTCAACTTGCCACTTTTAATAAAAGCAAGCCGGGAGAGTTGATCGACCTGATCCCCGGACACCTACCCGTTAACCCCCGTGCAAGAAAGAAGCAAAAGCCCGACTTCGAGGCCCTAGTTTTGATCGAAGGGTCAGGCGAACTCTTAGTTCTCCCGTCTGGCTCAAAGCCGAATCGACAAACCGCGTGCGTCTATTCTTTGACCAACCGAGATATTTTTACCTTCTCGGTCGCTCCCCTTTATGAATCTCTAGGAAACAAGTTTGGCGAACTCAATATCGAAGGCGCTGCTTCCGTTGGCGATGAGTTCATTCTTGCGCAAAGAGGTAACGCCGCCCATTCAGTTAACGCTCTCGTCAGACTCGAGAAGCAATCGGCGCTTGAGGAGCTACACAGTAAGAAAGAACTCACGGCTAAGTCATTACTTGATTGCGTGGTCCTTGATCTCGGCATGATCGAGCAAGTGAAACTCTCAATTACGGATCTCTGTCCAAACCCGAAAGGCGGCCTCTTTTTTCTAGCAGCCGCGGAACAAACCGACTCAGCCTACGAAGATGGTGAGTTCGTGGGCGCTGTGATTGGTCGATTGTCTCTTCAAGGTGAGGTCTTAAGCTGTGCTCGCCTTGAATGTCCGCATAAACCTGAGGGTCTTTCTTTAGATCCCGACGTTTCCGCCACGAGCTTTGTTGTTGTGACCGATGCGGATGATCCGTTGATTCCATCGAGTCTTTACCGCGGAGACTTGGCTTCGCTGCTGACTCGCTAATCTAGATTGATTTGTAGTTTTCCTTTGCCAGAAAAGCGCGCGTTCTAGATGCTAGAACCATGAGTGCATGGCCTGATCACGTTTTTCCACATGGTGAACTGACTTCTCTCGACACGCGGTTGTGGACCGTTACCGGCAGCTTGAAGCACGGTCATATGCCGCGCAATATGGTGATCTATAAACTCGAAGATGGTGAGCTTCTCCTTCACAGCGCTATCGCGCTTGAAGAGCCGGCCATGGCTGAACTCGAAGAGCTTGGAAAGCCGAAAATTCTTTTGGTTCCAAATCCGATGCATCGGTTGGATTCCGTCGTCTATAAAGAACGCTATCCTGAAATTACGGTCATCTGCCCTTCGGCTGCTCGAAAGAAAGTGTCAGAGAAAGTCGAAGTCGATGCAACCTGCGAAGAACTGCTCCCAACGATGGGAATCAAGGTTCACGAGATAGCGGGAGTTAATCCGATCGAGCTGTGCTACGAAGTCAAACTCGCCGCTGGCGGAAAAGCCCTCGTGTTCACTGACGCTTTGATGAACATGCCGCACCTTCCAGGCTTCGATGGCTGGCTCATGAAGCTTATCGGCACCACAGGTTCTTTCGGAATGACGAAGGTAGGAAAACTCTTGCTGCTAAAAGAAAAGGCGGCTTTCAAGAACTGGCTTCTTGAAAGAGCCGCCGATTCGGAACTCCGTGCGATCTTAATCGCACATGGGGCATCCGTAACTGAGAATTGTTCAGCCCAGCTAAAAGCTGCGGCTGAACGTCTCTAATTTAAATTTAGATTACTCGTTGATTTCGCACTTTACGTCGCGGCAGTGCATTTCATTGTGCGCGGCCGAGCACTCCGAAACCACGCGCTCACGGGCTTCCATTTGCGTGGGACCGTAAGATTTGAACGTGCGCATGAATGGCGTCGTCTTACAGAAGTAACGCTTCTGATTCACGATTTGGATAGCTTGGAGAGCCGGCATTGTTTGCTGGTTCTGGAGGTTGTAGACCTTCATTTGCAGCTCTTGCACCGCGCGCTCTAAACGCCAAATTCTCCGCTCGAGATCACGATTCGATTCGACGGGAGTGATGATGAATTGTTGAGCGAGAGCCACCGATGAAACAGTAAGTACGGCTCCGGCAATCAAGAGCTTCTTCACGGGATTCCTCCGATATAGATCTATAGATCTATAGATCAACCAAGAAGTCGAAAGACTTTCGATTCCTTAGAAATTGTTTAGAGCATCATCTGCAATGCCCACGTTTCTGTCGAGAGGAAACACTGTGGCAAGAAGACATTTCCGTCCAATTTTGGAACTTATGCACTGTTTCCGAAGTCAAACTCGTCTAGACGCGAGCTGATCGTCCGTGCTCACCTTGTCGACGATTTTAGGATTCACCCGCAACGGGTTCTCTCGGTGACAATCTTCGTCTCAACTTTGGAGCACACATGAAGTTTCTACCTCGACTCGCGATCTTGATCCTACCTGTGATCACCCAGGCATTCGCCGTGAGCACCAGTGAAGCAAGACGTTCAATCGATACCGAGATCGCCCGCACCTTAGATAAATCGATGCCGCGCTTTGCGTGCAACCTCTCGCCGACAAAGTGGAAAAAGTGGGTTCCCCGCACGGTGAACGGAAATACGGAATGGGTCGAAATCGAAGCGGCAAAAGGAAGCATCATCGCAGCCCCGCACCTGGATAATCCAGATTACTTCTTTCACTGGAATCGTGATTCCGCTCTCGTGACGGGATCTCTCGTTCGATATTTGAATTTCGTCGATGGCTCACCCCAGGCCGAGCGTATCCATGGTTTTATGCTCGATTTCATTCGTTTCTCTGATCAACTCCAGAAAACCGAAGGTCCTCACGGCCTAGGAGAAGTTCGCTTCAACGTCGATGGCTCACTCGACTTTGCGACTTGGTCGCGACCGCAGCACGATGGCCCGGCTCTTCGGGCTCTCACCCTTATGCATTATTTGAGATCCTTCGGCGAGCGCTTAGCGGAAACTGAGAAGTTGAGAATCAAGTCGGTCATCAAACGTGACCTCGACTTCATTGCGATTCACTATGCCGAGCGCAACTTTGATCTTTGGGAGTATTCGATTGGGCATCACTTCTACACACGAGTCGTTCAGCTTGGAGCGCTAGAGGAAGCGCAGCGAATGATTCCGACCCTCTCGATTCCGCAGTGGAACGTGGCGATCGAAAACTTAAAAGTCGCGCTAGGCGAACATTGGAACGAAGAAAAAGAATACTACACCTTTTCCGTCGGACCTGTTTTTGATCAGCCAGGAAATCCCGTCAACCAACCCGGAGATGGTCTGGACTCCTCCGTGGTTTTCGCGAGTAACCATTCGCAACGCGAGTCTGTTGACTTTACTTTCCGTGATGACCGGCTCCTGCTGAGCGCTTTTAAACTTGAGAAGTACTTCCGGGAGAAGTTCCCCTTCAATCAAAATCCAAGTGGCCAGCTAGGCCCGGCGATGGGCCGTCACGATGGCGACAACTATTATGGCGGCAACGCGTTTTATTTTTTGACGGCGGGATACGCAGAACACTACTTCCGCGTCGCTCGTTGGTTTAAGGCGAACCCTCAAGAGAGCTTGATCATCACTCGCTACAATCGCGAGCTTTACGAAGAGCTTCTCGGTGAACGCCTGACGGAAGGTGAAGACGCGTTCATCAAACCTGCAGCGCGAGTGAAACTCATTTCAAGATTGAAAGAAAAAGGTGAAGCCTTTATGCGAACGATCATGCGCTCGCTTCCGACCGACGGGATGATGGCAGAGCAGTTCAACAAGGTTGATGGAACACCGGCTTCCGCGACGGATCTCACATGGAGCTACTCATCTTTTCTTTCAGCCGTTTTAGCGCGCGAGGAACTCGAACGCTCCTCGCTAGACCTTCTCGGATTCGATTTTACATGCCGTTAACTTTTAAAGCTCAGGCTCGCGAACTTCATCCCAAGGGTAGATATCGGCGATTTGCTTCCAGCCGATGAGATGGATGCCTTGCTCTCGGATGAGTTCCGCGATCGCCGGCTCTTGGAAGATCTTCGCTTCATAAAGTCGCACGTTCTCGCCGGGCGAAGAGCTTTCGCCCGCAGGATGAATGATAATCTGAGAAACGCCAGGCTTTAAGTTTTTCAGGATGTCCACGTACTTCTGGCGACGAGCCTCGTAACCGATGTCTTTTTTCGGGAACGGCAGAATATAGATCGCGTCAAGTTGCAGAAATCCGGCTTCGCCTACTTTTTTCAGCATTCCCGGTACAAGAAAGTTCATCACCGTGCCGAGCCAGCCCATCTGTTCTTTTAACTCTTGCGACCAGCGAGGAACCATCGGCGCGATCCGGTACTTGCGCGCTAGGCTCAGATAATGTTCAAACCACGCCTTTTTAAAGAACACGGTGCCAACGTGCGTATCAAGATGCGTCGGACGCAGGCCAGAAGCTAAAGCTTTTTGAATCTGTGCTTCGATTTCCCTACGAACGTCAGCTTCGTCCGCTTTCATGTAGAGCTTCCAGAAGCTCGTGAGCAAATGGCCTTTGCCATCAACGAGGCTGGGAACAGCTGCGCTGCCAGCTGCCGGCGTCCAACCCGTGGGCCGCGGCTCACTTGTAAGTGTGATGTGAACGCCGAAGTCTTCACCGACGATCTTCGAATCCGTGAGTGATTCTTCGAATGCAGGCGCGGGAGTCAGGCCGCTCACCGATTTCGCCAAACCGAAGTTCAAAACATCGCGTGCCGCAGGAGCAACGGCCGAATAAGCTCCGATATCATCGATATGAATCAAGAGAACTTTGTCTTGAGGACTAAACCCCAATCTTTCATTGAGTGTCGTCGCTTGCGCTGTGACCACGCTCAAGATCGTCACCAAACCCGCTACCATTAAGGCTTTCATCTCGTTTCCCCTCTCAAATTGTCTTTACCCGAGCACTGGAGTAATCGACTCGAAGACCTTTGTCGACATGGGGCGCGATGCAGAAATTTGTGACGCTCTCGGCAGTGTTGACCTAGAATTGTTCGGATGAATACGCAGCCTCGATTTTCTCCCCGGGCCCTCGGAATCGCACAAATTCTGCTCTCAGGATTCTGTTTCGGATTTCTTGGACTTTTCGGAAAAGCCGCTTTCGCAAAGGGCGTCACTCCCGGCGAGCTGCTATCGTTTCGATTTACTTTCGCCGGAGTTTTGCTTTTAAGCTTCCTTGCGCTCCGGTCACCCGATCGACTTCGCTTGCCGCGGGCGAAAATCGTTTGGTCGGTACTCCTCGGAATTTTTGGCTACGCGGTCTTTTCGTTTTTCTACTTTCAAGCTCTCAAAGGTCTTTCGGTCTCTTTAACGGTGCTCTTACTCTACACTTATCCGATCTCGGTCGCCGCCGGGGCTTGGATTTTTCTCGGTGAGAAAATCCCGCGCAACCGGCTCTTCGTTATTCCGATGGCAACGTTGGGTTTGGCCGGTTTGGTTTGGGGTGACTTTTACGTTACGAACGCCGTAGCGCTTGGATTTGGAATTGCATCCGCAGTCTTTTACTCGGCTTACATTCTGTTTTCTCGCAAGCAACTCGAAGGGGTGGACGTTTTGCCCTCAGCTGGAATCATGCAGCTAGCCGCGGGACTCACTCTTGGACTTTTCAACTGGAGAGATCCCGCACATGTCGTGGCACTGATTTCTGAAATCTGGCCGCTGCTCTTAGGCCTGGCTTTGATCTGCTCGATCGCCGCGATGAGCTTATTTCTTGCCGGACTACAGAAGCTTCGCAGTTGGGAAGTTTCAATTTTAAGCACTTCCGAACCGGTCACGAGTATCTTGATCGCTTTTATCTTTCTCGATGAAAGACTCTCGCATCTGCAAACTCTTGGCGGGTGCTTAGTTCTTCTGGCATTTATCTTCGTCTCTCTACCGACCCGAAAGAAAGTGCGAGCAAATGGCTGAAGATCCTTTTTCAAAACACTTTAAATCTCGAAATTTTGTCGTGAGCGTAAAGCTCGATACAAGCGGTCGCAAAGGCAAAACCGTCACTCTCCTCGATGGCCTTCCGAAGCAGGAGTTGTTTCTCAAAGATTTGGTAAAAATGCTGAAGCAAGCCTGCGGTGCAGGCGGCACCTACCTGATGGATCGCAAAGAAGGTGTGATCGAACTTCAAGGCGATCATCGCGATCGCGTCTGCAAGTTTTTGGATCAGCACGAAGTCAAAATAAAACGTTAACGTGCGATTCTGAAGCTTCGATCATGCAGGGAATAACGCTGGCTTTTAATAGTCAAAAGTGACAATCCTATTTTGACGATGGGACTCTTCAACTTGCGTTCGGAGACGACTCGCGTCTCGTTCCGACATTACATCTATGCTGCATTTCTGTGCCTTCCGGCCGCAGGCATTCAGTACTTGCTGAACGATTCGGTGCCCGGCTCGAATTTTTTATTCATTTACCCATCGGTCTTCGTCATCGCTCTCTTGTTTGGCTTCGGTCCGGGGCTCTTTTCCACAATCATGCTTGATCTCTTTGTTTGGTTTGCTTTGCTGGAGCCCATCAGCTTTTTTGAACTCGACAGTGCCGACTCCATGAGGATCACAACATTTCTGTTCATGGGTGCTTTGGTGAGCTGGCTTTCGGGGCGTCTCCGAAATGCCGAACGTCATCAGTTCGTCGCGCGGATTACGGCTGATCGCGCAAATGAAGCAAAATCCCGCTTCTTAGCGAATCTCAGTCACGAAATCCGAACGCCGCTCGCTGCCGTAGTTGGTTTTGCGGATCTTCTCGAAAATCCGCGCCTAGCCGATGAAGAACGGCAAGAGTTCGTGAGCGCCATTCGCCGCAATGGACAGTTTCTCGTTTCACTAATTCGAGATGTTGAAGATCTAAGCGCTCTTGAAAACGGAACAATCGCCATCGACCGCTCACCTATTCGCCTCGAAGTCGTGATCGACGAGGTTGAACGACTTCTTGAAGACCGGGCACGACAAGCCAACGTCGGCATCTCGTTCACGCAACACGGCTCCTGGACGCAAGCTGCTTATACTGATGCCTCTCGCATCAAGCAGATCGCACTTAATGCTTTCGAAGCCCTACTTTCCTATGTTCTCCCGCCAGCCACCGATATAGACACCGCACTCAAAGAGCGACTTTGTTTTCACTTCCGCGCTCGAGCCATCAAAAGCATGAGTTCGCGCGCCATCGAATTTGAGTTTCAGATCAGCGCCACTACAGAGAATCGGGACTTCCCTCATAATCCGGAATCGCTTTTTGAGCCCTTCGCTGACAAATCTCCTTCGCAACCGCGACGAGCACGCGAGAGCGGCCTCGGACTCGCGCTGGCTCGAAAAATTTCGCGCGTGATGGGTGGAGAAGTCGAACTCAAACACTCGCCGGCATCGTCGTCGGAGACTCAAACCATCTGCATCTCAGTTTCGCTTCCGTTGGAAGAAGCTGCTGAATCCAGTTTCGCTGCAAAGACTTCAAATCCTCGCGAGCTCGATTCTCAGCTCGCGGGTCGAAAAGTTCTGATCGTCGATGACAACGAGGATAATCATAAACTTCTCGATAGGCTCTTAGTCGGGGTAGGTGCAAGAACGTCTTATGCCCCGAACGGGCAAGCGGCGCTCGACCAAACAAGTCGTGAATCGTTCGACGTCGTTATCATGGATATTCAGATGCCGGAGATGGACGGATACGAAACAACACGCCGGCTGCGCTTGCAAGGTCTAGGCTCGCCGATCATCGCCCTTACCGCAAACGCGATGACGGGTGATCGCCAACGTTGCCTCGATGCGGGTTGCACGGATTACCTGACTAAGCCCATCGATAAACCGTTGTTCCTCGCGACGCTGGACAAACACCTCTGCGAACGTCCAGAGAGACTAAACTAAAGCCGAGATAGTTTTCTCTCGGCTCGATATCACGTTAGATCACGCTGAAGGGCTGCTAAGATTGTGGAAGGACCACTATTTTAGAGGAATTCACGATGAATTTTCTGACGAAACTGAGTTCGTTTTGGGCGAAGCTTTTTCCGGCGAGCTTCACTTATAAAATGAAGGCTTCGGCAACGGCCGCGTTCTTCATCTTCTTTGCTTTCGGTGCGACCGCAGTTTTTCAAAACTGCATGCGCTCTCGCTTCGGCATGGATGACAAAGAATCCGAGCGTCGCCTCGATCAGTGTACGGATCCGAACTGCCAACAGATTCTCGACGGCGTCGGTAGCTGTACTTTCAACGGACAAACCGTGGCCCATGGTCAGAGCGTAACGGCTTACCAAAGCTCAACGGCTCCGAACGGACTCCAATGTATTTCGCAGCAGAGAACATGTAATAACGGCATCCTCTCAGGCGATTACCAATATGCGTCTTGCGCAACCGGTGCTCCGCAGAACTGTTTGTTCAACGGACAAACCATCAATCACGGTCAGAGCGTTACGGCCTACCTGACATCGACGGTTCCCAACGGACAGACATGCCAATCGGAAGTTCGCACGTGTAACAATGGCTCTCTCTCCGGTAACCACCAGTACGCGAACTGTTCGGTGGGCGCTCCCGCTTCTTGTCAATTCAACGGACAGACGATTGCGCATGGATCCGGCGTCTTCGCTTACCAGGCGTCAACAGTTCCAAACGGACAATCGTGTACGGCGGAATTCCGCCTCTGCCAAAATGGACAGTTGAACGGAACGTTCACGTACGGATCGTGCGCTCCGATGGCCCCGGCCGCATGTTTGTTCGATGGTCAGACAATCGGTTCGGGCTCGGCCGTGATCGCCTACCAAAACTCAACGGTGCCTTTCGGCCAACAGTGCGTGCCTGAAAGCCGCGTATGTACAAACGGAACACTCTCCGGTTCGTACAACTATTCGTCTTGCTCAATCGGCACGCCGGCCGCTTGCTTGTTCAACGGCCAAACGATTCCCTCTGGTTCAGGAGTGATCGGCTTCCAAAACTCGACAGTTCCCGCCGGTAACTTGTGCAACGGCGAATCGCGCGTTTGTACGAATGGCGTTCTCAGCGGCTCGTTCCCGCACGCTTCGTGCGCGCAAGGAACTCAAGCGGCCTGTCAGTTCAACGGACAAACGGTGAACTCCGGAACTTCGGTCATCGCGTTCCAGAACTCGGCCGTTCCTTTCGGCCAACAGTGTTTGCCGGAAACGCGCTCTTGCACAAACGGTCAACTGTCGGGAAGCTTCACGTTTGCTTCTTGTACGGTTGGTGGTGCCGCTAGCTGTTCGTTCAATGGTCAGACGATCGCGCACGGTGAAGCGGTGATCGCTTTCCAAAACTCGACGGTCGACAGCAGTCAGTCTTGCGTTCAGCAGCCTCGTGTCTGTAACAATGGTCAGCTCTCGGGTTCTTACGCATACGCTTCTTGTACCCCTGGCCAACCAGCCTCTTGTATGTTCAACGGCCAAACCGTTGCGCATAACCAGTCGATCTTGGCCTACAAGGATTCGAGTGTTCCCTCAGGTCAGTCCTGCGTCGCTCAGGTTCGCACTTGCTACAACGGCACGCTCGCTGGAACTTACGCATTCGGTAGCTGTACGGTTGGTCAACCGGCGTCCTGTATCTTCAACGGGTACACGATTCCGAACGGCTGTATCGTAACTGCCTACCAGAACTCCACGCCGACTTCGGGCGGTGTGTGCGTGTTCGAGAAGAGAAAGTGTGAAAACGGCGTTCTTGTCGGAAATTATCAGTTCAGCCACTGTACGCACGGAACGGGTGCATCGTGCCAATTCAACGGCCAGACGATCGCGCATCAACAGTCGGTTGTCGCGTACGCACAGTCCACTGTTCCGCAAGGTCAACAGTGCCAAGCGCAGTCTCGCACTTGTAACAACGGTGTCTTGAGCGGCTCGTACGCAAGCGGAAGCTGCCAAGTTCAAGGTGCATCGGCTTCGTGCTCGTTCAACGGCCAGACGATCCCGCACGGCGGATCGGTTCAGGCTTACGCTTCGAGCTCGGTGAACTACGGCAATACTTGTACGGCGCAAACACGCACGTGTAACAATGGTGTCTTGAGCGGTTCTTACACGCACGGGACGTGCTCGGTTCAAGGTCACACGAACTGTACGTTCAACGGCCAGACCGTAGCGCACGGAACGAAAGTGATCGCGTACCACTTCAAGCACTACAACTGGTACATGTGCGCGTACGTGAAAGAAGAGCGTTATTGCAACAACGGCGCGCTCAGCGGAACGGCCCCCTACTCGACATGTCCATCAACGGACCCCGACGCGATTGGGTACCCCACGAAGTACTGATGGAACTGGCCCACTTGATTTCGGTTGTGGGCCAGAGAATTGAACACGAAAAGGAGGACTTCGGTCCTCCTTTTTTTTGCGAACTGGCCCACTTGAGTTCGGTTAGGGATCGGTGAAGCGGGCTGAGGAACTTGCTTCGCTGCCTATCGCGTGGAGCTCAGTTCTTCACACCGATCCGGCAATTAAAGGTCATCTATTTTCTTTGAGATTCGTTGCATGGAAGTGACTTGTTGTGTCTGACGAAGGCGATCGCCAAATGATAAACAAGGTGCTCTTTCTTTTTCGAAAGACACCAACTCTTTCGAGTGAGTCGTGCGACTCGATCGCGGTTCTTCGCGCAGGTGTGATTGAGGCTAAACATCGGATCAAAGCCTTGCTTGAGTTCGTCTTGTCCGTGATCGATGGGTCTTCGACTCTTGTGCCGCACGTGCGTAGCAAGAGGAAAATGTTCGCGAATGCTTTTAGGATAATGTGGGTGCTGATCGGAAATGATTGTCACTTTCGGATCTAAGAACAATTTGATTCTTGCGAATAGTAACCGTCTACCTTCCGCCCGCATGTCTTTGCGGTTTCCGTAAAGGGCCCGCTTGCGAGGGCTCATCTTCCACTTCACGGGCATCTCGGAAACTTCAAAGCCCGCAATCCACCTTGAGCCTTCTTCGACGGCCAATGAAATGGCGAGTGGCTTGTACTTGGACTGCTCCGCGGTTTCTTGATCGTCAAACTGAAGTCGAGTGATGGGTTTCCGCGCGTGGTTCATTTCCTGAAGTTCAACCAGAGCAATAGGGCCAAGGAATTTGAGTTTCCTGAGTACAGTCGTGCGCGAGAGCCTCTCAATTCGCGCGATTCCTCTAATCGAGCAGCGCTCACCAAGCAGATTTTTGATACGCTCGTTTTTATGCCGCTTTTTTTGTCGGTATTCTTTTGCGAAAGTGGCGTGAGAGAAATGTTTTCCGCACGCTCGGCACTTGAACTTTATGATCAAGCGACCATCTGACTTACGCCAAAAAGATCCGTCGCGAATCACCTGAATTCGGTCGTCGGACGTTTTCGCTTTAGCATTGCAATGGGGGCAGTCTCTTCGCATCGGGCAGCCAGAAAAGCAAGAATCTGGCCGTACGCAATCCAACCGCCCTAGCAAGACGTCCCGCGCCCACCGAAATATCGTGGACCACTTAACTACTTTTTGTAATAAACACGCAACTCAACACGCCGGTTATTCAACCGGCCGCGCTCGGTTTCGTTCGTATCGATCGGTTGATCTTCACCGTACCCGATCGCATCGACTTGCTTCGAGGCTAGACCAAGCGTTTGCGCAATGACTCTCGCAACTGTTCCAGCACGCAGGCGACTCAAACGTTGGTTGTATTGATCACTTCCCTTGTTATCCGTATGACCGACGACGATGATCTTATCGATCGCGACACCTTTTAATTGGCCAAGGTTGTTATCCAGAAGTGTTTTCGATTCCGGAGTCAGTTCAGCCGTGTTGAAGATAAAGTTTACGTTCTTCAAGCTGAGTTCGCGGTTCGGTTTCGGGAGCGGCACGACTGTGATCGGAACACGGACTTCGCCGCCCGATTGATCTGCCACCAAAAGTTGGACGTTACCTGTCGTTGTTGGCGCTTGATATTCTTGGCGATCACTTTCGAAGCGGCCGAAGCGTTTCGAAAGTCGGTAGGAGTACGGTGGGCGACCTCCTCTCGGAGTAAACTGTTGCGCGCTACCTGGATACATCGAAACTTCAGATGGCTCCACGGTCAGATCCGAAATCGGCATCGATGCCCGAGGGCGTGCTCCACGTACGGTGATGAACGCCTCAACCGTGCTGCCATCATCATCGGTTACGATTAAATTGGTTGTTCCATACTCCATCGGCGCTCGGTAAACGCCCGAGCTTGGGGAAAACGCTCCAACCGGCTCCGAGAGCTTGTATCTGTAAGGAGGGCTTCCTCCCGTGACCATGAACGATTCTCTTCCGCCTGCATCAAGCTCCACCACTTCGGGAGAAATACGGAGTGGACGCGCGCGCGAATCATCACGCAAGGAACGATCGCTATCGCTGCTTCCACCGAAGGTGTAGTTGACACCGGCATAGATGCGCCAATCAGGCGAAAGGCCCTGCGGCAAAACTTCGATCGTCCCACCGAGATGCCCCCAAAAATCCGTGAAAAATTCGTGGCGAAGAGCCAGCAAAGCTTCAAGTGAAGACGCATGCTTTTTTTCTTTGTAGAGCGAGTCACCCATGGGGAAAGCTCCGAAGAGCTCTGCATGAACTCGTTGGTCCGTATGCAGACCGTAGACGTAGGCAGCCGATGCGATCAGCTGATCCCCTAACATGTAAAGGGGTGCGCTTGCGAGCGGCGTTCCGAGCGGCCGTTTCCGATAACCAACGTTCAAACCGAATCCGTCGCGCTCGCGAAGATGATCATAGATCAACTCAACGTTGTAAATAGCCTTCGGATCATTGCCAACGTAGGGATCGTTCTGCGCGACGGGGATGTCGACGGAGACCACTGCACCCAGACCACCAGATTTAGATTGTGAGAAGTCGTACTTCAATCCGATACGGTGATCGTGAATCCCTTCGGTGATGTAGTACTTCGGCGTTTCGTCACTGTCGGCACTTTGCTGAAAGACGCCGGGAAGCGAATACATCAACTGAAGATGATCGGTAATTCCCCAAGCCGCGATGAACTCGTAATGAAAAGACGAATCTTTGTACTCCCGATATTCGGGCGTGTTCAGATCGTCGAAGACGGTCAGTTCGTTTCGGAGAAAACCGGTGAAGAAGCCGACGTTGAATCGGTTCCGCCCGAGCGTCTTCGAAGAATGAACCGTTTCGAAGTTCAAGGAATCCGGTGTCGCGGCAAACGTTTGCATGTTGCCGAGCACATTCGCTCTTGATTCGACGGGAGCCAGCGAAGTCGCGAGCAAAAGAAGACCAGAAACCAAAGAGCGCCAATTACTGGAAGAACTCGTCATGGATGAGCCTCGAAGTTGCGTTCGGATGCGATACGACTCCAGGATAAACGGCTCTGAGCGCAGGGTCAAAAATGCGCGGTGTTTAGGCTCACCAATAACGACTTAAGCCTGGAACGCTAGCATGTCTTCGTTTCGCATCACCAAAACATGCGAGGTCGCGGAAAGACCTTTCTTCAACATTGAGCTTGCAACGGCCGATGCCTTGATAGGTTGTTGCTTTGCTAAGGGGCCCTTCAAAAGCGGCCGGAAAAATGGAAAAAGTTTAATGGCTAGACTTTCGCCGAAGCGTTTCTCTGTACGGTCTCCGAGAAGGAGACTCGGACGGTGGATGACTAAAGAGTCAAAGCCGACTTTTATTAAGTCCTGTTCCATTTCTCCTTTCACGCGGTTGTAAAAGAATTTCGAAGAGGCCTTGGCTCCCATAGCGCTCACGACAACAAACTTACCGGCTCCACGCTCTTTTGCCACGCGCGCAAAATCCAAGACGAGGTCGTGATCAACTTTACGAAAGTTAGCCTGTGAGCCCGCTTTTTTAATCGTCGTCCCTAAACAGCAAAATGCGAGATCAGGTCGGTGCTCTGTTTGCCAATCGAGCTGGGCTTGTACAAGTTTTGGGTGATCAAAGGGAAGTTGCTTGCGCCCGAAGGAAACAATCTTCTTCACTTTCGATTCACTCAGAAGAAGCTTCACGAGCTCAGTTCCCACGAGTCCGCTGCCGCCCGTCAACCATACGATCATCGCTCACCCCCTAGGCTATTTGAATCCTTGAAGTGACTAGTGTCATCTCGATTTCTTGACGGCCGCTGTTGAGAAAGAGACTCTCTTCGTGCCTCGTCACCCAACAGGGAGTTATATGCGCAAAGAGCGAAGCCTCACGAACCTCGTCACGATTACAGCTTTCATTATTCTGACGCTTTCATATGGCGTGACTCATGCCGCATCCGCAAAAAAGTCAGCGCCGCAACGGCCAAACGACGACAACATCAGCTTCGAATTTTCGCAGTTTCGCCGCAACCAAGTGAAAAGCGTCGATTACGAGATCTCGATCAAACTTACGAAGGGCGGCGAAGATTATTCCGGTCGCACAATCGCGAACGTGCAACTCGCGAAAACGAATGCGCCCCTCTCTTTCGATTTTGTGGGTAAGAAGATCGAATCAATTACGGTCAACGGTAAACCGGTCCAAAACTTCACGACTCGCACGGGTAGTTTCGACATTCCGGCCGCCGCCCTAGCGCCGACGAGCAAGATTGAAATCAACTACGTTGGCGCATTCAATAAAGAGGGTGTTGGTTTCCAACGTTCCATCGACCCTGAAGACGGTGCCGAATATTTCTTTACGGATTTTGAACCGTACGACGCGCATCAGTTCTTCCCCTGTTTTGACCAGCCAGATTTGAAAGCGACCTACAGAGTCCAAGTTCAAGCGCCGAAAGATTGGCGTGCCGTTTCAAATGAATTGGTTGAGAGCGCAAAGACAGAAGGCGCATTCACGACGACGACGTTCGCAAAGACGAAACCCTTCAGCACTTATCTTCTCTTCGTTGGGGCTGGTCCTTACGCCGAATGGAAAGATCAACTTGGCGAGACTCCGATTTACCTTTGGGCTCGTCAGTCGTTAGCCAAACACGTCGACGTTTCTAGAATCATGGAGACAACGAAGAGAGGTTTGGCCTTCTTCAATGATTATTTTGGTTACGAGTACCCGTTCTCTAAGTACGGGCAGATCTTTATTCCCGAATTCGGTTCGAGCGGAATGGAAAATCCCGGCGCGATCACGCTAAATGAGCGCTTTATTTTCCGCGGTCCCGTTCCTCAATCAATTTACGAAGGCCGCGATAGTTTGATTCTCCACGAGATGGCGCACATGTGGTTCGGCGATCTTGTGACGATGAAGTGGTGGAACGATCTCTGGCTCAACGAAAGTTTTGCTAGCTACATGGCTACAATCTCGCTTGATCGCGCTATGAACGCCAAGGGTGCGCTTCTGCGCTCGTTCAACAGCAAAGGTTGGGGTTACTGGCAAGATCAGCTTGTGACCACCCATCCTATCGAAACTCCCGTGCCTGACGTGCGTTCAGCCAAAGGAAACTTTGACGGCATCACTTACGCTAAAGGTGCCGCAAGCCTTCAACAGCTTCACTTCTATGTGGGTGAAGAAGGTTTCCGCGAGGGCATTCGTCGCTACTTCAAAGATCACGCATTCAAGAATACGGTTCGCGAAGACTTCATCTCCGCCATTGCGAAAGCTTCGAACAAAGATTTGAAAGAATGGACGCGCGCCTGGCTCAAAACATCGGGTCCTAACCGCGTACAAGCGAAATGGAGCTGCCAAGACGGAAAGCTCAAAACTTTCTCGATCGAACAAACTCCGAGTACATCGAAAACTCTCTCGCCACACAAAACACGCGTTGGTTTGTTTGCTTCCACTCAAGGCGGAACACTTCGTCTCGCAGATTCAGTTGACGTGATTTATTCGAAACGATCGACACCGGTGAAAGAACTCATCGGCAAATCTTGTCCAGAGTTCGTGTACCCGAACGTCGACGATCACGACTACGCGCTCTTTGCTTTAGATGCCGTTTCGCTCAAACAATCTCGTGCTGCTCTTGTTGGTGCCATCGAATCCCCGCTGTTACGGCTCCAGATTTGGAGCACGCTTGCGCAGATGGTGCGAGACGGTCAGCTCCCCATCACCGAATACTTCGACACGGCCCTAAAAGGATTAGAAGCCGAGAAAGAAGAGACTCTTTTAGCTTCTCTCCTTGGTGGCAACAGCACGATCCGCGAGTACTACCACCGCTTTTTGACGCCCGAACAACGAAACGCGCTCGCCCCACAATTTGAAGCCGTGATCTGGAATCGCCAGAAACAAGCTTTGGCAGGAAGCGATTCGCAGATGATGTTCTACGACTTCTACGTTTCGATCGCGCAAACCCCCGATGCTCTTGCCACTTTAAGTCGGAATCTCAAGGGAGAAGAAATTCCACAAGGCCTGCAGCTTGATCAAGATCGTCGTTGGAACATCGTGAAGACTCTTGCTTCTACAGGTGCAACCGGTGCGACAGCGCTCATCGATGCGGAAGAAAAACGTGACGCCTCGACAGCCGGAAAGCGACATGCCTATGCCGCTCGCGCGGCAATTCCGGAAATCGAAGTCAAACGGAAGTTCTGGACAAGTCTTGAGAAGCCCGAATCCGTACCTTCGAGCACGCTTCGTATGGCTTCAGGTTACTTCAACAACTGGAATCTTCCGAAGTTGACGGAGCCCTTTAAGCAACCCTTCTTTGAGCGTTTGAGTTCAATTGATTGGAAGTCCAACGATCAGCTTGTGCGCATTTACTTCCGCGAGCTCTTTCCACAAAACCTGTGCAACCGTGCGGTTTTGAAAGAGAGCGAAACCCGCCTTCGCCAGTCAAAAAATCTGACGCCGATTGCGCGACGGGCTTGGCTTGAAGCGAACGATGAGCTGAAAGAATGCGTTTCGGTTCGACGCTAAGAAGAGCTTTCCGTTTATCCGAAACGAATGAGCGCCCTCAAAGAGTTTTCGCGAGGGCGCGACCGATAGAGGCGAGAGCCTTCTCGGCCTGAGCGGGGTCTTTGAACTTTTCCAAGCACGCCGTTACGACGATCGGTCCTGACGGCGGCTCCATGATGCCAACGTTACAGATTCGGCGAATTTGGGTTCCCGTCTTTTGGGCGAATTTGACCGAATCCGGCAAGCCCGCTTTAATTCGGTTCTCTCCGGTGACCATCGTCTCCATATAACCCATCACGAGTTTGGTATTCGCCTCGTTGAGGAGCTGGCCTTTCGCAAGCTTCTCGAGCACATCACCGAAGGCCTCGAGGCTTCCCGAGTTGAGTCCCTTCTTGTAGTACTTCTCAAAAGCATCGTCGATCGATTTGGATTTCAAGTTGACTGGGTCTTCCTGCATCCGCGAGGCCGCTAGCATCAGCCGGTCTTGGGGCGACTTCGCCTTTTTGAAATCGATGAAATCCATATTCGTGAGGTTTGCGGCCTTGGGACTGAGCTCACCGTACGCGTCGTATCTCACCTGAAGGAGCGTCGTGATTTTCCCGAAGCCGTTACCGGCGATCGACTTTTGGATCTGTCGATTAAATTCATCCACACCGATCTCGCGAATCAAAATATCCGCCGCTGTCGAATCACTTTGTGTGAGCATTTTCTCAAGCAAGTAACCAAGCGTAAGTTTGGTACCTGGTTCCTTCCAGAGCACCTCTCCGGATCCATCGACGTAATCCGATTTCTGAAGCGTGATCTCTTTATTTAAGTCGACAAGGCCTTGCTCTTGCCTCTGTAAGAGCGCGATTGCGACGAGCACCTTTACGGTCGATGCCAAATACCATCTGCGGTCGGCTTGGTAATTTACCTCAGTTCCATCCCCGAGACGTTTTACGTAGATTCCGAGATCACCCGGAGTTCGCTGGTCGATCTTTGCGATCTCGCGGCGAAACTCATTGGTCCAACTCTTTGGCTTTTTTTCTTTTTGCTCGGTTTGAGCCTTAGACTTCTTTGCAGCTAACGAGAGGGAGGGAGTTATGTTCATCGTCAACGAACACAAGGCCGTCACGAGCATAAAACGAATAGGAGGGTTCAATCGTCGTCCATCCATACTCTATTGAGTACTGCAAAGACGAGATCGATTAAAGGCCTGCTTTGAATAATCCCGATTTGTACACAGCTTCGCCAACGCTTTTCAAAACGTGTTCAGCTTTTGTAAGGGAGGCGATGTTGCGAGTGCAGGCGGCGATCACGACACGTTTATCGCCTTCAATCTTTCTCATGATTCCAAAATCGCAAACGCGAGCGTGCTGCGTCCCGGTTTTGTGCGCAAAAATGTAACCCGCAGGGAAACCAGCAATAACTCTCTTCTTGCCCGTCTCAGCTCGCTCCATCGTTTCGATCAAAAACTTATCCGCGCTTTGCGAAAGTCTTCCGCCTTCGCTGATCTTTTCAAGTAAGTCTCCGTACGCTCTAAGAGTCGCGGAGTTCAAATGCTTCCCGTAGTAAGTCGAGTAAGCAGCATCTAAGTTTTTCGTGCGCAGATCCTGCATTCGCAGATTCAAAATGGACGCAAGTTTCGTAACGCGGGCATCTTGGTTCTTCACGTTTTTCAAAGCGCGAATATCGCGATTTAAAAGGTGGACCGCATTTGGATGAATCCCGCTGTAAGCCAAACGGCGCACATCTGAGAGCGTAGTAATTTCT
>SYLX01000003.1 GCA_005808505.1 Bdellovibrionales bacterium | reverse complement strand
TCGTCGGGAGCGAATTCGGGAGCTCGTGGCGGCGCACGGATAATGAACAGTCGCCGCTAGGACTGCGGGGTTAGCGAGGTTCGCGACGATCGCGTGTGCCTCGCCGGGAGCGAAAGCCCGACGGAGCGTAAAGCCCCGCCGCCGATCAGCGGTAAGCCGGAATCCCGGTGATGTGTTCTCCGAGAATCAAACGGTGAATATCGTCGGTTCCTTCGTACGTGGTCACGCTTTCCAAATTCATCATGTGGCGCCCGCACTGATACTCATGCGTAACGCCGGAAGCTCCCAGAACGTCGCGAGTCACTCGCGCGCAATCGAGGGCGAGGGCCACGTTGTTCATCTTCGCGAGCGAAACCTGTTGCACTGTCGCTTTGTTTTGATCCTTCAGGCGGCCAAGCTGAAGTGCCAACAGTTGTCCTTTCGTGATTTCGCTGACCATCTTCACGAGCTTTGCTTGAACAAGTTGGTAGCTCGCAATCGGCTTATCGAATTGGATGCGCGTCTTTGCATAATTCAGCGCTTCGTCGTAGCACGCCATCGCGGCACCGAGTGCTCCCCACGAAATTCCGAAGCGCGCATTGACCAGGCATGAGATCGGACCTTTTAGTCCAACGACATCCAGTCTTTGCGAGTTGGAGACGCGGCAATCTTCAAAGTGAAGTTCACTTGTCACGCTCGCACGCAGGCTGAATTTTTTGTGGATGTCGCGCGTGGAGAATCCTTTTGTTCCCTTCTCCACGATGAATCCGTTGATGCGATCGTTCTCTTCGGGCACTTTCGCCCACACGATCGCGAGATCAGAGATTCCGCCATTGGTGATCCAAGTCTTCGCTCCGTTGATGACATATGAGTCGCCATCTTTGCGTGCACGCGTGACCATTCCCGCAGGGTTTGAGCCGAAGTCAGGCTCGGTGAGACCAAAGCATCCGATCAGCTCACCTTTGGCCATCTTCGGAAGATACTTTTGCTTCTGTGCTTCCGTTCCCCAGTTCGCGATCGCGCCCATCGCAAGCGCCCCTTGAACACTCACGAAGCTGCGGAGACCTGAGTCACCTCGTTCAAGTTCCTGCATGATGAGTCCGTAGGCTGTCGGATTGAGGCCCGCGCATCCGTAACCTTGGATGGTCGAACCGAATGTTCCGAGCTCCGCTAATTGTGGGATGAGGTGCTTCGGGAAACGATCGTTCATGAAACAATCGTCGATGATCGGCATCACTTCTTTGCTCACGAATTGGCGAACGACATCGCGAATTTGTCGTTCTTCGGAAGTGAGCAGGCTATCGATGTCGTAGAGGTCGGGAGAAGCGAACGGTTTCATAGGTACCACTTTCCTTTTGCAGAAGCGGCGCGCAATCCTCAGCGCGACCGAAGCGGGGTCGTGCTTTGCAGTGCGAAGCCTGTGATCGGCTGGTGTCGTAAGGATCTTACCAAATTTTTCGGCGGTACCAGTTTCCTTTTGCAGAAGCGTCGCATCCCGCAAAGGTGCCTGGCACCATTCCGGGATGCAATGCGAAACCGCTGCGGCGGATCTCGCGGGCTAAATCATGTGACCAAGATGAAGTTATTTTGATGTGAGGATCAGTTCGATTTTCTCGATACGCACTTTCATTTCAGCGTTCTCAATTTTCTGTTTATCGTAATCAGCCTTCAGCCTGAAAATTTCTTCGTTTTTAGCGGTTAACAAAAATTCAAGCTGAGAAACGCGGGCGTTCACGAACTCAAGTTCTTTTGAGTGCAGGTCTGATGAGCCAGAAAGCTCCACCAAACGCCTACGTAGTTCCTTCAACGCACCGATGACGGGAGCAACAAGCACGGCGTAATCGACCTTTTTGAATCCCGTTTTGGAATCCTCGATTACGGCAGTAGGAAATTGTTTTTCTACATCCTGAGCAATAACGCCAATGTCGTGTCTCCCAGGGTTTTGGGATTTTTCATTCCAATCAAACTCGACTCCGCGAAGTGACAAAAGTTTCTCGAGGGGATTCGCAATTTCTTGAATGTTAGTTTTGAGTCGGAGATCTGAGGAACAGCTGGTTCCACCAGAACCATTGCCGAGGGTGCAATCCGTTGATCCTTGGACACGGAGATTTCCGACGACGTGAAGCTTTTCAGAAGGACTGCCAGTTCCAATCCCGATCGAGCCATCGGAGTTTATCCGTACCCGCTCAGTGCCCGCCGTACTGAATGCAATCGTATCCGCCGCCGGTCGCCACATCCCAGAATCAAGATCACCGGTAAAAGCGTACGTCGGAGCGCTTGCGACTCCGTTCGCAGAGGTGATGTAACTCGCGCCAACGTTTGGAGACTGAAACGCGTTTGAATCCAGATTGAATCGGTTCACGGCGGCAACGGTGAAGCCAATTGAATTCGTGCCATGGCGATACATTCCCGTATTGGTATCGCCAAGAAATGAAAAAGCTGGTGCTCCTGAGGTACCTTGAACTCCAACGATCGCATCGCTCGAGTTGTAGACCTTGCTCTCCACGCTCGCGTCGTCAAAGAAGTAGGGCCTCCCGGACTTCATGTAAAACTTCGCGTAATTACTCGTCGCACTTGGCGTCGTTGTGTTGCGAAGGGAAATCGCGGCTTCAACAACAAGTCCAGTCGAATTCAAACGCATTCTCTCGGCTCCCCCAGCCGAAAATCCAATTGTGTTACCTGCAGGTTTGAAGATTCCCGTATTGGTATCGCTCGCAAAGGCCAAGCCGGGTGCGGCGATGGTGCCGTCAACAACCTTGAGCGAACCTGTCATGTTGACGGATCCATTCGCTAAAAAATCGCCCGAGCCACCGCCGCCAGTGTTTACCGTTTGCCAAGCGGTTCCGTTATGGAATTTCAGCTTGTTGCTGTCAGCGCTATCAAATCCAAAATCGCCGGCCGCGCCGGAAGAGATTGCCACCGGAGTTAAACGCGCCAAACCCGCGACATGAAGCAACTGCGCCGGTGAGCTTGTGCCGATTCCGACATTGCCGCTGGTGTAATGAATGTTTGCTCCCGAAGTTGTCCACTGAGTGCTCATTCCTGACGGCAGGAGGGAGGCCGGTATTTTGCCGCCGGAATCAAGTTCCACCAAATGACCCGCAGCCATTCCGTAGTCTTTTGTCGAAGCGTTACCGAGGCCGGAGACCTGCGTATTGACGATCGAAATGCTCACGCACGCAAACGTGTCGGTGAGTGAAGACCAGTTCAGAGTTTGTCCAGCCGTGCAAGATGCCGAACCGAATTGCAGAGTGCCGTCTGACTTCTTCAAATCACTTACGGAGACGTTGGCCGCTTCCCAGGCGTTCGATGAGCTAAAGCGAAGGACCTGGCCTACAACCGGAGGAATTGCGGCGACACTTTGCCCCCGAATTTTCGTTACCGAAAATAAGCCGGAGTTGGTCATCGAAACATCGCCCGTAGGAGAAACCGCGTTGGCTACGTTCGATCCGTTTCCGACCCAAATCTTGCCGTCATCGAGAGAGGAGCCAGCGACAGAGTTTGAAGCGGGAGCAATCCACGAGAGCTGTCCGAGAGTATCTGCCGAGAGGAGTTGCCCGTTCGAAGTTGGCAGCGCGCTCGGCAAAGTGAGTGAATAATCGGCACTCAAGGCGGGCGCTAGTAAAGTGATTTTGTTTGTGTCGGCGTCAAACACATTGAAAGCGCGGCCACCAACTGACCCTCCCGTCGTGATGGCGCCTGAAGTTGATAGGGCCGTCGAACCGCCGATCGTTCCTGAAACTTTCGAACCGTCGATGGTGCCTGCCCATGCGCTCGTGATCGATGGAACATCGGTTTCAGACAACGTGGTTCCGGCCGTTACGCGACCTTTCGCATCGATGGTGACTTTCGAATAACTACTGCCGGCGGTAATGCTCCCTTGATCAGGAAGAGAAAGCACACCCCCAGAAACGCTGATGCCTCCCGTGGGCGAGATCTGTACGACGCCCTTCGCGGAAGTCGTCGCATCGGTGGCTGCTCCCGAAGTAATATCCGTTGCACACGCAAACGCAGTGCCGTTTGACCTCAGAACTTCGCCGTTCGCGCAGTTCGGTAAAGCTGCTTTCGCAAAAGCTTGGACCGTCGGGTCCGACTCCATTGAAACTGTATTAACCGCAGACCAACCCGTCCCGTTCCACTGTAGGCTCTGTCCGCTGGAAAGCGTAGGCAACGATACTCCGCCCAACTGATTCGCGCGTGCATAAAGCGTGCTGGTGCCAGTGATCAAGCTCACGAGTTCGCTCATCTGGGTGCCCGAAAAGGCCGTTGCGGCTCCGGGAGCACCGCTAAGGTCTTCGACTCTCAAGAAATTTTGTGGAGTAAATCCGGCGAGACTCGTCGCTTCGAGGGCAAAGGGTACGTAGTTAATCATTTGTGCCGGCATGGGTTCCCACGCGGTCATAGTGGCATCTTTGAAAGACACGACGAGCCAGCGACCATCATTCGAATCCGGCTGATAGCTTGATCCAGAATCGCAGTTGCTCAATGTCGTGGGCAATCCAGGTCGGTTTTGAAAAACTCGCTGGAGCGAAAGTCGTTGGCCGGATGCAAACTCATCGGCCACACCGCGCAGACCACTTCCGTCATTTAGCGTGATCGAGAAAACGCCTCCGGAGCCTGCGAGGTTTTTGGTTTGCTCCTCTTCGTACAAAAGGCAGTTTTCTGCTCCCGGCGAGCGAATCTGGAGCTTGAACCGCACCTGCGAGCTTTCGAGTGCGCTTCCGTTTGGTTTGAGAATCCGTCCGTGGTAAGTCACGCCTGGTTTTGAGAGAGCCAAGCTAGGAAATAATAGCCAAGAAATCAGGGCAATCGCTACCGTCGGGAACGATTTCTGAAACCCCTGAAATAGAACCCCGCAGTAGGTAGACATTCTCACTCCGCTAAGCCAATAACTCGGCAGGCCCGGCGGACAACTGAACCTCAAAGGTGATGAAACCGTTCAGTCAGGTTGGACACGAGAGCTTCCTAGGTAGGCCAGCGGTCCGAATTTGTTCAGTTGAACTGAACAGATATTCGTTAATGCCCAGTTCTTAGAGTTGATGTAGATAGTTTTGCGTTGAGATATCTTCCTAACCCCGCGAATCCTCGCAAGAGATGAAGTTCGGACTCTCAACTGAAAGTTGAAACGATTTGAAATCTTGGCAGATTCAATTCCTAAAGTACCTGAAAGAGGATTTTGACCGACGTCGCTCGGCAAATCATCGTTTCTCCCTTCGTGCTTTTGCAAAGAAGCTGGGGGTCGCGCCTGCGTCGCTTACCGAAGCTTTCAAAGAAGAGCGCGGATGGAACCTCTCGAGAGAGCGAGCGAAAGAACTCCTCGGATACCTAGATTTAACTGTAGAGCAAAAAAATGCCTTACTCGTAGAAATGGGATTCCCAGCGAAGCACGAGGTCTCGGTCTTAGAACCATCCTCGTACGAGTACTTGAAAAGTCCGCGGCACTTGGCCGTTCTTGCGGCGGCCTACCTACCAAAAAAGCTTCGTAGTTTGGACGCGATTGCAGAGCGCTTTGGTTTTGGAAGAGAAGAAGCAGCAAAAACGATCCAAAGCTTAGAAGAGCAAAGCCTGCTCTCGCGTGACGATGACGGCGATATCGAGGCGCCGAGTGGATTCGTTGAGAGCGTGGATGGTCCTTCCGATTCGATCCTTCGCAAGCACCATCATATGGTTCTTGGGCTTGCTTCGAAATCACTCGAAACGATTCCCGCGAATGAAAGAGACGTTACTTCGTTATCCTTCGTTGGCAACTCGAAGGCCCTGGCTCATTTACGAGCCGCCATACGCGAACTGGAGAACAATGCTTCTTCCCTGACCTATGGCGAAGACGGTGCCGACACTGTATACCAACTTTGCATTCAAGTTTTTCCTGTCGATAAGAGGTTGCTACGTGATGATTAAAAACAAAATCGCGATCGCTCTCAGAGTATTTGCTTTCGTCGGACTCTTTTCGCATTCGGCAGAAGCCAACATCCGCGTTGGCAACTGCGGCACGGGCTGTCGCACGGAGCAAGGTCTTAAGCTCTATGAGTTTGCGACATCGTCTTATCCAACGGGCACTTACTTCGGAGAAGAAGTTGATCAACGCTACGTCGAAGCTTTGGAGAAAACTCCAGGACTCATGTTCGTTTCATTCGATCGAACATTGTTGAGCCGAAAATTAGTGGATCTGGACCAGGTTGTTCCGGGTTTGGGAGAAGCCGCGCTCCATGTTCTGATGAAGTACGAGTTAATGGACCTCGCGGATGCGGTGATCACTCTCCTCCCTTCGGCCCCCCTGTCGCAGAGCGGTTGCGTCCAGGAGCAAATCGCGACTCGGTATACGCCGCATATTCTTCTCGCAACCGATCGATTTAACGAACTCAGTGGTGACGATAAAATTGGCCTTCTTCTCCACGAGGCTTTCTTCGCTCTGCTGAACCCAGATTGTGCAACATCGCAAAGATGCGTTCAGAAAGTCGAGAAAGTGCATTCTTTCATTCGCGAAGCGTTCAGTCGCGAGGGTCTCGATCGTCTAAAGCGCGATTCGAAAATTTGGATGGCGGACTACAGCTTGCCGCAGACGCTCGATCACAGCGGACACGTGATGACGATCGGGCTCCCGTCAGGAAAAACGGTCAAAGGGACTGTGCGTGCGCCTGACAATTCGAAAGAGATCTCAAATTTTGTATCGCGTGTTTGCTTAGAGTTGGAAGGCTCAGAACCTGAGTCGCGTTTTTGGCAAGTCGACTTCGAAGCCGCAAAGTTGACTTTAGATGCGGTCTTCGACACCTATCCCGCACCCAGATTCGAAGATCCAAGGCGAATCAAAGTTGAATCGACGAAGACTTCAACTTTTTCGTCGAAAGCTCGGCTGAGTTCGGAACGATGTGAGGCCGATTTGCTTCGATTGATCCTTTTCTCGAAGCCTGAGTAAGAGCGGACTTTTCACAATTTTAGAGAGCTTCCCATTCGGGGCTCTCGCACATCGCAAGTAAGACGGCTCGCCACTGATCCATGGGTGTCATCGTTGGAGTTTTCGTCTTCAAGGCTTTCACCATTGTCGAATAGGCTTTGAGTTCTTCTGCCTTCATCGGGCGACTCCGGTGGAAGAGGCTAAACATCTCGGGCAAAAGTGCGTCCGTCACTTCTTTGGGAGAAGTAGCGCTCGCTAGCCCCGAAGTCAGCCCGGCAGCAGTGAGAACCGCGGCACTACTGTGGAGAATGTCTTCGCAAGCTTTGAGTTTCGTAAGCTGACGAACGGTTGTCGATTCCATTAAAAGATCCGCGCTTGTTCCGGAGATGACTGCTCCACAATCTTGTCCCGCAAAAGAGCTGTTCACATCGCAGGCGGTACCGAAGATGTTCGGTTTATAAAGAATCGGTCTGATGGCTGTATCGATTGCGAAGCTTGGTGAATGGAAGACCTCTCTAAACAAATCAGAAATGTAGTACCGACCTACCATCCGACCTTTGCGTTTGACCGGGACTTTTTCGACAACGGCGGCGGGCTTTAAGGCCTCCGCGATCGCGTCGACTTCCTCGGGTTTAAGAAAGGAAAGAGATTTCATCGATGCCACGGAAGCAATCGCGGTCTTGATCTGTAGCGACGTGCGACTCAGCTTCTGACTGGAGTCGAGTGCGCCATGGCACTTTGAGCAGTGGGTTGCGTAAAGCTTTGCGCCGTCAAGGTTCGGAAGCCCGGGCGTGGGCGAGGGCATCGGTGTAGGGTCCGCGTCAGGGCTAGAGTCAAGAACTCGGGTCAGGGAATGGATCTCGGTTGGAGTGAGTTCTTTCAGATGCGACATGCTAGGAACGTGCACGAGAGCCAACGCGATCTGAGCCGGTGTTTTATCGGCAATGCTGGAACTTGCGAGCGGGCCGTGGCAAGCCATGCATTTCGACTCATATAAAGTTTTGCCCGAGCCTTGGAGCTGTGAAGGCACAATCGCATTTTTTGTAATGACAATTTTTCGAGTCGGATCGCTTGCATCTTGGATCTCAACTCTGACGGCGGCCGAGACCGCGCATTTTAGTTCGCGACTAAAACTCGCGGGATCCGCACTTAGAAGGGTACATGCTCCTTCGGGAAGCGTCGTCAAAGTCCATGTCAGACTGAGGTCTGCCAAAATTCCTTCTGAACTTTCCAATGCCTGGGTCGAAATCTTTTGAACCGAAATTGAATATGATTGGCCCACTACGATCGCGTCGGAGTCTTTGACGGGAAGTGTTCGCGAACCCATTTCCTCCGTTACCGAAAGCGACATCGAAGGTGAATCGGAAGGCAGAATCGTTACGCCGTTTTTCACGTTTGGCGAAAAGCCAGTGCAGTTCATGAAAAACGGCATCATCGCGAGCGCGATCGACAACCACTTGGCAGCATGGAGAGTTGAACTCAATTTCATATTCGTCTGCCTGATCAACCGATCAGTTTCCCTTTTCCGTAGAGATAATTAAGCGTTCCGTTGCCGTTCAAGCTCACGAGGGGAGGCGCGATGTTCTTCCAGGGGTTGCGATCGACGGCGAGAATCGCCGTGACGGTTGAAGCCATGGTAGCCGCCGTGGGCATTTCGTTTGAAATGTAGTTATCAATCGGCAGGCCCAAGCCTTGAGTGCCTTCACCCTGCTGCGGAAGTTTTGAAATATTGCCGACAACGTAAGGTCCGCCGGTGATTGCGCCGGAGATGACGGATGAAATCATCTGCTGGAACCCATGCCCTGAGCCTCCACCGCCGGTGTACGAAGTCCGATCGAACTCTGAAAGGAATTGAACGACGGTGTTGTTCCATTTGCCGGCCGCCATCAGACGGTCGCGGAAGAGTAAGAGGCCCGCCATGACACCGCGGTAATAAAGAGACATCGTATAAGCCGCGGTGTAACCGCCAGTGCCGTGCATGTCGCCCCCTTGCTCGAAAGAGTTTGAGGCAGAGTAAGCGGCGTTCGGATCGAGTTTTAAATCTTCAGTTCGACCGAGATTCATTTCTAAAACGGAAGCCAAATTGTTCGTGATACAAAATTCAGCCAGCGCAAAGTTGGCCGCAGCATTCGCGATCGACATGTTCGTTGTCATGGTGATGAGGTTTTTGCCTTTTTCGAGCATCGTCTTTACGCCGCTTGGCTCGTAGTAATAAACCGGGCTCTCGTCGGAGATGGCTTGTAAGGGCTGACCCTCGGGTGTTGCATTGACGTGGGGAACGTTCATGGAGCGGCAGGCGTTATGGATGACGGTCTCGTAATCGTTGAGCAACGTAGCCCAAGTTGTTGTGAGATCGCCCCAGTTTCCCTCGAGGAGTTTATACGAGTTATTCAAACTCGATTTCGCGATATCCACGGCCTTGGAGGCATCGGGGATTG
>SYLX01000029.1 GCA_005808505.1 Bdellovibrionales bacterium | reverse complement strand
TGGATCGTTTCCGGCGGTTGCGCGATTTTTCGCGTGTCGGTCAACAGACCGGAAATTCCCCAAAGAACGGGCACAACGGCTTCAAAACTTCGATCGACCGGGATCTCGCGGAAGTCAGGCGAGATCGACTGCAGGTTCTTGAGTTTTGAGAGGGGAAGGGGCTGGAGTCTCGTGAGACTTGCAGCTAAAGGGATCTGATAGGAAAAAAGCGTAACTAAGTCAAAACTCTGGGGAGTTGCGGCTTCAAGCTTTTCCCAGAGGGCTTCGGGAGTTTCCGCTTCGGTCAGCACGACGCGGATCGAAGTTTCGCTCTCAAAGCGCTTCAGGAGTGAAGAGCTGAGAAGCCCGCGATAGCTTAAAACATGAATCTCAGCCGTTGCGCTAGAGGCTGCGTCTTTTAACTCGTGGTTGCGTCGGATCCATAGACCCCAAATCGTACCGACGATCACAGCGATGGCTAGCGGCAGGATGATGGAAAGACGAAGGCCTCTCATAGAGGCCTTCAGTATAGGTCGTTCAATTTTCAGAGGGCAAAGAGAGTTTCTTAGGCTCTTCGGTTATTTCCGAAAGGGATCAACGGAGACCTTTCGGATCGAAGCTCACCTGGATGTTTGCGCCAGGTCCAGGCGTGTAACCATCACCTACGAACATGATGCTGTTATCAGAGGAGTCGTAGATGAAGCCACCTTCTTGAACTCCGGGGACCACGCGGGGAATTTCTTGGCCGTTCACGATCACGCGGATCGTTTCCGGATTCGGCTCACCGCCCAGATAGAACTTCGAGCGAAGTTGGATGATCTTCGATGAGATATCCGCGAGCGTGGAACCAAAGTCACTGCAAAGTGAACCTTTCACGCCGCCGGTTGCATCAGCAAGTTCGATGTAGCGACGGCCGATTTTCTGCGCGCCGTTTCCGCCGGGGTCGAGTTGCAGGCGGCATGAATCATCGAGGATCGAAATGGCGTTCACGTTGTACTTCGACGAGCGGGCGCCATCGACAACTTTCATCTTCTGATCGAGGTACTCGACGTAGCGCTGGACTTTGTGCATACGAGTGTCACTGTAATTCTCGTTGAGCGAGCCGCCATCGTATGAGAAGTCATCTTCGTCGCTAACGATGATCACCGCTAAGAAAGCACCTTCGCGCAAGAAGTCGCTCGGGATGTACGGAGCGTTTTGTGTTGAATCCAAAGCCCACTCGATTGAAGAGAACGCGCGCTCGTCACCTGAGCCGTAGATTCCCTGCATGATGTTCGTGATGAACGTCTGCTCAAGGTTCGGCGTATCCGGATTGATAACAAAGACACCGGAATTTTTCCCATTTGCGCCGTCGCGGAACTTTGCGCGGTCAGCTGATGCACCGACATAAGGAGCCACGCGGTACGCGTCGCTCGTGATCACCGCGATACGGAAGTCATATCCTTTATCTTTGAACTTCGAGATGAAGCTCGAGAAGTTCTTCGCCACGTTTTCTTGCGAAGTCTGCATCGAGCCTGAGTTATCGACGACCCAGAGGACGTCGATCTTACCGTTGATCTCGACGTCGTTCTGTTTGAACGAGTTACCGTCGGAGAGGAGCGAGAAGCTACCCGGCTGCTTGTTACAACCCGCCGTCGTCAGCGCCAGCGCACAGAGTCCGATACCGACAGAAGCTTGGACTCTCGACTGGAATTTCGAGAAGAGTTTTTGAGCAGACGTTTTCATAAATGCCCCTTTCACACCTAAGACCGGCCCGACCTTCATGGCCGCAAGTGCACGGCTTCAATGTGGCCGCATAACTGATCGGTTCTCACCAGGACTAATGGAGGAGAGGCTTTAGTCTCGGTCGAGTTTTTTTTCAGCGACTACGCGCTTGACGGAAAATCGAGATTTCGGGCAATCGGCTCGGGAGGCGCAGAGAACGTCTCACAGTGAGATTCCGAAGGTTGGGAGGCGGTGACGAACTTCTATGCACCCCGACCCGACCTTCGGATTAAAGAATTAGATTTCATCTTTCGGGTGCGGGGCTTTTTCGTGGAGGCAGGTCTCAAGTGTTGCTTGAGCTCCCTGGCGTAAAGCCGCTCGCCTTACGCCATCTTTGATCTTTTCAATCTCAAGTGGGTCGCGTACGGCGTGCAGATGAAGGCGCGCCGAGAGAATACTCGTTTCTCCGTCGAGCGACCAGACGGCGAGATGATCAATATGATTCACTCCGGGAACGGCGAGCGCTTCAGCGCGGAAAAGATCTTCACTGAAGTTCAGGGGGCGGCCCTGAAGGAAAAGATAAATCGTCGTCTTTAAATGTTTGAGAACGTTGAAGAGAACAAAAATGCCGAGGCCAACTGCGAGTGCGGGATCGATCCAGGCTTGATTGGTGAGCGCAATGGCGATCGCTCCGACCAAAACCACGCCCCAACCTAGGACATCCTCAATCAGATGCCAGGTCAGCATCTTTTCGTTGTGGGTTTTGCCGCGCGAAAGTCGCCAAGCCGCAAAGCCATTGATCGCCAGGCCCACGCACGCGAGCGCGATCATCGCGCCACTTGCGGGCGGCTGAGTTTGATTCAGACGTTGAAGGGATTCCACGATGACGAAGACCGAACCTGTTGAAATCACGAGTCCCGAGATGAGTGCAGAGAGAAGAGAAAAGCGGCGATAGCCAAAGTTGAATTTGCGGTCGCGGCTTCGGTTGGCATAACGCTCAAGTCCCCATGCTGTCCCGAGGCTGATCGCGTCGCCGAAGTCATGAATAGCATCCGCAACGATGGCCATCGAACCGATCCAGAGTCCCCCGACAAGCTCAAGGATACTGAACGAGAGATTTAAGAAAAACGCGAAGCGGATGTTGCCGATGGCGCCGTGAGCATGATCGTGCGCGCCGAACGCGTGAGAGTGCCCGTGAGCGTGACTGTGGCCATGCTTGGCTTCTGAATTGAGTTTTTGGATAGATTGGCCCAGGCGCTGATTTGTGTTCGTGCACTCTTCAACTTCTTCTTTAACTTTGAACCCGGTCTTCTCAGACGGGCCTTTGGGCGTACTGCGCGGGTCCTGATCATGCATGGCAAAAGATTAGGACTGGGGGCCTCGAGCGAGCAAGGTGAAAGTCGCGCAAGCCCTCGAGAAAAGTCGGGAGTTCTTAAAAACCTTCGTGAGGATGCGTCTTTACAAGGTCGGGCCGGACCCGCTATTGAGCTAGGGTGGGGCACGCGTTGAAGGGGCCCAAAAGGATCATCTCATGAAGACCGTGCAAAACTTTGTCGGCGGCGAGTTTAAAGCTCCACTTGAAGATTCCTGGCGCGAGCTCCGCGAGCCCGCAACAGGCGAACTTATCACCCAAGCACCTGAGTCGGATCTGATGGATCTTGTTACGGCGGTTCAGGCTTCCAACAAAGCTTGGACGAGCTGGCAAAAGACGACGCCGTATGAGAGAGCAGCACTTTTGCGTGGCCTTGCCCAAAAAATGAAAGAGCGTGCAACGGATCTGGCCGAAGCTCAGGCGCGCGAAAGTGGCGAACCGATCAAATTCACACGCGAAGCGATTTCACGCGCGATTGCGCAAGTTGAGTTTCATGCCGAGGCCTCGTTGCAAGCAACCGAACCCGGACTCTTTGCCGCTGACTTCTCAGCTTCCACGAGTCGGCAGCCGTTAGGCGTCGTCGCGCTCCTCCTTCCTTGGACAGATCCGATTGGGGCGCTCGTCTCGCGTCTTGCTCCCGCTTTAGCATCGGGGAACGTGATTATCGCAAAGCCTTCGTCGCTGACTCCGAGGACATTAAGTGTTTTCTCCGAGATTGTTTCGAGCTCAGGGTTGCCGCCTGGCGCGTTCAACTGTCTGCATGGCTCGGGCGCTAACATTGGCCAGGCTCTCATTCAGCATCCTGGAATTTCAACCATCTCTCTTATTGGAAGTACCGAGACGGGCCGAATCGTTCAGCGTGAGGCGTCCGATCTACTCAAGAAAACGCATCTTGCTTTGAGTGGTCGGAATTCTGTCCTCGTGTTTCAAGATTTTGATTTCGCAAAGCAGATGCCGCGTCTCATCAAAAGTTGTTTACTTGCCGTACAGCCTTCCTGTTTGCGGGGCTCAAGACTCTTCGTGCAAGAGTCGATCTACGATAAATTTTTAGAAGTTCTCACGACCGAAGTCGGTAAGCTCAAAATCGGTGATCCTCTCGATGAGCAAACTGACATAGGTCCCCTCGTAAGTGCGAAGAAAAAAGAACGCTACGCCGCTGCCGTCGCAAAAGCGCTCGGCGAAAAGGGGAAAGCGCTTTTTGGCGGCTCGGGGCAGCCCGAAAACCTGGAAACGCGTTTAACTCTGGGCAACTTCGTTCGCCCAACGGCGGTTTTTGATCTCACCAACTGCTCCACTCTTCAACAAGAAGAAGTCGAAGGTCCGTTTCTCACGATATCTTCGTTCAAGTATCAGCACGATGCGCTCAAACACGCCAATACATCGCCGCTTGGCCTTGCGGCCTACATCTATGAGTCGCAGGGCGCAAAGGCCATGCGAGTGGCGCAAAAAACTGAGGCTTCACGAATTTTTGTGAATTCGGCGGGTGCCATCTTCGATCCACGACTGAGTTTTGGGGCTATGAAACAATCGGGTGCGGGGCGATCAGGAGCTTTGGAGCTTGAGCGATTCTTTTCCAAAGAATCGCTCATCGTTCATGATCACTCGACGTAAACTTTTGGCCTGAACATTACTTCTTGACGGTGATGATCGCTTGGATGTTCGAGATGCAAGCGTTACAAGGGTTACCGCCGCAATCACCCCAGCCACCCGTTACGGACGCCATCGCAATCGCTCCCGAAGACGTGTCAACGGATGCGGAGGACAGAGCGCATTTTCTTCCGCACATGCCGTGCGAAGCTCCGCCTCCAGCTGGTGAGTATGCGAGATCCGCAACCGCGCCTCGACATTCCCCGTCGCCGAAGTTTTGGAAATGACGATAGACGAGACGAATGCCACGGATCTCTTTCGAACGTTTATCCGCGGGCATGCGGTCTTTGAAATTCACCGCCAGTGAGCAGCTTCCGTTGCGGCCGGAAGTGCAGCGATCGGGGAAGTCGACGGTGATAACCTCTTCGTCTCCCGTTGTTGATGTGCCGCCAATGCCGAGACAAGTGAGATCAGTACCGTCGCTGTTCGTGACGAGATAGTGATCCGGTGGACAAACCGAAGCTAGCTCTCGACGCATCGAACGGCAGCGGGCCGCAGGTGCGCGACCTCCGGCATTCTCGTCGTAGATCCAAGTTTCGCCAGTTTGACAGCCATTGCTCGCAAGTGTGCAAGATCCGCCCGAGTACTGTCCACCCATCGCTTTGCAGAGGCCTTCCGCTCCCGAGGCGCCGTAGCAACCCGTGATCTGGTTGCTTGAGGGATTAACGGTGATGTTCACACCGCCCACTTCAAGCGGCGCTAAAAGCATCTCGCCCATGGGCTTGTTGCCAGCTTTTGTTTGCAGGACCAAGTTGCCGGCGTAAACGCGATCAGCTCCGTTCATCCCGATGAACATGGCATCTTTGAAGCGGAGTTTTGTAATTTGAACCTTCGTTGTTTGACCCGTGGACTCCGTGATTTTCCGATCTCCTCCGAAATCGAAGTCGACCGGCAAGCCTTCGTCACCGACATCAGTGCCAGCGGGGCGCTGGATGGAACCATCGCTCGACAACCCAGGATAGTCGAATTTCCGTTTCACGATGGTGCTCGTGCAACCAATCGCTCCTTCGAGATTCACGACGGAGCGGACTTCCGAGGCGAGCGCGACCGAGTTGCTTTTATCTACGGCCTTCTTCTGCAAGCTTGCCGTGTCGGCCATGAGTTGGGCGAAGACCAGACCCGCAACGCCGACGAGGCCAGCTGCGACGAGCGCCCCTGCGAGCGTGAAGCCTTTTTCAGAACGAATGATGTTCAATTCGGCTTTGCGCATTTGATATCCAATCCACCAGACTCATCACCGCCAACTCGGAGGGCTTGGTCTGGATTACAGAAACTTGCAATATGTCTTCGAAACGCTTTGCAGCCCGTTGCTCGACCTGCAGAAAACACGGGGATCTCGCCTTTACCGCAGTTGGGAAGTTGGGGCTTACATGTCATGTCTAGCTCATTCCAAATCCAACCGATTCCAACGCAGGCTTCGGCAAGCGACTGAGACCCGGTTGTCCAACAACCTTCAGCTTGATTGCTCGCATCCACGGTGAGGTGGACGCCTCCGAGCGGATAAGTTTTTCGGTATTTGGTTTGGTTTTCGAGAGTTCGCTCAATGACCATCTCTAAGAATCCGGAGTGGATTCGGCGCGAATCGGGAAGCGTCGTAGTGCGAACGTCATTGAGCCGGATGTCCGTGATGACCGATCGATCGGCCGCGATCACCTCTCCGGCCTTCAACAAAGTGTTCGCGAGGTTGAGTTCAAGGCTAGCGTAGGGGGCCGTTGTCCCGCCGCCAAGGATGTGCACGATCTGTCCGGTGTTCACGAGCTTTGAACATTGCTCAGGAGTGCTAAGACTCATTTTCGTGCGATCGAGAACGCTGACGAGATCGGCTCCGCCTTGTTGTTTTATGAAGAGAGAGGCTGATTGACCCAAGACCGCAAAGAGACCGACGATTGAGATTCCGGTAATCACAACCATGAGCAACATTTCGGTGAGCGTGAAGCCCGATTGTGCCGATCGAATCTTCGTTAGCTGAACTTGAGACTTGGCCCCCATAGCTTATTTATCGGAGTCGCTTGTCCCGCTCTGAAGCGAAACTTCGAATCCGCTCAATTCATCGTCAGTTGTTTAAAATGTAGACGCTCGTTGAAAAACGATTGAGGTGCGAGTCTAGGTCTACGATCAAAGGCGGGAGTGATTAAGGCAGGTTGTACTTGGCTTTAAGGTAGTTTTCTAGGACCTGACGTTCCGCACTCGTGATCGCGATTCCGAAGTGGAAAATTTCAGCAACGTCACCGGAGAAATAGTTGTAGGTATCCGCAGCGCCAAAGTTACCATTGAGGGAAGCTGTGTCCGAAGTTGAGCCGGATGTCAGCATGTTCGAACCGGTTGAAACGACTGAACCGTTGATCGCAAGCTCCGCAGTTTGCGCGGAATAATTCATGCTGCCCGCCATGATCACAGGGCTATTCACCGTGAGTGTTCCGCCGCGGATGTACTCGTGTCCGGTTCCGTCCACGCGGGTAGCAAGCAAGTAGAAGTTGCCCGTGGGGCTCGTTCCGCGATTCGTATTTCCGGTGACTGCGTTGATAGCAAAGCCGAAGCGGTCGTTGCCGTCGGCGCCTGTCCAATAACTAAAGATAGCTTGATTATTTCCAGTGGAGGTCGGCCGGAGAGCTACGACCGCACTTGCGCCGGCGACGTTTTGGAAGGTGTTCATTCTCGTGAATTCAAAGAAATTCGCACCGCTGAAAGTGATCACGGGTTTATTGTTGAAATTCGCGGAAGCTAAAACCCGCTGAGGGTAGGGACCTGAGGTCGAAGCATGGTTTCCGGTGCCCGATGAGTCCGCCCAGTTGAGCACGTCGTTTCCGCTCCCGACGCTAACGCCTGCATCAGCGCGCAACCAGGTTCTCGGCGCGCCAACGTAGTAAAAACCACTGGCCAGGGATGCTGATGATGTGTCCGGGTTTACGACCGAGACGTCGACACTAGCGATGGTTCCCGCGGCCGCAGAAGGGACGTCACACGTCATCTGGGTTGCGCTGACGAACGTTGATGTCGAGCAGTTCGTACCGTTGACGCGTACCACAGCTCCGCTCACAAAGCCCGTCCCGGTGACCGTGATTGTCGTAGCGCCAACGGCGAGACCTGCCTGTGGCGAGACGGATGTGACCGACATCGTGCACGTTGAAGCGGTCACGCCGCCAGGGAGATTCGAGTAAAATCTCGTCCACTCGGTCGATGTATTGACAGGGATCATGATCGCTTGGCCGGAGACGTGATTGTTCGTGACGCTCCGGCAACTCGAGTGCGCCGTAATAGCTTTCGTCGCGGCCGCATTTACGCAGTCCGTACCGGAAGGCAGAGAAACGGGACAAGCCGCGTTCGCGATCGGCGCGAGAAGCGCTAGCAAAAGGATAGCGAGAAGTGACCTCAGGCGTTGACTCATTCTTTGCTCGCGGGTTTACGGCTCAGCATTTCTTCGATCTTCTGCAGGCGCTGTTGAAGTTCTTTGTTCTCAGCTTCCAGGCGTTTCACATCTCCTTGCAGCGCAATCACTTCGCCTTTCATGGCCTGGACCTTCACTTCTTGATCCGTCCACTTCGCGTAGAGTTCCTTGATCGCTTCGATCACCGGAGCGATGAGCGATGGATAATTGACCCGTTTTACGCCTTCGCGATCGGTCACGACCGCTTGCGGGAATTGCGCTTCGACTTCTTGTGCGATCACGCCGAGCTGCGTGCGTTTTGCTTCTTCAGAAAGCGGCTTCTTCCACTCAAACGTCACGCCCGAAAGGCGAGTGAGTTTTTCGAGCGAATCTTCGACGGGACGAATGTCGGTTTTCAAGCGGCGATCTGATGAGTAAAGGAAAGATGTCGCAAGTACGTTACCGTTCACGACCAGTTTTTCGTTGATCGTTGCGGTTCCGATACCAACGTTGCCGTTGGAAGCAATCCGCATGCGCTCAGAACCGTAAGTGTCGGTGGTCACGTCGCGTGTTCCGAAAACGAGAGCGCCTTTTCCGGAGTTTGCGGCATCGGTCTCGAGGAAACCAAAATACGCGGGCGAATTTACCTCGGTAGTATTGTAACCAAAGCCAATGACGCGGTAACCATTGGTCGTTTGTTCGGCGCCACCAATGTGCAAATACTCGTTTGCAATCGAGAGAGTGGTAGGTGCCGTCGCGCGGTGAATCTCGACCTTCGCTTCGGGCGCGGTATTACCGAAGCCGACGTTGCCAGCGTTGAAGTAAGAGTTGCCGGTGGCGAGGAGTTCAACGTTTTTTGCATCCGAGCTGTTGAAAAGCGCAACGCTACCGTAAGAGCCACCGTTGTTACTGAGCGCAACTCGGTCAGAGCCTCCCGTCGTTCGGATCTTCAATTGGTTGCCGCTTCCTTGGACGAAGAGATCTCCGCCTCGAACATCGAGAGCTGCTGACGGCGAAACGACTCCAATGCCGACTCGTCCTGCGTAGTAAGACGGTGCGTTCGCATCGCTTGCGTAGAAGGACCACTTGTTTGTTCCTTCCACCGTACTGACGTAAACGCCGTAGGCGTTCGTGATGGTCCCGGATGCGCGCGATACTCCCGTGCGGATCCCGTGAGCATTCGAGATCGTGCCGGTACCTGAATTTGAAACGGCGAGATCAGCCGCGTATGCATTTGTAATCGTGCCGGTAGAAGTGTTGTTCACTCCTCCGTAAAGGGACTTCGCATTGGAAAGCGTGGATCCCGCTTGGTGTTCAATGTAGCCGTTAGCTGCGTTAACTGAACCCGTAATATTTGCTGCGCCCGAAATCACGTACGCGTTTGCCGAATTGCCGAGGTAGGTGGCCGAACTCGCTGTTGCTGGGTTGATTTCCGCGTACGAGAAAACTTGCGGAGCTGTTCCGGCCGTTACGGTTAAATCGGTGTCGATGTTCAAAACAGCCGTAGGCGTAAGCGTACCGATCCCGATATTGCCCTTCTCATCGATTCGCATGCGCTCGACCGGCACTGTGGCGTTCACTGGTGTGGTTGCAAAACTCATAATGCCGGGGGTCGTCGCGCCCGTCCAATTGGCGGCCGCCGTGAACTCGATACGTGCAGCTTGGGCTCCACTCTGCGATGGTGAGGCGCCGATATATCCGATGCGATCGGCTGCCTGAAGGTAAGTCGGGGAAGCTTCAGTTCCACGCGCAGCACTGAGGAAGAGCATCGACTGACTGCCGGTGCCGTAAGCGGCGAAATCAACTTCGACGCTATCGTTGATCGCTTCAACGAGCACCTGCGTATAGCCAGACTTTGAGACATGCAGAGGGTAATCAGGAGCAGCTGTCCCGATACCAACGTTACCGCCGTTGTAGTAAATGCGTGTGCCGTTTGTTGTCCACTGCGACGTCGTACCGGAAGGAAGAAGTGATGCAGGGATTTTTGCGCCCGCATCCAGCTCTACTAAGTTACCTGCGGCCGTTCCGAAGTTCTTTGTCGAAGCCGTGCCGAGCCCCGAGACTTGGCTGTTCGCGATCGCGATGTTGTTGCAAGTGAGAGTGTCCGTTAGAGACGACCACGTTAAGGTCTGGCTCGCCGAGCAAGTTGCGGATGCAAACTGCGCAAGCCCTGTGGCGCCACGAAGGTGCGAGACTCCGAAATTCTGAGGACGCCATTCGTTGCCGCCGCCTGACCAGACCATGACTTGTCCATCGCCAGGTGCTTGGTTTTGAACGGCGTAGCCGCGAAGTTTCGTGACCGAGAACACACCTGCATTGGTCATTGTCACGTCGCCCGCGGGAGCCACGGCCGTCGCGACGCTCGAACCATTGCCAACCCAAATTGCACCGTTGGTGAGCGATGTTCCCAGTTTGCTATTGAACGTCGTCCAATCCGTGCTCGAGAGATAACCGTTCGTTGAGCCGTTGGCTTGAGTCATCGAAATTTGTGGAGTCGCGCCGCCTGTGCTTGAGAGGGGAGCCGTTGCCGTAACCGATGATACGCCTGTTCCTGAAGGTGTCGACCATGTAAGGACACCAGATCCGTTCGTAGTGAGGACTTGTCCAGTTGATCCATCAGCCGTAGGTAAAGTCCAAACAGTAGAACCAGCAGCAGCCGCGGGTTGGAAGCCTGTGTATCCGCTTGTTGCGCCCGACATACGAATCGCACCTTTTACATCGAGAGCAGCGCCTGGATTCGTTGTTCCGATACCGACGTTGCCTGAGGAAGTGATTCTCATCCGTTCCGATGCTGTCGGGGCACCATCAAGCAAAGTCGAAAATGCAAGATATGAATCCCGATTTGCGCCGTTAGTCGGATCAACTTCCCATGCCGAGTAGAGCGAGCCCGTTTGAACCGTGGTCCCGTCAGCGGTTCCTTCCAGGTAAAAATCCACTCCAGTGCCAAAACCGGCTGTGGGCTGCGTGGCGCTCGAGCGCGTACGTTCAAGCATTAATCCTGCGTAAGCGGTGTTGTTATCTCTTGAGTTCGAAACTTTAAGGCCTATTGACGAGGAAGAGTATGCAACCTCGAGAGGATATCCAGGCGAAGCCGTTCCAATCCCGATGTTTCCGCTGCCATCGATTCTCATACGCTCAGCGAAGTTCGTTGACGAAGTTCGCTGACCGAAAACGATGTTCGGCGTAAATCCAGCGGAATTACTCACCGATCCGATGTAGGCATTTTGATAATTGCCGGCCGTGTTGCGAACGCCGATTCTCAAGACCGCCGCGGCGCCGTCAAGAGCGTTTGTGTTGTACATCGCGTTTGTAGCGACCTCAGGTTGACCATCAAAGCCGGCCGCAGCGGGCGTGTAGACTCGGTTATCCCAGTTGTACTGCGCGAAGGTTGAAAGCGTTCTCCAGGCTGAGCCGTCGTGATATTTGAATTGGTTTGCGTCGCCTGAATCCACGGCTAAGTCACCGGCCGCGGGAGAACTCGGAAGTGCCGCGGGCTCGAGGCGCAAGCCCCCCGAAACATGAAGCGAACGTGCTGGAGATGCGGTTCCAACTCCGACGTTGCCCGCAGTGTAAGAGATATTTGATCCACTCGTTGTCCACTGACTGGACCCCGCAGGCAGAAGGGCTGAAGGAACTTTTCCACCCGCATCGAGTTCCACTAAATTCCCCGCAGCGGTACCGAAGTTCTTTGCGGCTGCCGTGCCGAGTCCTGAGACTTGAGCCGACGTGATCGAGATATTCGAGCAAACGAAAGTATCGGTAAGCGATGACCAACTCAGAGTTTGGCTCGCGGTACACGCCGTGCCGGGGAACTGTGAGGAGCCGTCGGCTTTTTTGAGGTCAGCAAAGTTAATGTATTGCGGCTCCCACGAAGTTGTTGCCGTGTTGTAGCGGAGAACTTGGCTCGTCACCGGGAGGGTTGAGGCCACCGTACGCGATTGCAGTCTCGTCACCGTGAAAGCGCCTGCATTCGTCAGACTCACGTCGCCACTAGGCGCGACGGCGGTTGCGACGTTTGATCCGTTACCCACCCAAATATTCGCGCTCGTTAGTCCTGTGCCGAGCTTTGAGTTGAACGTTGTCCAGTCGGTGCTCGAGAGATACCCATTTGTTGAACCGTTTGCTTGCGCAATCGATAAATTCGGAGCTGTCGCTGTTCCGCTATTGGTGATCGGAGCATTCACCGTGAGAGTCGAGACACCTGTGCCGCTTGGTGTTTGCCAAGTCAAAACGCCAGAACCGTTTGTAACAAGCGCTTGGCCGCTTGAGCCGTCCGTCGCGGGCAGTTGCCACACTGTTGATCCCGCAGCGGCCGCCGGACGGAAACCCGTGTAGCCACTCGTTGCTCCGGAAAGACGTATCTCACCTTTTACGTCGAGCGGAGCTCCTGGGCTCATGGTTCCTATACCAACGTTGCTAGTTGAACGAGCGATGTAGAGAGGCGTGCCGAGCAGCGCACCTGTATCGTCAAACGATTCGATTTTAAAATTAGAACCAGAATTTGATCCGGACTCTGTCGCGCCGTCAGCGAGAAGGCGCCAGCGTGTTCCGCCAGTGGAGGGGCGACGCATTGTGAAGCCGGCAGAAAACCCGAGCGGCGATTGAATCGACACGTCGGCAAATCCGGCTGAAGAGCTGAAGGCAGCAACCCCTGATGTCGCAGCCGTTGCGACCGAGAACGGAAGAGTCGTTGTGGTTGTTCCAATCGCCACGTGACCCGATTGCGAAATACGCATTCTCTCAACGGGAGTGATCGACCCAGTAGGGGTCGTAAGAAACAAGATTCGGCCCGGCATGCTGCCAGATGCTGGCGCGCCGTCAACTTCCGTGCGAATGGTGCTAGCTATTCGGAACGAAGCACCGTCGTAGCCTGCGGCATTCCACTCGCCGAGATATGCGCCGTTACTGACAATCGTCGAGCCCGCGCCGGTGAGCCGCTGCGTGAGGTACGGGGTACCAGAACCCGTTACTGACTGAATCAACGACGCGTTCGCCCCGGTTGAGGAGAGTTCGAGCATTCCGGCTGGGTTCGTCGTGCCAATACCGACGTTACCGTTAGAGAGGATTCTCATGCGCTCGGTCGGTGCCGTCGTGCCCGTTGAAAAATGAAGATCCGTGGGAATCGAGTTTGCCGCAACGGTCGCACCTGAGGTCACGCCTGCGCCAATCACCGCGGTAAGGATCGCGTTTGTTCCATCCGTTGGTCTGAATTTGATTTCACCAACACCCGTGTTTGAGGCGACGGCCGAACCTGTGCGCACAAGTTGAATCGACGGCACCGTGTTGAAAGCCGCGATCCCGATGTCGTTTGCGACACCCAACCTGCCGTAGGCGAAGTTGTTAAGCCCAATGCCGACGTTTCCTGTTGAGTAGTAAATATCCGAGCCCGAAGTTGTCCACTGCGAGGCGGCGCCCGTTGGTAGCAAGCTCGCCGGAATTTTTGCGCCAGCATCAAGCTCAACCAAATTGCCGGCCGCTGTACCGAAGTTTTTCGCGGCTGCCGTGCCGAGTCCTGAGACTTGAGTCGATGCGATCGAAATATTTGTGCAGGTAAAGGTATCCGTGAGAGACGACCAGTTAAGAGTTTGCCCAGCCGCGCAGGTGGCCGATGCGAACTGCGAGGTACCGTCGGCTTTTTTCAAATCGTTGACGGAGAAGTTTGCAGACTCCCAGGCATTCGAAGCGTTATAACGAAGAACCTGGCCCGTCACGGGCGCGGTTGTCGCGACGTCGCGTCCGCGTATCCGTGTAACGGTAAACGCTCCGGCATTCGTCATCGTCACGTCACCTGAAGGCACGACGCCGGTTGCCGCATTGGACGAATTCCCAACCCAAATGTTTCCGTCGGTGAGTGTTGTCCCAAGTTTGTTGTTAAAGGTCGACCAATCAGTCGAACTCAAATAGCCGTTGGTTGTGCCGTTGGCTTGCGTAATTGAAATCTGGGGAGTCGCGCCGCCCGTACTAGCTAAGGGAGCTGTCGCCGTCACACTTGTGACCGAGCCCGATGACGGCGCGACCCACGAAAGTTGTCCGGATGTGTTGACCGAAAGGATCTGGCCGTTTGAGCCGGGGAGTGCTGCCGGCCAAGTCAATGTGTAATCAGCCGAAAGCGCAGGCGCAACAAAACTGATTTTATTTGTATCGACGTCAAAGAGATTAAAGGCTCTGCCGCCGACGGCTCCGCCCGTGGTGATCGGCCCGGAAGTCGAGATAGCTGTCGAGCCCCCGATCGCTCCTACGATCTTTCCGCCGTCGATCGATCCCGACCAAGCGCTGGTAATCGAAGGAAGATCGGTTTCAGCAAGTGCGGCACCGGCCGTCACGCGACCTTTGGCATCAACGGTGACTTTCGGATACGAGTTCCCGGCGGTGATGCTCGCTTGATCCGGGAGGGAGATGACACCTGCCGAAACGCTGATGCCGCCGGCAGCGGAGATCTGCACGACACCTTTTGCCGATGTCGTGGCGTCAGTTGGCGTCCCGGATGCAATGTCCGCTACGCACGAAAAACTTGTGCCGTTTGATTTCAGAACCTCGCCACTTCCGCAGTTCGGGAGAGCCGCTTTCGCGAACGCTTGGACGGTTGGATCCGACTCCGAAGTTAGAGGTGTAGCAGCCGTCCAAGTTGTTCCGTTCCATTGGAGACTCTGTCCTGCGCTCAATGTCGGGAGAGCCGCTCCCCCGAGTTGGCCTGCGCGAGTGTAGAGCGCACTTACGCCCGTGATGAGATTCACGAGTTCATTCATTTGCGCCGGCGAAAACGCAGGCGCCGCAGCGGGAATTCCGCTGGCGTCTTCAACTCTCAATAAATTTTGTGGAGTGAATCCAGAGATACTCTTAGCCTCGAGCGCAAACGGAACGTAATTGATCGTTGCTGCTGGAAGCGGCTCCCACGCAGCCATCGTCAAGTCGCGGAAAAAAACCTGAAAGCGACGACCATCGGCCGAGTTGGGGGAGTAGGTCGCGCCGAAATCACAATTTGGGAGAGTGGAGGGAAAACCAGCTTTATTCTGGAAGACACGCTCAAGCGAAAGCCGTTGCCCGCTCGCGTATTCATCCTCGACACCGCGTGAGCCTGAACCATCATTGAGCGTGATTGAGAAAACGCCGCCAGAGCCGGCCAAGTTTTTTGTCTGTTGTTCTTCGTAGAGCAGACAGTTTTCGGTTCCGGGGGAGCGGATCTGGAGTCGAAACTTGACGTTCGTATTCTCAAGCGGTGTGCCGTCGGGCTTGAGGATTCGACCGTGATAGGTAATGCCCGATTGCGAAGCCGCAAACGCTATGGAGAAGGGCGCAATTAAGCACCCTAGGAAACCAGCTAAGAGTGAGAGTTTAAGAAATCTCATTCTCCACAACCGTCTCGCGCTGGCACAAATGCCATCAACCGACCAACTGGATTTCTGCGCGAACCTTTCGGTATGCGTTTCGGGGAAAAGCGGAAGAGTCTAAATAGCCATTTTCTAATGGCGTCACTAAAACCAATAGGTACGCGTGTGGTTCAACGAACTGTTGACTCTAGATGCACGACTGCCGTCGGCGACTCAGATTGAGGCAGATTTCTAGACGAATTCGATCACTGAGGTTTAGTGGTCGTTCCGAGAAGATCGGCCACGGTGCCTACGAGCTCATTCATGTTTACGGGTTTGGTGATGTAGCGGTCGAACCCTTCAGCCAGCGCGCGGGTGCGATCTTGAAGGCTTGCAAACGCCGTAAGAGCCACGACCGGAGTTCGGTTTCCAAATTCATCCGTGTTTCCATCCGCCGAAACGTTCATCATCATCTTAAGGCGATGGATAAAGTCGTAGCCGTCGTAACCGGGCATGCCGATATCGGTGACGACTAAATCAGGCTTCCATGATTCAAAGATTCGAAGACCGTCGATCACGCTGGACGCAAGTTTTACCGTTGCACCGAAACGCTCAAGCGTTGCCGAAACGATTTCGCGAGCGGACTCTTCATCGTCGACTGCGAGAATGCGAACTCCATTCAAGATATCGGGCGCTAGAACTTCGGCGGTTGGAGATTCCTTCTCGACCAAAGGTTTGAGTTTGGTGGAGGGGAGAGTGACGGTGAAAGTTGAACCGTACCCGACTCCGTCGCTCTTCACTTCGATCTTCCCCCCGTGGAGCTCAACAAGGTGTTTTACAATCGCAAGGCCAAGCCCGAGCCCGCCGTGACTACGCGTACTGGTTCCGTCAGCCTGACTGAACCGATCGAAAATCAGGGGAAGAAACTCTTGAGCAATCCCTTTTCCATTATCGCTGACGGAAACTTGCAATGACTCGTCTGCTTGTTGAACGTTGATTTCAACGCGCCCCGAGGCCGGAGTGAATTTCACCGCGTTGGTGATGAGATTCCAGAAGACCTGCTGCAGTCTAGAAGCATCAGCCATCACGGTCGGTTCATGATCAAGGCCCGCAGCGCGAATGATGATGTTTTTTTCGCGGGCGCGGGGCATGACGGAATCGATGGCGGCGAACACGATGTGCGAGAGCGGCGTGGGCGCAAGTTCGACCTTCAATTTCCCATTCACGATCCGGCTGACATCGAGAAGGTCTTCAATCAACTGCGCTTGGCTTTCGGCATTTCGCTGAATGCGCGAGAGCGCGTGTTTCTGCTCGTCGATGGAGACTTTTTCTTCCGCCAGGATTTGCGTCCAGCCCAGGATGGCGTTGAGGGGAGTCCGAAGCTCATGCGAAACCGTTGCGAGGAAAGTGTCTTTCGCGGAGTTCGCGCGCATCATCTGTTCTTTAGCTTCTTTAAATGCCTGCTGAGCCATCTTTTGCTCATGAATATCCGTACAGGTCCCAAACCATTCGATGATCTCGCCGCGAGAATTCTTGCGCGGGAGTGCGCGGCCCAAAAACCAACGGTAGCTGCCGTCGGATTGGCGACGAATTCGATACTCGATTTCATAGGGCTCGCCGGAGGCTAAAGACTCATTCCAACGTTGTTGCGCACGTGGAGCATCGTCCGGGTGCAAGATCTTGCTCCAACCTTCGCCTCTGGCTTGTTCGTAAGTGAGGCCAGTGTAATCCCACCAATGTTTGTTGTAGTGCTTGTGGTAGCCATTGGGAGCCGTAATCCAAACCATCTGCGGCAACGTATTGGCGAGCTCGAGAAAAGCAGATTCCGCGTCAATTAGCGCATCTGAAGCTGGCTCTTCAAAAGCTTCGAAATCCGACTCGGCCGACCGACTTCGACGTGGAGTCGGGCCATGTGCATCAATATTCCCGGCTTCAGCCATGAATGCTCCAGAGTTTCTGGAGGGAAAATTCGATTATCCCTCGTAGTTTTGGGGTGTTGTACCGAGGTTCTCATGAAGTTGCCAGATCCAAACGATCTAAAGTTCGGGGCTTTGAATTTCGGGTAATAACGAAGGAGATATGGGCAAGCGTAGTTAAAGAATCAGGCAGAAATTGCCGTTCTGTAACATAATATTACTTATCAGCAGTGACGCTTTGGGTGTCCTGAGTTCAGCGCCTGCATCCGGCGAGACACTTAGTCACCTTCGATTTTTATCTTATCGATTCCAATGCTGATAACCTACGAAAAAACCCCTCTCGTCGAGGCTAGAAAGCTTGGCTTATTGCCTCAGGTGTTTTGGCTCTGATACTCAGTCCGAATTCGGTAGATCCCGAGGTTCTTTACGTGAACAAGCCTTTTTTTGGGAGCCGAAACCATCAAAAACCGGGGTTTTTCGTTATTTAATCCGGTTCTTGATTTTGGGAAGTCAGATCTCAAGCTTCTTGCTGTAAATAAATTGTATTTATGTTCGCGTCAGGGTCATTGGCGTGATCCTGAGTCAGCGGGGTTGAACTTTTCAAAAGCAATTCGACTCTTGAATTGATCCACTTGAAATTCGCAAAACGTGCTTACCCACGCGAGTCTACTCGCGACCGCGGTCCCGAGCGCTAAATGATGTTGGTTTAAGTTAAAAAACGGGTACCCCGACTCCCCTTTTTGCGCCCGGACCGAGGTCTTGTTTCGCCAAGATTCCTAGACTTGGAAGCTCCTTCCAATCTGCAATGATAAATATATGAATATAGCGGCGCTTATTGGCTTTTTCTTAGCGGCCGGGATCGTTTGGTTTGGCGCGGTCCAACCTACGGCTCGTCCCGGAATCTTCCTCGACATCCACGCGATCCTACTCGTCCTCGGCGGAACGATTGCCGCAGCGTTAATCGCGTTTCCGATTTCGCGATTGGTGCGCATCTTAGATTTTTTCATCATGGGAATCTTGTTCAAACAACCGGCACGCGAGAGTGACGTCGCCGTGATGGTTGTTGAAATCGCCATGTACTACAGAGGCGGCGGTGCTTTGGCGGATATCGAAATTCCCGCAAACGCTCACCCTTTCTTCAGCGAAGCCAAACAGCTTCTTCAGCGCGGAATCGTGGGCGATGATTTGAAAGCGGTCCTCAGTGATCGCATCGCATACTTCCGTGCGACTTATCAAGCTGATGCGAAAATGCTCAACGCCTTGGCGAAGTTTCCTCCAGCCTTTGGCCTTCTCGGAGCCTCGGCCGGGATGATCGCGATGATGACAAATCTCGGTCAAAACAGCGCTGACCGAATTGGTCCGGCGATGGCCATCGCGCTGGTAGCAACCTTTTGGGGGATCGGTCTTGCGAACTTCGTGATTCTACCTTTAGCCGATCACGCAGCTCGTTCGGTTTCCGAAGACACTCGCAAACGTAAACTCATCGCGGACGGCATTCATCTCCTCGCGACAAAGATCGAAACGCGCACGCTTGTCGAACGGCTTGCTGGTCAGATGAGTCTTGAAGAGCGGGCACGTTTCTTCGAAGCCGTTCGCAAACGCTACGTCATCCCGCCCAATCGCGAGCAGCAGCCTCCAACGGGCTCGTCGGTGGCCTAAATGCAAGATCCTGATTTCGACAACGATCTCGAAGCCGAAAATGAGCACGTCGACGAACGATGGTTGGTGTCGTACGCCGACATGATGACGTTGCTCTTCGGTCTTTTCGTGATGCTTTATGCGATGTCGAATCCCCTCCAAGTGGGCCCAGAGGATGCCGAAAGAATCCAATCCTCCATCCGCGAGAATTTCGGCGCAAAAGATAACGCGCACGTGGCGGCGACCCCGACTCAGAACATTGCTGACGAACCTTCGCGCAACGAAACGGGAACTCAGGGCAACACCCCCGGTGAACGCCCCGGACAAGTCGCTGTTAAAGAAATTCCTCAGGATGGTAACGACCCTGCATCAAACAAAAAAGCTTCGCTCGAGATCGCGGGCGACGGCGATCCGGTTTTGGCACAACCAAATCCCGATTTAGAGAAAGACCTCGAACTTGCGCGAGGCCAGGCAAAGAAACTCTCGCGGGATTTGAACAAAGCGAATGCGGCCGTGGCCGCCGCGCAAAAAGACGCGGACGACAGCAAAGCGAAAGTTGCCGAATACGAGGCCCTTCTGAATTCTCTAAAAGAAGAATTAAAGCAGAAATCCGCAGGGCCCCTTCCAGGTGATGGCGAAAACAAACGCTCATTCATTTCGACATTTATCCAGTGGGAGACCGAAAAACACGATGTCGATATGGTGATCGTTCATCCGAATGGAAAAAAGTTTTCTTACCGCAACAGAACTCATTCTGGCATGAGCGGAAACTTCATTCTGGATTCACGTCAAGGCCCGGGAATGGAAGTTTGGCAAGACGCCATGTTAGCACCCGGGCGCTACCAGATGACGGCGGTTCTTTATAACGACTACGGAAACCGTAAGCCCGCGTCCGTTCAAGGATCAATTCTCACCGTGAAAGGTCGCGTGGATCTTCCGCGTGCCGAGCTTTCCATGAAGCAACGCGAACACGTTTACGAATTCACCGTTGATGCCGAAGGCGGCGTGAGCCTTGGCAAAGGTTCGGAAAAATGAGCGCGCCATTCACAAAGATGGGCTTCGCTTCGCTAGCCGTCCTCGGCTCGTTTTCTCTGTCTTTGGCGCAGACGCCAACACCCGCCCCTGCAGCACCTTCTGACCAAGTGACTTCGGAAGATCTCTCGTTTGAAACCTCCGACGAGGAACTCGTAAAGACGCCTGCGCCGAGCGAGTCAGCCCCGAAGAGTGCCGAATCCGCTCTTCCAACAAACAAGAACGTAAGCCTTTCGCAAAATGGTAAGGCCTTGAATTGGCCGAGCGATTTGAAGTGGTCATCATTTAAAACTCCCCGGGGACGCATCCTTCGCGGCCCGGTTCTCGCGATCACGCTTCCGCAAGGAGTGAGCTTTGATCCAGCTCAGCTGGCGCTGGAGCAAGGGAGCATCATCCCCAAAAAGGAAAACGAAAAAGAAGACCGCGTCGTCCGTTTGAGACTCGGCTCTCTTCAAGATTCTCTGCGATTAGATGCGACGAGCAGCCCCGTTCAAATTCAAGTCAAACTCGGTCGGGGGCGCGTTGAGGTCTCGTCTTGTAACAAACAAAGCCTCAAAGTCGAGCGCATCGGCAGCCCAGCCTCAACCCCCTACTATTTGCTTTTCTCTTGCGTGCGACGCGCGGGTCGCATCTTCGTGAGTTTCTCGCATCCCTTGGAGCTTGATTCGTTCTCCAGCACCGCTGTTGAACGCGAAGGGAAAGGGGAAGGCTACAAAGTCTACGAACTTACGACCTCATCCAACCTCGGCCGCGAAGGCGAACTCATGCGGTTTGAATTCAAAGCCGGAGGCGAGAGCCAAAAGTTTCGAATCATCGATGAGCAGCGAACGGGAAAAACTGAAGAAGCTCGCGAACCGATCTTCGTTTATCGCACCTCCCTCAGCGTAGGGCCTTTCTCCGTACAGGCTCCTTTGCGCTCTCAATCTTCGATCCAGCCGAATCTTGGAGCCGAGATTCGCACCGCTCCCTTTTTTGGAGGCTTTGCGGGATCAGGCGCGATCTTCGTGAGTCCCGGAATCAGCGTAAGTGGGGATCCACAAACGTTCCTGAGTTTCGATGGCGGGCTTGGCTTTCGCATGGGTGGCGGGCCGCGAGGAAATCTCTTCTACTTCGAACCTAGTCTGCGCTTCTTTGCGATCCACCAGGAGTTCTCGAAAATCGGCATCTCTGCGCATCACAACCAACCAGGTCTTGGAATCGTCTTAGGGACGAAAGGTGCCCTTGATCCTAGCGGCTTCGAGATTTCCTTAGGTGCAAGCGGTTACGGGCTCACGGAAAAGTCGAGTCACGTAGAGGCGGGCGTACGCTACGCATTTCTTCTGGGGAAGTTCACGACAGGTTTAGGGCTCAGCTACGCGCAACAACAGCAAAAGCCTGCAGAAGGTGCTGTTTATGATTTTCAGCGAATCCTTCTGCAGTTTTACTACTGGCCCTGAGCTAATAGAGATGAATGAGTTGCGGAATCAGTTGCGAGTTCAATCGATCACCATCAGGTAATCGCTTGGCGAGAGCATCGGTAAAACCGGAACGTACGTGAAAACGTCGTTGAAGTTGTACTTCACGTTAGAGATCGCAAGTAGCGCGATCTCGGCGATGATGACTCCTGAGATATTCCCTTTAAAGCGAGTCTCGACTTTCGGAGCATTCCACAAAACGCGCTCGTAATCGATCTCAGCCGTTGCGCCGAGCTTCCCGGCTGCGCGCAATTCTTTCTCGATACAGCGCGCGTCCTTTAAGGCGAGAGCCTGGCTATCGGTGTAGAGTTTTTCTTCCGTGACCTCTGGTCCTGATTTCGCCCCGTCCGCAGGTAAATCACCGCGCGTGAACATCGATGGCGTCCACCATTCCCGCGTCCGGCGACGAAGTGAGTTTTGCTCGAACTTCTCGCCGTCAGTTGTACCGCAAGTGTCCTTGCCGATTCCGATCATGATGGCCCGCGCGCTTGAGATCTGAAGATTAGCGTATGGTTTGTTCGATTCGTATTGGATACGCCCTTGAATGAAAACGGGCTCAGGAGAGTAAATCCGGCAGCCCTGATTCGTGATCAAGGTCATGTCTTCCAGGACCAATTTACGATCAACAAAGAGATCGCCGTCACACACGAATCCGTCTCGTGCGTAAGCCGTATCGCCAACGATGTCGATCTTTGCGAGATCCGGTGAGGCCTTTGATTCCTTAACGTAAACGAACTCAGTACGAGTGTTGGTCGCTGCAACCACTTTCGCTTCGGCGCGAAGTGCCGCAATTCTTTCGGGCGTAGGTGCTCCTATGTAGACGGAGCTCAGCTCGCCGACGCTGAACTTCGGGAACTCGCGAGTACCAAGACCTGGATTGATGCTTTCAAGATACTGTTTCGGCGAATAATCAAAGGCGGATCCGACCGGTCGGCTCAAGATCGAGTTCACGATATTTACAAACGAGTCGCTCTTGTTCTTATCAGCCATCCAGAACTGTTGCGTCGCCATGTCAGCACTGAACTTTAAACCTTTAGGCACCAATACTTGCGTGCCCGGTGCCATGTTCATCGTCGAAAGGTTTCCGTCGCGACCATTTGAGCCAGAGTAGCCAGGGTAACTTCCGTGATCGAAATAAACGTTACCGCTGTTGAAGCTAATGTTGCTGTTGCTTCCGGCAAGCTTTGTTCCCACCGAGAGTTTACCGAAGGAATAGTCGCGCTTCCCGTCCCCACCCGCACCGAAGTCGGTGATGATGTTTGAAGCGATATTCGAATGGCAGCCGACGCAGCCCATGGCGCGCACGGCGAGCGCTGGTTTAAGGTCGCCCAGCATCGATGAGCGAACGACGTAAATCTTCGTGCTGCGTGAGCGGACGTCGCCGTTCGGCAGAGTCTCGTCGTAAGTGAATTCATCGACACCCGTGAAGCTTAAATCGGGATCGTAGATGAAGCGCCCGCTCCGATGATCCAAGATCTGCAGCTTCCCGCGACTCGGCGCTTTGGTCACCGAGTAGCGAGAGTAGTTGTTCTTGTCTTGATAAAGCGTAAAGAGATTTGCTTTCAGTCGCGCGTTCTGAAAGGTGGAGTAATCCGCTTGGATCACGCCTTCGAGAGGATTTTTAGTAGGTTCTTTTTGGGTGCTGGAAGCTTCAAAGGGGAGAGCTTTATCAAGCTCCATATCGCGCACTTCGCTGCCGCAGTTCTGGAAGATCGGCACGAGTGCCGCCATCAAAAGAAGAATGGATCCGACCCGCAGCTTGGAACGGCTGATTGTCCGCATGCTGACCCCTTGCCCTGCCTTGAGTGTGCACGAACGAGCATGAGCCGCGCGCCAAAAGGAAACGCGACCCACTATAAGATCGGCAAAAAACAGCCAGACCTTGAGCCGGTACGAGACACAGTCTCGAGCGTCTCAAATTGAGATGCTTTTCGATCGGTTCGAGGATTTAATGGGGGGCACAAAGGAAACCTGCTATGCCGCTCTTTCGTGAATGGGATCTTTGGAAGTCCGTCGGTCTACTTATTCTCAGTAATGTCTTCATGACGTTTGCGTGGTACGGGCATCTGAAATACAAATCAAAACCCCTACTGATCGTGATCTTAGTGTCTTGGGGCATCGCTTTTTTTGAGTATTGTTTGCAAGTTCCTGCCAACCGCATCGGCTCTAATGTAGCGACCGCCGCACAACTGAAGGTCATTCAAGAAGTGATCACGTTCATCGTGTTCGCGATCTTTAGCTTTTTCTATCTCTCCCAGACCCCGACCTGGAATGACGCGATTGCCTTTTCGCTCATCATCGCCGCGGTCGGGATCAGCCTGTTTCAGCCGTTCTGATTTAAACGCGCTCAGCGCCTTATTGGCGAACGGTTTTAGCGAGATCTTGGTATCCGCGCTCAAGGTTTGCGACGTCAGTTCCAAGGGTCTTTTTGAAGCTTTCCCAACCTTGACTTTGAACTTGGTCGATCGTGTTCATCTTCGCCATGACTTGGGAGTGCTGCGCCTGGAGTTTCTGAACCTGATCAGCTTGGTTTGCGGCCGATTGCGTGGCTTGTTCGGATTTCTCATTCGCCTTCAAGCCCGTTGACGCTTTCAAACCTTCAATCGCTTTTCCGAGCCCTTGAAGACGCGCCGTCATCTGGTTCTTGAGCTCGCCTTTTCGCTCGAAATTGAAGCTATTGATGTCGACTGCGGGCTGCGTGATGTTCGCACCAGCGGCGGCGGCGCCGCTCATAGACGTTGCGCCAGAAGTAGCTCCAGACGATGAAGAATCCACTGCGCTCGTTTCTCCGCTCATCCCATCCCCCATCCGACCACTCATCGTCGAGTCAGAGGTCGTCGAAGCGGACATGTCGCTTACGCCTTGCGTGCGGGCTGCGGTCGCTTGGTCACCTTGGCCGGATCTTTGAACATCATCCGTGCACCCGCTCACGAGGCCGACCACCGCCAAACCGAGCATCCACCGAGAAGTAAGTTTGAAATTCATTGCTGTCCTCCCTTGATGAAATCATCTTATCGCCGACGCCCGTGACTCAGGACGTAGACGCTATGCTCGCCTTGAGCTACGCCTTTGCGCCTTAAGCGATTGTCAAAGTCTTTTGTGTATTTTGGGAGAATGGAATGATCAGCGAGTGAACGGTTTAGCGAGGTCTTCTTGCACAACGTAATGGAGAGTTCCGGCTCGCAGCGGCGCTCGTCCGGAATCCAAGATTGTCAGGCGGTACGATTTTGTCTCGATGGTCGCATGCAGGCGGCCTGAGTTGACGGCGAATTGCACGCGTGCGTTTGGATCCGTTTCAATACGCCCTTGGAAAAGGCCATGGTTGCTTCCGTAGACCGAAGGGCTAGCGAGCAAAACCGAAAGGTGAAGGTCTCGAAAGAGCGGAAGCTCCAAGCGGCGCTCGGGAGAACGTGCCAAGTTTAGAAACAAATCTTGATTAAAGACCATGCGACGGGCGCGCTGGCCGTTGATCCCCGTCTTGCGGAGAATCTCCTGAGGTGCGATCAAATCCCGCTCCTCATCGGCGAAGGCAAAAAGTGGGAAGTCAGGTCTCCCTTTCAACCGATAGCCGCCAAAGCTTCGCTGCCCTTCTCGCTCAAGGTCTTCAATCGAGTCGTCGGCGTAAAGCGAGGCCGGTTCGCGCAGCGCTGTATCAGCTTCTTTTTCTGGGGCGCGGGTGAAGACAAAAAGCGCGAAAGCAACGCCACATGAAAGCGCGACGAACCCGATAAGGGCCGAGAAGAGTTTGAGATGAAGTTTGAAGCTCTTCGTAAAAAGATTCGCCACGAAGGCTTATCGGCCGAAACTAAATCGAATTACACCGGAAATTAAAAAGCCCGGTTCTTCATCCGGGCTTTTTGTTCGCCTACTAATTGCGAATTTGTCCTGAGAGGCTACTTCGAAGCCCTGTCTTGTGCTGGGGTTGCCTTCTCGCCAGGCTTGTTGGGTGAGATGGTCCCTTCCGTCGTCCCCTCCCCGCCGTAAGTCGGATCAGCGCCTGCCGAGCTCATGCCACTTGTTCCAGTCGTACCGCTAACGGTCGATTTTCCAACCTCTGAACTTGTGTTTGTGGCATCAGCGCTCGAGCCAGGGTTTGCCGGAGCGCTCTCCTTATTTTGGTCGCGGTGTGAAACGTCTTCGCCACGTTCACACGAAGCTAGGCCCACAACGAGCGCCGCGGCTGCCGCGTGCGCGAAAACGATTCGGTTGATCTTCTGGGTCCAGCTCAAGTTCGAAGTCATGATTTAATTGCTCCTTTTTCCATTAGCCCACGAGACCCGAGTGAGTGCATGACAATGTCGGCCGCGACGATCAAGGCCTGCTCGGGGTGATACTCATTCAATGCTTCAAGTCGCTTCGCGACGGAGAGAATGCGTTTTTTCAGCGCTCCGCCGGAAGCGATCATCTTACGTACGTGTTCGATGTTCGGTAGCGCCATCGGCATCAATGCTCAACGCCGCGGCTGAAGTCGTCGGCTTCACGATCCGCGTCTTCTTTCGAGTGTCCGTATTGCTTTTGCAGCCAGCCCACGAGTTCATCTTTTATGCCGCCGATTTTTTCGAAATCGGAATCTGTCATATCAGCCCATTTCGAGCGAACGCTGCCTTTCATCTCTTTCCATTTGCCGGCGATTTGATCCCAATTCATCGTCATTACCTCCGTGAATGATCGTTAAAGAACCGCACGCTTTCTTGCCCCGGACCCGGGCGCAGGAGATGAAAATCTAGTAACTGTAAAATCGAAGTGATTTCGTCTCTTGCATCGCCCGGTCGGGACAAACTCCGCTCTCAGGTCTCTGAACACGTCTCTCGTTGCGAGAAGCCTTGAGCGAGCTAAGCTAAACTAGCGGAAACGAGGGCCAAGGTGTTGGCCCGGGGGTCAAAATTAAATGGTGATTTGGAGATAGGTCGGAGGCCGTAAGTCTCTTCAAACCGTCTTTGCGGCGTCATTGCGCGCTTTAATGCGCGAATTAGCGTCGATTCCTGCGCTCGAGAGAGCTCTGGTGAACGCTTGAAAGCCTTTTACTTGCGAATCGAGAAGTGCAAGGAGCCGCGGGTCCGTCAAATTCGCTTCCGCATCGAGAAGCTTATGCACGTCCGTGAGAAAGATGCGCTCAGGATAGATGAAGGCATTTCGATACCCGAACACACCTTGCAGATGCTCGACGGGACGAAGAGCCCCGAATCTTCCGCCAAGACCGATCAAAGCAATGGGACGGAATTCGTAAGAATCAGGATACGTCCAATGATCAATGAAATACTTAAGCGCTCCCGGCATGGATCCATTGTACTCAGGGCACACGACAATCAGACCATCAGCCGCGTTAATTTTTGCGATCTCGGTTCTCATCTTCGGGGGGATTTGATCTCCGTAGCCTGCAGCGGCCGCAAGGCTCTCCAGGCCAACTTCCGCAAGGTCGATGAGTTCGACCGTCTCCCCGTGTTTGGCGTAGAGCTTCTGAACAAAGCGTGCCACTTGAAGAGTGCGCGAACCAGGGCGATTGGTACCCGAGATAATGTACTTCACTTGCTTTGGCCTTTCCGTTTTCCCAAGCGCGCCTAGAGGCTCAGCGCTTAGGTCGGAGTAGCCATACCATCGCAATCAAGCGGGGATCAATCTCGAGCTGGTGACAGGCACACAACTGTCTGAAACGATGGGCCTATGGCGCGCATTATTCACGTGATTCACTGGGCTGTTTTGTTTTTCGTACTCACCGCTTGGGCCTGGCCTCTCAGAGGTGCTCTTTGGGTGCACTTTGTCTTTGTACCGCTCATGGTGCTTCATTGGCTGACCAACGAGGATCGCTGCATTCTCTCGGAACTTGAGCAGAAGTATAAAAAGAAGCCTGCAGACAAAGATCTTCCTGGCGATGTGGAGGAAGGACAATTCGTCCGCACGATTCTCAAGAAATTTCTCGGCCGCAATCCCACCGGAAAACAGCTACAGATGGTGATTTACGTGATCGTTGTTTTTGTCTGGAGTTTAACGGCGCTCAGACTTTTCGTTTTGAGTTAAGCGCGTTGGTCAAAGATTTGGCTTATTCTTCTGGGGTGAATTTTTTAAATCCGCGCTTTTCAGCTTCGCGAAGTGACGTTTGGGGAATTTCGTAGACGTTGATCATTCCAGTGGGGCTTCCGCAAACTTGAATGTGCATTTTGCCGTCGGGCCGATTCTCACGAGAGTATACTTTGATCCCGTTGAGCTGTTTTTCCATCTCCTGGGGCGTAACGGCTTTACCCATTCCGCACTGCAGGCTTCCATCAGCCTTGTAGACGAGAATGCGTCCTTCAGCCGCCGTCGTCGACTTTTTCGTTCCCGCATTATTCACGCTAGAACCTCCGGCTGCAGCTGACCCAGAGGCGGGTGCCGTCGCGGTCGACGGTCCAGCAGCATTCGCTCCTGCACCGTCACTCGTTGTGTTTGAAGCACTCACTTTTTGGGCGAGCTCGGGATGTTTGAGCTGCCGGCAAGGTCCACTGGCGCAGCCTTGTGAAGCGAGCGCGAGCGCCAAGCCAATCGACGAAAGCCAAAAGCCTTTTAAAAGAGCCGACGACTTACGCGAAGCACGGGGCTTCATCAATTCTCCTCCGATTGCCACGGAAGACGATCACCAACACGTCGGTATCCCATCTTCAGCGCAAAGAGATTTGCGTCGTTTGAGATGAAAAAAGCTTCGCCGGTCTGATCAACAACGGCTGGACGCGACACCAAACCGTGACCTGGGGCAAAGCGCGCAACCGTTGAGCCGTTATCGGCGTTGGCGACTACGAGGCTGCCCTCTGATTCGCCGTAGATGAGGAAATCCTTGTAGAGCGAGACCTGGGTCGGAATGCCTTTGGTAACGGCGATTGAGCCAAGCTGTTTTCCCGATCGTTTGTCGAGGATCAGAATTTTTCCGCTCGCCGTCGAGTAATAGAGGCGATCTGCGAAACGATCACGCCCCAGCGTTACGGGTGCGTAAGCGCCATCTTCCACGCTCCAAAGGATTTCGCCCGTTTCGGTTTTCAATGCGTAAAGGGCCGCATCGTAGCTTGCAACGTACGTGATGCCCCCATCGACGACAGGGGTTGTGTCGACATCGCGAAAGCGGGTTCCGCGGCCTAGTTTTCTCTCCCAGAGCAGTCCGCCGTCGCGCTTTTTCAATGCCACAACGAATCCGTCCGCGAATCCTGCGATCAATTGTTCACCGGCAACGACCGGGCGAGTTGTCGCGCGGATGGACAGACTTGCCGTCACCTGACGGTTGTAGAGCCAGAGCTGTTTTCCCGTTGCCGCATCGAGCGCGTAAACAACGTCGGCCCCGTTTTGGAAGTACACCACGCCTTCTTCAACGGTGGGCGGTGCGAGCGTCTCGGCTTTTACCGCAAATGTCCAAAGCACCCGACCATTCAAAACATTTACGCAGTAAAATTGTCCGTCGCTTGCGCCGAAGTAAAGGCGATCGCCCACGACCTGGGCCCCGCCTTCGACTCCGTTGACAAGATCAAGTCGCCACTGCTCGCGACCTGACTTTCGGTCGTAAGCGAGAATGCCGTCGATCGAGTTGGCTTGGATCACCAAGTTATCAAGCACGATCGGCGTCATGCGATTCATTCGCCGAAAGCCGAGGAAATCTTTCTTCGCCGTCGCGCGCGTCCAAGCGCTCTCGATAGCAAATTCGCGTTTCTGCGTTTGCCCGCCAAAAACGGCGCAGCCGCTGAGCGCGGCCGCAACGAGAAGTGTTGTCAAAGCGCTGAGAGCAGCGCTGCGTACGATCGGCATCATTCGATTAACCTTGTTGAGCCGCTGCGGGCGGAGTTTTCGCTTTTTGCTCAAGAGCGCGCAAAAGGCCTTTAGCGCGAGCACCGACGGCCGTGTCTGCCGCTTCAGCCGAGACTTTGCGATACATTTCTTTCGCCTTTTCGGGCTCATTTAACGTTTCAAAGCAAAGTCCTGAGCGCAAGCTGACGTCGCCGTGGAGGTAGGCCATGTTCTTCGCATCAAGGACTTCTTGCCAGACCTTAACGGCTTCACCGCACTTGTTCTCGGCTGCAAGTGAACTCCCCCAAACAACGCGCGCAAGACTTCCGGGGAGAGTCTGCGCCTTCATGTTCTTCGAAGGAATTTGCGCAAGCTCCGAGGCTTTTCCAGCTTGGTTGTAGGCAAGATATGTATCAGCCGCTAGAAGAGCTGCCTGGGCACCGGCTGACGTACCTGCGTGATCGCGTGCGACCTTTTCTAGATCAGTCAGGAGTGTGCCGTAATCCTTCGCGAGATCGCCACTCGCTGCTTTCTCGTCGGTCTTGGCTTGTGCCGCAAGGCCAGGCATCAGCGAGCTATATTTCGCGCGATCAAAGCCGTCTTTGATTTTCATGAATTTGAATTCAACTGCGTAGTAAGCCTCTTGTGCTTTGGCTTCCTTGCGCTCGCCCATCCAGTTCATCACGACCCAAATGATTCCGCCGAGGAGAAGAAGTCCCACAAGACCAAACACGATCCCTGCATTGTTCTCCACCCAATGCCAGCCACCTAGGATCTGTTTCTGAACCGCATCGGGATTTCTCACCTGAGCGTCGATGCTGTTTTGAACAGGCTTTGTGCCGGAATCGCCTGCTTTGTTAGGCGGGCTTTGAGTCATATCTGCCACTGAAATATCTCCCGATAAGGCTTCGAAATGCTTAATGTAATAGGAAGTCTTGTGGTTCCGAGAAATGTTCCTTCCCGGAGCTTCCTTTGTCAACTGAAGCCTCGCTTCATTGCGCCTGACCGAGCCTCTATAGACCGCTTAAAATGAAAAAGGGGAGCTGTGATGAGCTCCCCTTCCGAAATTCTGGGCGGACTTTGGATCAACTTCTTCGTTCAAATCGTGCGTTAAGCTTAGCGGTTCTTGACTTCGCGCAGAGTCGAGAACGGGCGAGACGAGAAGCCTTGGTGCGACTGCTTGAGCTTTCCGATGACGGAGATGCGCTCTTCCGCCATGCGGTCCGCAGCCGTGTGCGTGCCGACGCCGTCGCGATTCGCAATTGCGAAAACTTTCAGCAAATTGTCGTAGACCTGGATCGTCTTATCGAGAGCGCGATCGGGCGAATAACCCTCAAGCTCAACAAAGACGTTCATGAGACCACCCGCATTTGTCACGTAGTCAGGTGCGTAGAGAATGCCCATTTCACGGAGCATGTCCCCGTGGCGAGGCTCAGCGAGTTGGTTGTTTGCGCCGCCGCAGACGACTTTGGTTTTTAGCTGGCGAATCGATGTGTCGTTGATGACCGCACCGAGTGCGCAAGGCGAGAAAACATCGCATTCAACCGAAATGATTTCGTCAGGACCGACCGCTTTTGCACCGAACTGCGCGCTCACTCTTTTCGTTTTCTCAGCGTCGATGTCGGTCACGGTGAGAACAGCTTGCTCTTTCGCAAGATACTCAACCAAGTGATAACCGACATTACCGAGACCTTGAACGGCGATACGGATACCTTTAAGAGAATCCGTTTTGAACTGTTCTTTTACCGAAGCCTTGATTCCCATCAAAACGCCATGCGCTGTGTAGGGAGAGGGATCGCCGGATCCACCAAACGCCTTTGGAATCCCCGTGACCCAGGGAGTTTCCATGAACACGTATTCCATTTCGCGAACCGTAGTGCCCACATCTTCAGCCGTGATGTAACGGCCGTTGAGCGAATTCACGAAGCGACCGAACGCGCGGAAGAGAGCTTCCGACTTTTGCGTTTTCGGATCGCCGATGATCACGGCTTTTCCGCCGCCCAAATTCAAGCCCGCAGCTGCCGCTTTATACGACATGCCTTTTGAGAGACGGAGAACGTCGATGAGTGCCTCGTCTTCGGTCTTGTAATTCCACATGCGCGTGCCGCCCAAAGCGGGTCCTAGCGCGGTGTTGTGGATGGCGATGATCGCCTTCAGGCCAACGTCTTTATTATGACAAAACACGACTTGCTCGTGATCGCCGTGCTTGCCGATCAGTTCAAAAGAACCCATGACCAACCCCTGTGATGGTGAAGTCATACCAGTGTATGCGAATGGACGAAGGATAGGAACAGCAGTTCAACTTCGGCAAGTAAAAAGAGTGTTCGCTCCACCTACGTGCTGGAGAGCATTACTAATACGAATTCAAAAAAACAGGACTCGCTTTCATTGCGAGTCCTGCTTCAAGAACTTCAACTAGTTCGTGAGTTAAGGCGCGGGGTACGTAAACGCCCCTGTCGGCGAAGAACCGGTTACGAAGCGGTTCGGGCCAGGTTCCACGTTGATGTAAACGACTCCTGAAACACCGTTTCGCTGAACGCTCATTTGCTTTCCAGCTGCTGACGATCCGCTTCGCAGAATTTGGTAGGAATGCTTGTTGGACGTACTCATAGAGCTGCAACCGTAGCCTTCGTGCAGGATGTCGCCTGCACTTGCTAACAAGTCGAAGATCATCAGAACTGGTGCAGAACTCAGTCCGGGAATGTGAACATCAAAGTTGTAACAGTTCCCCGTGTAACTACCGGCAGTGTAAGTCGCAGTTCCATAATACTGCGGCGCACTTGTTGGTGCATTGATCTGCACGGAAGGACTACCGAAGTTCGTTCCATTATTCGAAGTGAATGAAGGCGCGCTAGAGAAAGTTGGCTGTAAGTACATCGTGCTGCTCTCGGCCGTACCCGCCGCGAACTGAATCGTTGACGACGTTGTCGAGCACGACGAGTTCGAATAGAGAGCTCCGTTATTCAAGGCGACGTTCGTGATCGAGTACGCGGCTGGGAGGGCGAAGTCATTCGTATCCTTCTTTGCGCGGAACTTGACTGGATGGCAGAAGTTTTTCACGTAGTTCGTTGCATCCACCAACTCAAGGTTCACGTTCCCCGGAGCCGCCGCTGGCACGAGATAAGTGTTTGTCGACGGTCCGGTCAAGGCGAAGATCATCGAGTTCGCGGCCTCGTTTTTCACGAGGAACCATTCGCTAAAGGCCTCGCCCGACTGAATCTGGAAGTCGCGTGATGTATTGACTCCACCACTCGCGCAATTTGAATTCGACGGATAGATTTTGCCTCCAGAATTAATTGCAACCGTTCCGCTTTGCGCGGATGTAAGGTTCACTTCCGCTCCGTATGTTGAGAGCGCCACCACTCGCGCAGACTGACAGCTGTAGTCAGCTTTGTAGGTTTCCCAAGTTCCCGCGAAACGTATTCCTAATTGAGCGATCTGGCCTGCGGGTGAAAGCGAGATATCCCCTGATGACACCACCGTCGCAATCGCGGTCGGAGTGCCAGTGCTATGGTCTGCTGCTCCTGAAACCGACAACTCCAATCCCGTTGCTGGTGTAGCGGTCGCCGCAGGTTTGAAGAAGTATCGAGATGCATGGTTGCCAAGAGGAATCGTCATCACACTGGCCGTTGTGCCCGTGCAATTTCGAGTAGTGAAGTACTGCCCACTCACGCCGGTAAACGTTGCCGTGACGGCGCCGTTCGACGCAAGGGTTGGGAAACCCGTGCTGCCTTCGAGTTTATAGTCGACTGGGTAACACTGACCCGACACCATAGCGCGAGGTTGGAAATTTACGTCCACCCGGACCCGATGAATCGGAGGCGCGGAAGCAGGTACGATGCCAAAACCTTGTTCGTCGAATTCCACCTGCAAACCCGTCAGCACCGATGAGGGCTCAGCGCGCAGCTGAACAAGACCGGGCGCTTCAGGTTTGAAGTAAACTGTCGCTTCCGATGTACCAATGAGAATCGACGTCGAATCAATCTGCTGTCCGGTTCCGCAAGAACTTGAGGGATAGAAAGCAGCCGTCATGCCGGTAGTCGAGCTTTTCCAACCTAGATCGACGCTCAAATCGCTGCCTGCCGGGATATTTACGGCCGCACCGGTTGAGTCTTTTACGCTGATTTTTACTTCACGGCAGACGTCATCAATCAAAGTGAATGCGCCTCCGCTAACCGCCGCAATTTTCAGTTGTGCACGTGGAACAGAATTCGTGGGCCCACCCGAATTGCCACCGCGGAAATCAATCGCTCCGCTAAAATAACCTTCACGCGAATCAGAATAAGGGCAGAGCACAACTTGCAGGCGCTGATTCGCAAGCTCGTTTCCTACGAAGCCGCCGAGAGATGCTGTTTGGATCGCGCTTCCATCGCCTTGCACGGGAATACGTGAGTGGAGTGAGAAAGGCTGAGCTAAATAGCTCGAGTCCGTAAGTTTGTTACACGCAATTCCGTCATCTTCTTCGTAAGGCGCACGGTCCTGATTCGTTTCCACTGAAGTAAGGACGCGAGTGAAGACGCCAACTCCGTTTACGCGCTTTTCGCCCGTGGCTCCAGGCAGAAACTGGTATTTCAGATCGTACTTTGCATTGCTAGCGTTCCACTTAACGTCGATGATCCCTTGATCGGTGGCGCTCGTGATCGGGAAGATCCGGAAGGCTCCTCGGAAATTCAGAGTTCCGTGTCCGTTGTCGAGTCGCGAGACGTCGATGGCGAGTCGATCGTTCCAGTAAGTTCCGTCGCCACAGAGACCACCTGTCGCGGCTGATCCACCCGTATCGACGCCCGCGAGCGCTAGAGTCGGCAAACCGGTCCCCGCCCAGCCGACCTTCGTCAGATTGGTGATATCCGATGATACGTAGAGATCATCGATCGTGGGAGTCGTCGCATTGTTGTAGCAGACTTTTTTGCCGGAGGCGCCAGGGCCGAAGAAACCAAAAATGAACTTCTTTGGTTTTGCCTCTCGGCGGGCGAATGGAGTCTGGGCTTGCGGAAGATAAAGGTTCTTGAAAGCGCTCGGTACGCTGACGAAGACGCGGCTTTGGTCAAAGCTTTGAACCGCCCCTCGATAAACGGGAGGCTGGCTCGCCTTCAACTGCACGTTTGTGAAAATGTCTGATCCGTTCTCCAGAGAGTATGAAAAGCCGGCTCCCTCGAGCGCGAAGACTTCAAACCAACCGCCGTGGATTTCGGTTTGACTTACGACCATTGGAGCGTTCGTCCGCGATGGCGGCGTAAATTTAACCGCAAGTTTTCCAGTTGGACCTGAGTTCGCATCATCAAGGATGCGTCCTGCGATCACGCCATCGGCGCCACCGGTCCCGACGTCGACTTGCTTAACACTTAGATCAACGGCTTCTTCAGTGCGCGAAGTAATGTCGCGGACAGCATCGCCGTAAAAGAAAGTTTCACCTGATTCATCGAGCTCATTGCCGCTATTATCGCGTTCGATATCCGAAGTGATCGCAAGTAGCTGAATCAGTCGCCCAGAGCCGCGAGGTACATCGAGACGGAAGCTCAAATCTTTCTCGCTGATCAGATGCGCCATGAGCTCGCGCCGCTCAATGATCTTTACGATCGGCTGCATACCTGGCCCCGTGACGTTGATCATCACGCGCGTAGGAATTCTCAATGTTTCGTAAGCTGCAACCGAACCTTGCGCCGCGATCTTTTGGCTCTGGTTTTGGCTTTGGGCTTTAGCCTTCGGGAGAGTTTGATTGAAATCCGGGAGCGTGATGGAAATCGAGGAAGAGTCGTTCTTTGAAGAAGTACATCCTACCGCCAAGGCGAGAAGAGCGACCGCGAAGGTCGTGCGTAAAGAACGCGATGCAAAAGTGCGACTGGTGAAACGTGCCATAAACGCCGCTCCTTAAAAAAGGATCAAACTCTGACCCTTCTCTATCGGTAACGGCACCTGGGGCCTGGAGAATCTCGATTGGATTCTCAAAGTGGCGCAGCCCAATTCAAACTAGCCTGTTTCGTTCTGAGATGACGCTAAATGGTTCAACCAAAACGATGCAACAGAAGGCCGAACACGACTCCTGCAAAGAAGAGCGTGCACCATACGAGAAGCAGGCGTTCGCGCTTCTGGACAAGCGTTAAGCGAGCCTCAATCTCTTGCATTGAAAGCGTCGTTGGGCTCGGCTCTGGCGTATGGTTTGCGAGTTCGTATCTGAGCGCCTCAACCTCCCGACTTACGCCCGCAAGATTCTGGGTGAGGTTTTGAATCTTCTCGTCGCGGAGGGACGACTTGTTGGGATCCTCGCCACGCGACACCGTCGAAAGCCAGAAATTCACGTCGAGAGCGGGGTATTTTTCTTCAAGCGCTAAGTACCACTGAAGCATCCGATAAATGTGCGGAGGCGCATCTTCTTCGGCTCTCGTCCAACGGGTCCATGCAGAAGGATCGACCAAGAGAAGCTGACACATCTTTCGTTGGGTGAGCCCGAGCTGCTCTCGAATCTCGTCCAAATCGCCAAGTTTCTTCCGGATAACTCCGACTTCTGCCTCGTATTTTAACCGCTGAGAACTCTTTGTCCGACGGCTTAGAGAATTCTCGGAATCGAGATTGGCGAGATCTGGGTTCTTGAGGGGAGCTGGTTCAGCTGCCTTTAACCCCGCCGTCGTTTCCGGGGTCTTCTCTAAAATATCCCAGCCAGCTAGCCGAAAAGAATCAGAGTTCAGTGACATGGCAGGGTCACGATTTTCGCCGTTTTCGGGCCGGTTTTTATCGCCTTTTCGCCCTAAATTTTCAGGTTTTTCGCCTTCCATTTTGGCCTCCTGCTACACCTATTCAACCTCCGTCTCATTGTGAAACACAAGATAAAAGCCGTGAACTGCAACAAAAGGCGTTGTGAAACACCACACGACTGGGCAATGATCCACGTGGAACATCGCTGAAATACGCGAAATTAGAGAGTTTTCTGTGGAACACCAGGAGTGCTGACCAGGTAGGACATCACCGGGATCAAATAACGCATTACGACTTACACTTATAGTTATAAGTGAGATAGCTAAGTTGCTGTATTTATTGGATTTTTCCTGAGGTGGATTTTCTGATTCAGTCAATTGAGCATCAATGCATTGCGTAAAGGTCTTTCGGCAAATTCGACTTATCCGTTGCCAGGATTCTTTAGAATTGCTCTCCTAAAGCCTCAGGAAGACACGGAAATTCGTCGGCCTGTAGGGTGATGGCCACCCCCGATTTTCGGAAAAAGCTCTCGAAAAAATCGACTCGCGCGCTTGATGCGGAGCAATAGAATGGCAGCTCGGTACGCCCTGAACAAAAACAAGTATCTGCTCGACCCCGAGGTAGACCGTCTTGAAGCCATCCTGGAGAAGGATTTTTCAAATTCGACTCGGGATGTTCTCGCTCTCCAACTCGCTCTGAGAACCGGGGCTCGGGCCACCGAAATTTTAGAACTTCGGCACGTGGATCTGAACGCCTATGACGGCACCCTTTTCATTCGTGGAATTAAGGGAAGTAATGACCGGGAGCTTCCACTTCCTCCCCTGCTGTTCGAACGTCTAGTCGAGTACGCAAAAACCGCCGACCGCAAAGAAGCGCTTTTTCCAATCGGCTATCACCGACTTCGTCAAATCTGGGATTGGTACCGACCGGTACCCAAGAAATTCCACTCGCTTCGGCACACCTTCGCGATCCGGCTGTACCGAAAAACCAAAGATATCCGACTCGTTCAGGTAGCGCTGGGTCACAGAAATATTACGAATACGATGATCTATGCGGATTACGTTTACTCTCAGCAGGAATTGAGGAAACTCATTCTGTAATTCAAACGTGAGTCGTCTTTGGATTCTGCAAATGAGGGGGCGCGGTGGCGAGAAAACTTCCAGATCCTGAGCTCAGAAAGCTTCTTGAGACAGGCAAAAGGATCGCGGTTATTGGGTTAAGCCCGGTGAGGGCGAGGCCGAGCTACGGCGTCACTCAATATATGATTGAGCAGGGCTACGAAATCTATGGGGTGCGCCCAGCGTCGCCTCCCGAAATCTTGGGCAGGCCCTGCGTGGAAAGCTTGAAAGACCTCAAGCAGGATGTCGACATCATTGATGTTTTTCGGAATTCTGAAGCGATTCCGCAGGTCGTAGAAGAGATCGCTGAATGGATTAAAGATAAGCCAGCGGACCGGAGACCTAAGCTTTTGTGGCTTCAACAAGGCGTTACGCATCCTGAGGCAGAAAAGCGCGCTGAGCAGCTCGGACTCAAAGTTGTTTCCGATCTCTGCATCCTCCGCGAACACGCGCGCCTACTTTAAAACTCAGCGCGTGCCTGTTTCGTCGTATTCACGCATGGACTGATTTACTTCATTCCATTCCTGATCGAGTTTTTTGCTCTCCGCTTTTTCGCGATAGGGGCGCTCTTTAGCGATTCGGCGTTGGCTTGAGCGGTCAAACTCCCCGCTCTCAGAAACTCCGAGCTCATCGCCAATTTCCAAGTTGATCGCTTTCGGGCCCTTCATGACTTTAGCAGAAGCTTTGTTTGAGGCTTCTTTGGCTTTATACGTGTTCTCGACATTTGCGCGTTCTTGAAGTGAAAGTTCCAGCGCTTTGTTTAACATCGCGCGATCACGAGCAAAAGCTTCGCTGCCGGTTACAGCAAAAGCAGCGGCTAGAACGAGCAAAGTGACTTTCATGGAACCCTCCTCGAATCGAGCTGGAGCGCCCAGCCTTCAAGGCAGATAAAATGCAAAGCTTTGCCCTTGTGGGCCGCTTTTAAAATCGATCTGGGACAAACGCATCCCTGCCGGGGCCTTTTTTTGGTTTCGGCTGTCGAGACCTTGGGCGCCCGCATTCCGCCGCAAAAGATAAGGTGCCGAATCCGTTAAATTTGGCTTCTAGAGAGCCATTCCGGCTCCCGCGACTAGCGCGCAATGAAGCAATTCAGAGAGATCGATTTAATTGTTGATTTTGTTCAGAAATGTAATAGATTCTCGACTCTTTTGAACTGAACCTTTGGCCCTGATTGCGCGTGGCTTCGGAACTTCTTGAGCTACTTGTTTCAGGCCGGGCGTATAAACGTCGCCGAATTGCAGGAGAGTACTATGCCGACCCCCAAGAAGCGTAAAACGCGTTCGAAAATTGGAATGCGCCGCTCGCACGATTTCCTTGAGCGCACGACAACTGTTAACTGCCCGAACTGCGGCGGTCTCGCAAAGCCTCACCACGTCTGCAAATCTTGCGGCTATTACAAAGGCAAAGAAGTCGTCGCGGCTAAACAAGCCTAATCGACTCGGATGAGACGTCTGCTCCGTAAATCTCCGGAAGACGACTCCTCAAGCGAAACTCGATTTTCACCTTCCTGCCCTGACGTTCCGTTAGGGCCAAGGTTTTCTATTGTCTTGGCGTCACCGAATACAGATCGGGCGCTCGCCCGCGGTTCTCGATCGACCGCGCCTTGCGAAGGCGAACGAAATCGAATCTCGCTTGCCTCCGCCATAGCCCAACGTCATAGACTGTGGCGTAAACGACTTACGTACATTCGAATCAATCGCATTCCTTCGCATAACGGCCCTCTCGCTTAACGGGACGCCAAAGGAAAAAGGTCACGGGATGACAGCGGCAACTCAATTTCGCACTCGTATTTCAGGTACCGGTTCTTACCTTCCGGAAAAAGTCCTCTCTAACACCGACCTCGAAAAGTTGGTCGATACGAATCACGACTGGATCGTTGAGCGCACGGGAATTAAAAACCGGCATATCGCGGCTCCCGATCAAGTCACGACTGATCTTGCGTTGATTGCCTCCCAACGAGCTCTCGAAGCAGCAAATCTCAAAGCCGAAGATCTCGACTGCATTATCTTTTGTACCGTGAGTCCGGATCGCATCATGCCTTCAGCTGCCTGCACCCTTCAGACGAAGCTGGGCGCTCGTCACATCATGGCCTTCGATTTATCGGCCGCTTGTTCGGGCTTTGTTTACGGCCTAACCGTGGCTGACCAGTTCATTCGCACGGGTTTTTACAAACACGTCCTCGTGATCGGCGCTGAAATTCTGAATCGCCTCGTCAATTACAAAGATCGCGAAACCTGCATCCTCTTCGGTGATGCTGCCGGAGCTGCAATTTGTAGTCGCGCGGAAGCTGGTCAAGACTCCGCTATCTTAAGCGCCACAGCAGGCGCTGACGGCTCACTAGGTGAGCTCTTTGTGCTCCCGGCAGGTGGTTCGGCGATGCCGTTCTCTAAAGAAGTTCTCGATAACGATCTCCAATACGTTCGCATGAAGGGACGCGAGATCTTCAAAAACGCTGTTCGCACGATGACCTCCGGGTGCCAATCAGCACTCGAGGCGACAGGATTGACGATCGATCAGGTCGATTGGCTCATTCCTCACCAGGCCAACATCCGCATCATGGATGCGGTCGCTAGCTCCTTCGGAATTCCGGTTGAGAAAGTGGTCATCAACGTCCACGAAACGGGCAATACTTCGGCAGCGACCGTTCCTGTCGCGTTCGATGAAGCGATTCGCGACGGGCGCATTAAACGCGGTCAAAACGTTCTTCTCACCGCTTTCGGCGCGGGTCTCACAACCGGCACCGTGATGTTGAGGTACTAAGCCATGTGGGCGGCACTTTTTCCTGGTCAGGGCAGTCAATCAGTTGGAATGGGCAAATTTCTCTTTGAGAACTTCGCCAGCGCAAAGCAAGCCTTTGAAGAAGCTAGCGACACGCTCAAGCAAGATTTTAAAAAGCTCTGCTTCGAGGGACCTGAGTCAGACCTTCAACTGACGGAAAACACGCAGCCCGCACTGCTTCTCGTTTCGACGGCGACTTTTCGAGTCGTACAAGAAACGACAGGAGTAAAAATCTCGGCAGCTGCGGGTCACTCCGTCGGCGAATACGCTGCAGTTGTCACAGCTGGTGCTTTAAGTTTTTCCGATGCTTTGCGCGCCGTCCGCATCCGCGGTCAAGCGATGCAGAAAGCCGTGCCTGTCGGCCAGGGCGGGATGGTGGCAGTTATGGGATTGAGCGAAGAGCAAATCGTTAAGCTCTGCCGCTGGTCGGAAGAAAACTCAGGCCTTAAGCCGATTGAGCCCGCAAATTTTAACGCTCCCGGGCAGGTCGTCATCAGCGGCTCGCAGAAGCTGATCGACTGGATGAAGACAAACGCAAAAGCGGACATCTTCCAACCCGAGACCCCCCGCATGAAGTTGATTCCGCTGCAGGTCTCTGCACCTTTTCACTGCTCGCTGATGAAGCCTGCTGAAGAACAGATGCGGCTAGTGCTTTCGGAAACGAAGTTTAACGACGCTCATTGGCCGATCGTGCAAAACGTTTCGGCTCAGGAGACGACGAGCGCAGCACAGCTTCGAGACAATCTAGTGAAGCAAGTCTCGGGAGCAGTGCTGTGGACACGCTGCATGGCTCGCTTAAAAGAACTCGGAGCTACTCGCTCTATCGAGTTTGGCTCCGGAAAGGTGTTGAGCGGCCTTGCGAAAAAAATTGACTCAGAAGCCCCTACGCCGTTCAATATCAATACTTTAGACGAGCTTAAAAATCTTGAATCCGCGATCAAAGGGGCAGTTCATTGACCACGGCGGCGGCTGGACGATTTCAGGGAAAGTGTATCTTAGTCACGGGTTCCAGCCGTGGAATCGGTGCGGGTATCGCGCGCAAACTCGCAGCTGAGGGCGCACGCGTTGCGATCACGTACTCGTCGAATCCGGATTCTGCACAGAAGGTTCTCGAGTCGCTTCCCGGCGAAGGTCACATTCGCCTTCAATTGAATGTCGGCGATGAGGCTTCGGTTCAGGCTGCATTCGATGAAGTCGCAAAAACATTCGGTAAGCTCGACGGCCTCGTCAATAATGCAGGCATCACTCGCGATCAGCTTCTTCTTCGCATGAAGACCGAAGATTTTGAGAGCGTTATCAATACGAATCTAAAAGGCGCCTTCCTCTGCACACGCGCTGCCGTGAAACTCATGATCAAAGCCCGCACGGGATCGATCGTGAACATCACGAGCGTGATCGGCGAAATGGGGAACCCCGGACAAAGCAACTACGCCGCCAGCAAAGCGGGCGTGGAAGGCTTTACAAAGTCGGTGGCGCAAGAAGTTGCTTCGCGCAATGTACGCGTCAACTGCATCGCTCCTGGCTTCATCGTCACGGAGATGACGGACGTGCTGACCGATCAGCAAAAAGAAGCGATTCTCGCAAAAGTTCCGCTCAATGCCCTCGGCGATGTTGAAGACATCGCGTCGGCCACAGCGTTCTTGCTCAGCCCGGAATCCAAGTACATCACCGGCCACACACTCAGCGTGAATGGCGGCTTGTATATGTGATTCCGGCGTGATGCCCACGGCATCAGCTATAAATTCCTGATATTTAGTCGTAGAAAACGAAAACAGATCGCACGGAGGTAGAAAATGATGGCAACAGTACAACCCAAGATTAAAGAAGTTATCGTCGAGCAGCTCGGTGTAGACCCTGAGCGCGTAAAGCCCGAGGCTTCTTTCATCGATGATCTTGGTGCCGACAGCCTCGACATCGTCGAGCTCGTTATGGCGATGGAAGAAGAGTTCGGAATCGAAATTCCTGATGAAGACGCTGAGAAGCTCAAGACAGTTGCTGACGTTTGCAACTACCTCTCGACAAAAGGCAAAGCCTGATCGGCGAACGCCCCTGTCGCGCGATGGGGGCGCTTTAAGGTAAACCTGACTCTGTTCCGCTTGTTTGTTCAGCCGCTTCCTTAAAAAAGCGAGAAACGATTTTGCTCGGCCACTAAGCCCGGCGAAACCGAATGCCCCCGACCGCCTTTGCGCAGCGCAAAGATCGTCGGGACCGGGTCCGCGGCACCTTGAGTACGAATCAAGTTCGAATCATGTGAGGTTATGATGTCCGGCTCGAATTCCAGCAGCACCCCTAAAGATATTTATCAACGTCCTCCCGGACGCCCCGAACGCCGCGTGGTCATCACGGGCATGGGAATGGTGACTCCCCTTGGCCTCAACCTCGAGGAGAGCTGGAAAAACGCGGTCGCCGGACAATCCGGAATCGATAGCATCACGCAGTTTGATTCCAACGGTTTCGACGCTCGCTTCGCGGGCGAGATCAAAAATTTCGATCCTTCGCCTTACGTCGAGAAAAAAGAGCAAAAGAAGATGGATCGCTTCATCCACCTGAGCATGGCTTCGGCGGATATGGCGGTGAAAGACTCTGGCCTCACCTTCACCGAAGAACTCGGCAATCGCACGGGTTGTTTAGTGGGTGTCGGGATCGGTGGTCTCGGCGGCATCGAAACACAACATGACGTCTTAAAAGCGCGCGGTCCTTCGCGGATTACGCCTTTCTTTATCCCGATGGTCATCACGAACATGGCGGCCGGAAATATCTCGATCCGCTACGGTCTTCGTGGACCGAATTATTCAGTTACAAGTGCTTGCGCTTCAGGCGCGCACTCAATCGGTGAAGCCGCTCTCTACATCCGCCGTGGACTTTGCGATGTGATGCTGGCAGGCGGTGCGGAAGCAGCCGTCACACCCATGGCTATTGGCGGCTTTGCGGCCATGAAGGCTCTCTCCACACGTAACGAGCAGCCTAAGATGGCGTCTCGTCCGTTTGACCGCGATCGCGACGGCTTTGTTCTTTCGGAAGCCGCGGCGATCTTAGTTCTTGAAGATTACGAACACGCCGCTCGCCGTGGTGCCCGCATTTATGCGGAAGTCACCGGCTACGGCACAACATCTGACGCTCACCATATGACAAACCCAGCACCCGGTGGTGCGGGCGGTGCGCGCGCGATGAAGCTTGCGCTCGAAGACGCACGCGTAAACCCGGAACAAGTTCAATACATCAACGCTCACGGCACGAGCACACCCGTGGGTGATGGACTCGAAACAAACGCGATCAAGACTGTCTTCGGCGATCACGCAAAGAAGATCTGGGTAAACTCAACCAAGAGCATGACCGGACACAGCCTCGGCGCCGCAGGCGCAATCGAGAGCGTGTTTAGCATCATGGCCTTGAAAGAGAACATCTCTCCGCCCACGATCAACCTCGATAACCCGAGCGAAGATTGTGATCTGGATTACGTTCCGCACAAAGCGCGCGATGGAAAGTTCATCCACGTCGTCAACAACAGCTTCGGCTTTGGTGGAACGAACGCTTCGCTTGTTTTCTCAAAAATCTAAATTTCTCTAGAGCAAAAGGACTCTTAAAACACGATGGCCAAACCCAAGCTTCTGATCGCTTCAGACCACGCCGGCTACGAGTTAAAAGAGCGCCTAAAAAAAAATCTCACGCATGTTGAATGGGTCGACCTCGGCCCCTCTGACTCTGCCAGAGTGGATTACCCGGATTTTGCTGATCGTTTGTCCGCCCAGATCCAAAAGAATGGGGGGCAAGGCGTCTTGATCTGTGGTTCCGGCCAAGGTATGGCCATTAGAGCGAATCGATACCGTGGAGTCCGAGCCGCCCTCGTCTGGAATGAGGCGTCTACGCTGCTTTCCCGCCAACACAACGACGCGAATGTCTTGTGCCTCGGCGCGCGGCTTGTAGATCCGGCTTTAAGCGAAAAGCTCGTCGAGCTTTTTCTCTCCACGAAATTTGAAGGCGGTCGCCACCAAGACCGCATTAATAAACTGGGCCTCCAGCCGCGAGAAGGGTGCTAAACCCAAATCGCGTGACCGTCACTGGGAATCGTCGAGCAATCGTCGGCTGAAGAGCGCCCCCGCCCACATCAACCGGGCTACAAAGGGAGAAGCTACGCCATGACTAGCAAGACGATTGAATCCTCTACCCACACCGAGACGTTGAAGAAGATCGATCCTGAGCTCCATGGCTGGCTTTTGGAAGAAACCGATCGCCAAAAATTCGGTCTGGAGATGATCGCTTCTGAAAACTACGCTTCACGCGCCGTGATGGAAGCTCAAGGCTCCATCCTCACAAACAAGTACGCCGAAGGTTATCCCGGCAAACGCTACTATGGTGGTTGTGAGTTCGTTGATCACATCGAAGCGCTCGCAATTGAACGCGCTAAAAAGCTCTTTGGTGCGGGGGCGGCGAACGTGCAGCCTCACTCAGGCTCCCAGGCAAATATGGGCGTTTATCTCGCCGTTGCGAAGCCTGGTGACACGATCCTCGGTATGGATCTCTCCCACGGCGGTCACCTCACGCACGGGTCGCCCGTAAACTTTAGCGGTTTGCTCTTTAAACCTGCTTCGTATGGTCTCGACCCGCAAACTCACCGGATCAACTTCGACACCGTCGTAAAGACCGCGCGCGAAACTAAACCCACGATTCTAATCGCGGGCTACAGCGCATATCCGCGCGAGCTCGATTTTGCGAAATTCAAAGAGATCGCAAATGAAGTTGGTGCTGCGCTCGTTGTCGATATGGCTCACTTTGCTGGCCTCGTCGCAGGTGGCGTTCACCCTTCACCGGTTCCGTATGCGGACTACGTTACAACAACGACGCACAAGACTCTGCGCGGTCCTCGCGGCGGCATGATCCTGTGCTCAGAAGAGAACCTCAAAAAGATCAACTCGAAGATCTTCCCGGGCATCCAAGGCGGACCGCTTGAGCACGTGATCGCCGGAAAAGCGGTCGCGTTTCAAGAAGCTC
>SYLX01000269.1 GCA_005808505.1 Bdellovibrionales bacterium | reverse complement strand
GGAAGCGAAAACTCGATTTTTTCAATGACGACCTTGCCGGCTTCCACTTTGGCCAGATCAAGGATGTCATCAATGATGCGAAGAAGCTGGCCAGAGTTGCGGTCGATGACGGCTAGATAATCCTTCAGCTCGTTCGGTGAAAGCGTAGGATCTTTCATCAAATCGACAAAGCCCATGATAGCGCCCAAAGGCGTGCGAATTTCGTGACTCATATTCGCGAGGAAAGCGGACTTTGCTGAATTCGCGGCTTCTGCGGCTTCTTTTGCTTGCAGCAACTCTTCAGCGTGCCTCACTTCCTGCGTGCGATCCTGCGCGAGGATCACTGTACCGCGCACGACCCCGTTTTCGTCCCGATCTGGAATAAATGAGTTTGATAAATATCTTTTGTTTCCCTCGCTGTCTTGCGTATCGACCATGATTTGTCTCGGCTCGCCGCGAAGAGCGGCATCAATGGCGCTTTTACGCTGCCGGAAGCCATCTTGATCCACGAGGTCTTGAACGCGCATACCGACGACCTCCTCGGGCTTTTTGCCAAAGACTTTTTCGTACTGAGCGTTCGCAAAGGTGTAGCGGTAATCGGGTGCGATGTAGCCAATCATGGCGGGAACAGCGTCCGTGACTAGACGGAAATGATGCTGACTTCGCTTGAGATCGGCGGTGATCTGACGCTCGGTTGTCACGTTTTCCATTGCACCGATCATCCGGACAGGCTCGCCGGCCTCGTCGTATAAAACAAAACCGCGATCCCGAACAAGCGCGAACGTTCCATCCCCTTTTTCAAACCAATATTCGTCGCTCCAATGATTGCGTCCAAGTTCAATGAGCTGATGGATTTCCCGTGAAACACGCTCACGGTCTTCGGGATGGATGTGTTCGATCCACCAAGACCCCGTAGTTTGTCTCACGGAAGCAGGATAACCGAACTCTGACGAGATCGCTTCGTTCCACTCAACCGAACCTGTTATCAGATCCCAATCCCATATTGCGTTCCGAGTTGCTCGCGTGGCTGTCTCGTAACGAACTTGAGAGTGTTTCAACTGAGTTGTGAGTTCTTGAAGCTTCTCACGTTCGATTTTTCTTTCGTGAATGTCGGTATCCGTACCGTACCATCGCCTGATATTTCCATTCTCATCGTACGTCGGCTGCGCACGAAAGAGCTGCCATCGGTATTCTCCTGAGATCGTGCGCAAACGACACTCGACTTCGTAGGTTCCGCCGCTCTTCAAGACGCTTTCCCAAAGAGGCAAAAGCTGCTTTAGATCATCGGGGTGAATGGCTTGCATCCAGCCGCCATTGAGACTTTGCTCAGCGGTGAGGCCGGTATAATCCGTCCAGCGGCGATTAAAATAATCGACGTGCCCCGAAGCATCAGCTCCCCACACAATCTGCGGCATGGAGTCTGCGAGCGCGCGGAATTCAAGGATGCTGTCTTCGATCCTAAGGCGGGCGAGAATCCGCTCCGTCACGTCGAGAGATGTTCCACTGAACCGCGCGGGTTGACCTTTCTCGTCCAAGAGAACTTGGCCCCTTGCCTCGATCCACCGTACACTTCCGTCGGGGCAAACAACTCGATACTCAGTTATGAAGGGAGAATGTGTCGCAATGGCTTTTTCAATCGCGGCGATGGTTCTCTCGCGGTCGAGTGGATGAATACGTTCAAACGCGGCTTCAAGTGTTTCTGGAAACGTCTTAAGATCGATGCCCCAATCTTGAGCCATCTGTGGACTCAACGTTGTTCGCCGTGTCTCAAGATCGACTTCCCAAAATCCGACGCGAGCAGTTTTGATCGCTTGGACAAGTTGTTCGCGACTTCGACGAAGCTCCGCATTGGCGGCTTGAACTTCTTGTGCTCTAAGGATGACTTCTGCCTGCATCCTAACGATTTCGTTCTTTAACCCAGCTGGAACTTTCTCGCCGGCTTTGCTTTCGGCGAAAGCTGTGACGTCTTCCACGCTGTTAACGATGTATAAAATTTCGCCTTCAGCATCGAGGACCGGGAAGTTCATCGGACTCCAATAGCGCCGTTCAAAACTTCCATCGGGTCTTTGAATGCTGTATTTCTGAAGCGCCATGACGTCTGGACGTCGATCCTGAATGACCCGTTGAAAGGACTCTTTAAAAGCGACAACGCCATTTGCCGTTGGATCGAGGGGATCATCGGTAAAGACATCGAACAAGTATTGTCCCACGATTTCTTCGCGAGTCTTCATCGTGCTCTCAAGATAGCGGCGATTCGCTGTCAAGATTTTCAAATCCCGATTGAGAACAAGATAAGCACCCGGTAGCGAATTGAAGAGACTCTGAAACTCGGCTTCGGTTTCATTTCTCAGTCTTTTTTTCAGTGCAATGCAAAAAATCATCGGTCGCTTTGTTGATGCTGATCTCGATGAATCGGCTGACGATGATTGCAGCCTCAGACGAGAGTGGCGTATCACCGGTGTCTAGATTGAAAATCGTTTCTTGAAGCAATCCGTATTCTTTGATGATGTCTTGAAGCCGATAGTCGTGGCTCCTAGCACGTTGCCGACCATGTTCGGCCCCCAATTTGATAACTTGGGTAAGCTCTTTGATTCGGCCAGGCTCTTTTAAAGCGCAGCCCAAATGTTTGAGTAATTCGGGAAGATGATCTCGCAAATAAAAAGAATCTTTGTCGCGGGCGCTTGGGACTTCCTCTCGCACGCGCTTCATCCATGAGGCGAGAACTCTCTCTTTATCTTCGATGAGGCGCTCCGCTAAATCCTCTTTGGAGACGATTGGCGGCCGATTAGATGCAGATCCCATTTAAACTCCCCGAAACGGGTCTCGATTTGTCGATGATCCCATCCGCAGGAGTTTAAACTTTCCGTAGGCAGCCATGGGTTAAGAAGCCTCCACAGTCGCGCCTAAGTTGTGGCGATCCTCCACAAAAAAAAGAGCCTGCCCGTAGGCAAGCTCTCGGTATCAGAGTGTCATTTTGCGAGAGATTAGAAAGTTTTCGTGATGCTGAAGACGAACTTTTCGTTGCGCTCAACATCAGTCTTCAAACCAGCCGCGTCTACAAGTTTTACGTCGGAATCGATGTAAGCGATCTCCGATGTCCAACCTTCGTTAGCGTACTGGAGCGCAACTTTCGTGTCGAGGTAGTTGCTGAGAAGCGCAACTTTCTCATCACTAAACGTGGTGTAACCAACCGCAGGGACGATTGAAACTTTCTCGTCGAGCTTCCAAGCGTAGGAGAGATTCGCGTAGTAAGATGCCGCCTTTGTGCCGAGATATTCAGGCATGTAAGCGAGTTGAAGTTTCAAGTCTTTCCACGAACCCGCGATGATCGCTTCGTAAGAAGTCGCAACGTTGTTCGCAGGATAACCGTAGCGGTAGAGAGTGCCCGTGATTCCGAAGTCACCAAAGGCCTTGTTGTAGGCAACGTATTGGTCAAATTCGTAGCCGCCAAAGCCTGGAGTCACGTTAGAAACGAAAAGGCCAAAGCTTAAACCGAATTCGGTGGCGTAGTCGATTGATCCTTGAATTGAAGGCACACCTGCCGAGTTGCCTGGAGGATTCGTCGAAGCACTCACGGCCGGAATATTCTGGCTGATCCCTCTCCACACGTACTCGCTCGTGAGAGTTACGGTCGAGGAAACTTTAGCGAAACAGGGGGCCGAAGCTAGGAGTACAGTTGTCGCGGCGACAAACTTCTTCATGATGGTCCTCATTGCGGTTGGTTCAAGGTGCAGACTCATCAATTGCAGCAACAAGGCAAAAACCTGTCTAGCGTAATCCGGCGCCCTAGACCATAGGACTGCTCCGCATCGCTCAGTTTAAAATTTTGTAGCACCTATCGCAACAGGCGAACTTCAATGCAAGCCTCGACCAGAGCAAACGCTCCACTCTTCCGCAGCGGACAAAAAAACCATTTATGTTTATAACTTATTTACGTTTATACAGGCGTCGTGCTCGGTTCGACATGCAAGTCTTCACTTGGCTGGAATCCTGACCGCTCACGTTGGAAGCAACGTTCGAACGTTGGATTTCGATGCAACAGTTGGCTTTTCGCCTGAAACGACTCAGACACCGTGCTTCTAATCCTTAAACGCGAGGCGACCGGCGATTTTCGGGGAATTTTCTAGACTCCTGGACCAATGAGAACCATAAGGAGTCCACACAACTTTAAACGAGCGCCAGGAATGCCAGAATCATGAAATTTCATATCGACATTCTGAATAGCGAATTAAAAAAGCGCATCGGTAAAAATAAACGCTACTCTCTCAGAGCATTTGCCAAACAGATGGGGCTACATCCCAGCTCGATGAGCCGAGTGCTAAACAACAAGCAGACTTTATCTTCCCAAGCTGGGTTACGAGTGATGCGCAAGCTTGAGCTCGATCTTTCCCTGGGGAGAAAATTCCTCAAGTCAATTGCGGATTCACGCCACGAGAACGAATGTGTTCGACTCGGACATGCCATCGGTAAACCTAAATTGACTGCTGATCCGATTGTTCTAGATGAAGCTACTTGTGCGGAAGTCTCGAGTCTTCCCTGCATTGCGCTGATGGAACTTGCACAGACCGATGACTTCCACATGAATACTCTGTGGATGAGTGAGCGCCTTGGACTTCCGCTAGAAAAGGTCGATCAGATCTTAGACCTGCTTTTGCAAAACGGGCTCATCGTCGAGCGTGACAACAGACTGGTCAAAACAGAAGTGAGAACGACTACGGTAAATGAAGAGACAACAAACGCTCTGAGAATCGCACACCAAAAAGAAATTCTCGATAAAGCGCGCTGGGCTGTCGAAAACATTAGCTTTGAGCAACGATGCAATCACTCACTGACGGTCGCAACGGATCCAGCCAAAATTCCGGAAGCAAAACGGCGAATCAAAGAGTTTATAGAGGACCTCTGCGACTTCTTAGAGTCAGGTTCAAAAAAGGAAATCTACGAATTTTCGGCGCAACTCTTCCCACTCTCGCAGATTCGCTCCAACGAACCTCAAAAAATGGAAGGTCAAGCATGAAACAGGTTTACTTAATGACCTTCGCTCTTTTGCTGACCTTTGCGCCTTTTGGGGCCTTGGCTGGTCACAGTACCAACGGTGGTGTCTTTACGCTCGACAGCGATAACGTCTGGTTCTTAGGTGACGCACCCATCGAATACTGCGTGACGAACTCACCGCACTTTAGCTTTTCGCGAGATGAGCTGCGCGCGATTGCGAGTGAATCGCTTCGAGCGTGGAAGTCGTTTTTTGAGGAATACCGTCTCGATAAAGAGTCGTTTACCGGGATACCTCTTCACAATCAACTTCGCTTATCGCTGAGTTTCCGGGAAGTCGAAACTTGCAACAAGCCGGATGAGCAACTTCATTTCGCTTTCGGCACGCAGACCCCCTTGATTAAAAAAGCTCTTGAAAGCCAAGAGTCAGCTCTCGGTTTGTCTGTCAGAGGCGATTACAACCACGAATCATTCCGTAACGGCGGCTCTGTTTGGTTTCGTGCGACTAAATACACTGAAGGCGAACTTAAACACCTCGTTCTTCACGAACTCGGTCATGTTTTCGGTATGGAACACGATTCCGTTTACGTCATGGATCGACACATTGCCGACTACCTCCAATCAGGCGGGCGTTACCGTTCGATGCTCGGGCTGATCGAATCCTCGGCGTGGCCCTACCGGTTTGAACCCGGCGATTTGATCGATTTTACCGAGGGTGGCCGAGAAAAGTATCGGTATGAACCGAACTTTCTCTTGGTTTTCCTCCGCGAGATTATCGGTTTTGATCGAAACAACAATCACTCGGTGAAGCTTCGTTACGTGAGCAACGAGGAACTCACTCGGGCGGCTGTCTTTAAGCTTTCGCTTTTAGAGTTCGAAACTGGCAAGTCGACCGAAATGTCGGGCACCTTCAGCCTTCGCCCTCTAGCTGGAACACAGACAGTTGGGTTCCGGGGCCCAGTTCTCTATACTCGTTTTCAGTGCGATCATTGCTCGTCAGGCGCATACCACACGCGGAAGTATCTTGATCGAGTCCCTGCTGGTCTCGAGGCTTACGGAAGCTTCAATTTGAACGGAGTCGTGATGCCGGCTCTGCTCGAACAGAAGAAAGGCGCCTACCTAAAAGTGTTCGTTCCCCAGCGCAATGCCTGGTGGACGGTCGAAAACTACGTTTCGACTTATTTTTTGAATGATTGAAGGACGAGCGCGCTGAAGCTCATCGTCTCACAGCGCGCTTTTAATCAGGATCATTTTCTTTTCTTGGAATTCTTCGCAACGCTTGCGGGTTGGCGCTTTGTCTTGGGCGTCTCTTTGGCTATAAGCGCTTCCGTCTTTTTCAACTTCTTCGCGAGCGCCGCATGATCTTTGTCCATGCCTTTGAGCGTCGTCTCAGTTGTTTTCTTTTGTTTCTTCAAAGCGGCAAGGCTTGCTTCCGCAGCTTTGATTTTATCCTTCGCTTTTTTAAGCTCTTTTTCTTTTTGCTTCTTCTGAAGCTCGAGCTTTGCGAGACCTTTTTTTGTCTCTTTCTGCGTTTTCTTGTGTTCGGCTAAACGCTCAGCCGCTGTTTTGGGTTTCTTAGGTGCCGGAGGAGGCTCTGGCGGCGCGATGGCTGCGGGTTCTTCAACCGGCGGCGCTACTTCAGCAGTTGGCGGGACTTCCGCAGGTACTTGACCTGCTTGAGACGGCTCAGCCGGAGCATTGTCCAAAGACAATTGGCTCTCGTCACCGGGGAACTGCGGAGGCGCTACTTCTGCCGACTCAGCAGGAGCTTGAGGCGCAGCAGCTCCGGCGGCATCAGCCGGCGGTGGCGGAGGAGCTTGATCTTGAGCTTTCGCGCTTACGCCGATCGCTAGAACGATTGCGAGAGTCCACACGGTTTTCGAGAGGAGTTTCATCGTATTCCTTCTCCTGCGCCCGGACCTCGCTCGTAGCATGAGCTCTGCGTCCGATGGCGCGAATTGCTTGGTTGATGTCTTCCTTTTTCTTTTCGAGCGAACTGGATGAAGATCTTAGCTTTTTCTTTGATGACTTGATTGCTCGGCGCACCATGTCTCACGTTGATCAATTGCGGTGAGCTTTAGAGCGATCGCCTCGAGTTGAGTCACAAATTTCACGGGAAACTGTCGATTCGCGAGGCGATCCGAAAGATTGATTTTCGCGGCCGAACGACGATTTGTAGAAACGATCAATTCTAGAGAGAAGCTCTTCTGCCATTTGATCAAAACACTTCTTTGTCATTCGTCCCGCAGTTTCGACGTACGCAGCTAAGATCAATACACAAGAGCGTACCAATTGTTCTTTTCGTTCGCCCGTGCTCGATTGCAAAAAGCCCGCGGTTTCCCCAGAATATGGGAATGGAAGTCAAAGTTGTTCATGGTGACCTGCTTGATCAAGATGTCGATGTGATCGTGAACGCCTGGAACCGAAATATAATTCCTTGGTGGCTCTTACTTCCACAGGGCGTCTCAGGCGCTATCAAACACCGGGCTGGCGTTCGGCCTTTTTTAGAACTACCTTGGCGCCCACTCCCGCTGGGTGGAGCCGTAATTACCTCCGCGGGTAGGCTTAAACATAAAGCAATCATTCACGTTGCTGGGATCAACCTCTTCTGGCAAGCATCGGAACATTCAATCCGAAACTCTGTGAGTAATGCTCTGAATTTGGCAACTGCGGAAGGCTATTCCTCGATTGCTTTTCCCGTGATCGGTGCGGGTTCTGGAAGTTTCCCAAAATCGAAAGCGTTAGAGATTATGACTAAGGCGATAGCACAATCGCACACGCTACTGCGTGTAATCATCGCCGATTTCGACGAACGCCCGTAATCAACACTCGCATCACGAGCGCCGTCCACCTTGAGATCCTGTTTTACAAACGAGTCGATCACTTCGCGCCGCAACTCGAATCGTTTGTTGATCCGCCTCGACAAACTGGAACTTCCAGAACGTCGATGTACGGGAG
>SYLX01000268.1 GCA_005808505.1 Bdellovibrionales bacterium | reverse complement strand
CCATGGGTGATTGCGGTTTGACGGGAAGAAAAATCATCGTCGACACCTACGGCGGTCACGGTGCCCATGGTGGCGGCGCGTTCTCCGGAAAAGATCCCTCAAAAGTCGACCGCTCGGCAGCGTACGCGGCTCGCCATATCGCAAAAAACATCGTGGCAGCCGGTCTTGCGGAGAAGTGCTTAGTGCAAACTTCTTACGCAATCGGCGTAGCTGAGCCCGTTAGCGTTATGGTCAACGATTACGGGACAAGCAAAGTTGGTCCTGAAGTGCTCAGCAAAGCGGTTCGTGAAATCTGGAGCCTGAAACCAGCTTCGATTATCGAGCAGTTCGACCTCATGAAGCCTAAGTATCGCCAGACGGCGGCTTATGGGCACTTTGGTCGCAACGACGCAGGTTTCACTTGGGAGAAAACCGACAAGGTCGAGGCTCTCAAAGACGTCGTGAAGACTTTGACGCGTTAATCGACGCGGACACGGTCATCTTAAAAAGCCGCCGACCGAGTTCGGCGGCTTTTTTATTTTCAAGCCAGATTAAAACCTAGACGAGCCGATTTCCCGGTAAAGCTTACGGCCGGCCAAACATATTGCAACGTATGGCAACAATTGCTAAGACTTCAGGAACTCACAGGAAACTCCAACCCTCCGAGCGGATCCAAGTGCCGAAGAAGCTGGCTACGACCATCTACATCACCGAGCAGCAGCAGCAGCTTTTAAAAGAGCTGAATCGCCGTTCGAAGGTTCCGATCGCGGAGTACATCCGCGAAGGCATCGACCTCGTTCTCGATAAGCACCGCGATCTCTTGCCCGGACAGATGGAGCTTCATCCGCTCGCTTCGGGAAAATCCAGCGATCATTCAGGAAAGCGCAACTAAATGACCGATCCCAAGTTCATCCGAAATTTCTCGATCATCGCCCACATCGACCACGGGAAGTCGACGCTAGCCGACGGCCTCTTGCAGGTGACCGGTGCGCTCTCGCAGCGTGAGATGAAAGCACAGTTCCTCGACAACATGGACTTGGAGCGCGAGCGTGGAATCACGATCAAAGCGCAAACGGTTCGCCTGGATTATAAAGCAGACGACGGGAACATGTATCAGCTCAACTTGATCGACACTCCCGGGCACGTGGATTTCAGCTACGAAGTTTCGCGAAGTCTTGCCGCTTGCGAAGGCGCGATCCTCGTCGTCGACGCGGCTCAGGGAGTCGAAGCCCAAACTCTCGCGAACGTTTACCTCGCGATGGAGAACAACCTCGAAATCATTCCTGTTCTCAACAAAATCGATTTGCCCTCGGCAGATCCTGACGGGGTTAAAAAACAGATCGAAGATTCGATCGGCCTCGATGCGAGCGATGCGATCATGGCGAGCGCAAAGCAGCTCATCGGGATCAAAGACATCCTCGAAGCCGTCGTAAAAAAAGTTCCGCCACCGAAGGCCGATCGTTCGACTACGCTTCGTGCTCTTGTCTTCGACTCCTGGTTCGATTCCTATCAAGGTGTCGTCATTCTCTGCCGGGTCGTCGACGGCCAGGTAAAAAAGGGCGACAAGATCAAGTTCATGACGGGGACTCAAGAGTACGAAGTGCTTAAGCTCGGTTCCTATAGTCCTTTTCCTGTCGAGCGTGAAGCTCTCGGCGCAGGTGAAGTCGGCTTCTTCATTTGCGGCATCAAAGATATTCGTGAAGTGAAAGTCGGCGATACGGTCACGACCTTCAAAAAAGGTGCGGAGGAGCCTCTAGCAGGTTTCCGTCGTATCAAACCGATGGTCTTCTCGGGGATTTTCCCCGTAGTTGCCAGCGACTACGAGCAAGTAAAAGACGCTCTGGAAAAACTCGTTCTTAACGACTCCAGTCTTACTTTCGAAGTCGAAAAGTCAGCGGCGCTCGGTTTCGGTTACCGCTGCGGCTTCTTGGGCCTTCTCCATATGGAAATTGTCCAAGAACGCCTCGAGCGCGAATTCGGTTTGAACCTGATCACAACCGCACCGACGGTCGTTTACAAACTCAAAACGAACGACGGCAAAGAGTTCGAACTTGAGAACCCTGCCTTCATGCCTGATCCCACTAAGATCGAATGGATGGCGGAGCCTTACGTTAAAGTGACGGTCCATACCCCGTCCGAATTCATCGGCTCCATCTTTAAGATGTGCGAAGACAAGCGCGGCACGCAGATCAAGATGGATTACGTCACTGAGAAAAAAGTAATCATTGAGTACAAACTTCCGCTCAACGAAATGGTCATGGATTTCTACGACCGTTTGAAGTCGATCACCAAGGGCTATGCCTCAATGGAATACGAGTTCATGGCTTTTGAAGAGTCTGACCTCGTCAAGCTCGACATTCTCATCAACGGTGAACCCGTTGACGCTCTGAGCTTGATCGTCCATCGCTCGAAGTCGCAATCTCGCGGACGAGCGTTGGTCGAGAAAATGCGCGAGCTCGTGCCGCGGCAACAGTATCAAGTTGCCATCCAGGCGGCCATCGGAGCTAAAATCGTGGCTCGGGAAACTCTGAGTGCCCTCAGAAAAGACGTCACGGCCAAGTGTTACGGTGGTGATATTTCTCGTAAGCGTAAGCTTCTCGAGAAACAAAAAGAGGGTAAAAAGCGCATGAAGCAAATTGGCAACGTGGAGCTCCCTCAAGAAGCATTCCTCGCAATTTTGAAAGTCGAAGAGTAAATCAGTCTAAAGAGGTACGGCAGCATGCGTTCGAAGCACTTTTGGACCGAAGGATGGGGCTCGTTCGGAATCGCGATCGGTATCGCCTTGATCATCCGATGGGCTCTGATCGAAGCCTACGTGATTCCTTCGGCCAGCATGCTCCCGAGTCTTTTGATCCACGATCATATCTTCGTCAACAAAGCGGTCTACGGAGTGCGGATGCCCTTCAGCGAGAAGTGGGTCATGAACTTCAAAGAGCCCGAGCGCGGCGAAGTCATCGTCTTCAAATTCCCGAAAGATCCGAACATCTTCTTTATCAAACGAATCGTGGGCCTCCCGGGAGATAAAATTCTCTACGAAAACGGCAAACTTTTCGTGAATGACAAACAAGTCGAGACCGAAGCTTCGGCCGGCGGAGAGTGGGATCAAGTGCGCGACGCCGATTTCCGCCGCGACGATCCGCAGAACCCGAACTTTCAGGTCGACAACAAAGCGAACTACGATCACTTCATCGAAAAGCTCGGTGACCATCCGCACAGCATTTTGCTTCGCAAAGAAGAAGGCTTCGGAAGAAGCGACGCTCCCTGGATCGTCCCAGACGGCATGCTCTTTGTGATGGGTGATAACCGGGATAATTCGCACGACTCTCGTCGCTGGGGTTTCCTGCCGAAAGAAAATATTCTCGGTCGCGCGATGTTCGTATGGCTTAGCTGCGAAGAAACTCTGCCGAAACTCTCGTTCTTGTGTAATCCGCTGACGATTCGTTGGAGTCGGTTCTTCCATCAAGTGCAATGAGAGACCTTCGCGGGACGTGGGGCCAAGCCCTCTGTTCGCTCTTTGGCGCCGTACTTTTGATCCTCTCAATCCGTTGGGCTTTCATTGAGCCTTACGTGATTCCTTCCGGCAGCATGATTCCCACGCTGCTGGTCCACGATCATATCTTCGTGAATAAGTTTTCTTACGGGATCAGACTTCCGTTCACGACGGAGTGGCTGCTTCGCTTTGCGCAACCTCAGCGCGGTGACGTGATCGTGTTTAGATCCGTCGAAGACGCGAGCGTTTTCGTCGTCAAGCGAGTAATCGGTTTGCCGGGAGATGAGATTCGAGTCGCGGCGAACGGACAGTTGATCATCAACGGAAAAGCCATCGAACGCCGCCCGGTCGAAGAAGCAGAAGCCGCAAAGCTGGTCGAAACTTGGCCTGAACAAGACCGTTCAGATTTGCTCGAGAAATTCGCTTTCTTCGAAGAGGATCTCGACGGGCGCAAGCACATTGCCATCCAGGAACGTGGCGATTCTTTGCCGGATCAAGAAGCCGTACAAGGACCGTACAAAGTCCTACCGAATTCGCTTTTCATGATGGGGGATAACCGTGACAATTCCTCCGACAGCCGCGTGTGGGGCTCGCTTCCGATCGATCGAGTCTTAGGCCGAGCATCTCTCATCTGGCTGAGCTGCGAAGAAACTTTGCCCGAGGCGAATCAGCTGTGCGACGTTAATACGATGCGCTGGGAGAGAATGCCGAAAGGGATCCAGTGAACGCGAAGATCCCGATGAAAATTTTGATGCGCGAGTACCTCGAGAGTTTGGTAGTCGCAGTAGTCGTGGCGCTCGTCCTGCGTTTTTTCGTGATTTCCGCCTACAAGATTCCAACCGGGTCGATGGTGCCGACGCTCAAAGTTGGCGACTTTATCTTTGCCTATAAGCTTCCTTACGGATTTCCGATTCCTTTTTCCGGCGGAGAGCGCTGGAGTCAAACGTTGCCCGCCCGAGGAGACGTCGTCGTTTTTCGTTATCCGGGAAACGAAAGCGTCAATTACGTGAAGCGTGTCGTCGGCCTGCCCGGTGATCGCATCGCGATCAAAAACAAAAAGCTCTTCATCAACGAAGTTGAAGCACGTTACCAATCGCTTCCGGATGAGACGATCCAAGATTTACCAGGCAAAGAGTATTACTCAGCCTTTCGCGAAGCGTTTGCCGGATCGACTCATTTAGTCATCAAAAACCGCTCCGATCAATCGGACTCATTTGGACCCGTGGTGGTGCCTCCGGGCCATATTTTCGTTCTCGGCGACAATCGGGATTCGAGTGACGACTCGCGCTACTGGGGAACAGTGCCGGCTCGCAATCTCGAGGGTCGAGTCGTCATGATTTGGATGAGCTTCGATTGGATCAATCGCTGGGGGAACGAGCGTTATCCGAGTGTTCGTTGGGATCGCGTGTTTCAAGCGGTGCGATGATTTTCTGATCGAGCCGCATTAATTCGGGAGCGTCCTTGACCGCTTCCAAGCGGCGGCCTTACGATGCGGTTCAATGCCTTCCCTTCAAAACTTCACGCGTTTACGCTCCGGTTCTCACTTTCTCGACACCGTTGCTCTTTCTTCTCGTGAAATTCTCTCAATTCTCAAACGCGCGAACGAATTTGAACAGCAGTGGCGAAAGCAAGGGACATTCCTCACATCCGATCAGGCGACGCAAAAGCCTTCGAAAGTTGTTTCATGCCTCTTCTTTGAGCCGAGCACTCGCACGCGGATGAGTTTTCAAACCGCGGCCTACCGTCTCGGCCACCAAGTTTCCACGATGGAACTTTCGAGTGGTTCATCTCTTTCGAAAGGCGAGACTTACACCGATACCGTCCTCAACATCGCGGCGATGGAGCCTGACGCCATCATCGTTCGTTATGGCCACTCACCGGAACTTGACGAGATTCTTCCTCAACTCCCGATGTCGGTTATAAACGCAGGTAGCGGGACTCGCGCGCATCCGTCTCAAGCTTTGCTGGATGCGTATACACTCTTGTACGACAACGGCCAAACCCACCACGTTGATGCTCTCGAAGGTGCAAATGTACTTATCGTGGGTGACATCGCTCACAGTCGCGT
>SYLX01000267.1 GCA_005808505.1 Bdellovibrionales bacterium | reverse complement strand
TGTACCGAAAACTTCGGGCTTCATGCTGAGCCATGCAGAGACGTAAGCACCGACTGCCATGAATCCCGCGTGACCGATCGAGAACTGACCCGTGAAGCCGTTTACCAAATTGAGGCTCAACGCGAGAATGATGTTCGCGAAAAGATACAAAATGATCAGCTGCACGTAAGCGTTGGCTGTTTGTTCGAGGATCACGCCCGCAATCGCCAAAGCCACAAGGCTTGCGAGCGGTGCGAGGTAGGATTTTAAAACCGCGTTCCGGCTCGCCATCAAACTTTCTCCTGCGAAGATTTTCCGAGAAGTCCGGAAGGACGGAAGAACAAGATCACAATCAAAATACCGAAGGCGAAAGCGTCGCGGTAAGTACTGGAGAGGTATCCTACGACCATCTCTTCGCTAAGGCCCATGATCAGGCCACCGATGACGGCTCCTGCAAGGCTTCCGATTCCGCCGAGAACGGCCGCAACGAAAGCTTTGAGACCGATGAGCATTCCCATCAATGGATCGATCTTCGGGTACTTCATTCCGACGAGGACCGATCCAACGCCCGCAAGGCTTGAGCCGATCACGAACGTCATCGCGATGATGCGGTTTGTGTCGATACCCATGAGCGACGCGACCGTTTGGTTTGCGCTCACTGCGCGCATCGCTTTGCCTGTCTTCGTGAAGTGAATGACGTAGTGAAGTGTCGCCATGAAGAACAACGTCACAAGCAAGATCGCCGTATCGAGGCTGCGCAGTTCAGCGCCGCCGATGGAGGCGAGTGTTGTGTCTTCGAGTACGTTCGGGAAAACTTTCGGATCCGCTCCGAAAATGATTTGTCCCGAGTACTGGAGGAATAAACTGACGCCGATCGCGGTGATCAGGATGTTGAGCTTCGGAGCCTTCCGCAAAGGTCGGTAGGCGAGTCGCTCGATCGTGACGCCGAGAACAGAGCAGACCACCATCGACACGACTAAGAGCAAGATCAGCGTCGTGAAGCCGGGCTTGTCGACGAGACCGAGCCAACGAGCGGCGTAAAACGAGGCAAATGCGCCCACCATGTACACTTCGGAGTGCGCAAAGTTGATGAGCTGGAGAATGCCGTACACCATCGTGTAACCGAGGGCGATGAGCGCGTAGATGCTGCCGAGACTTATGCCGTTGATGACGTGCTGGATAAACTCCTGCAACGAGGCCCCCTCAGAGAGTAGTTGATCGTCGGTTCAACGAATGTTTGACCTGAATATCGAACTGAAATCTCTTGCCGAAAATGTCTAACCAAACTGTGACTTGCCTTGGATCCAGCCAGTCAGTCGCAGTAAAACTCAACGGTATCCAGGGGTCAACTTTTCAAATCATCGGGCAGAGCATCTGGCGCCTCGCGAACGGGCGAAAATTGAGGTATGGAAAATTGATGAGCGTAAAAATCGAATCTCTTCATTTTTATCCGGTGAAATCCTGCGCAGGGCTGACGGTCGATGAACTGGAAATCAGCTCCAGAGGCCCGCTTTACGATCGTGAATGGATGATCGTTAAAGCCGCGACCGGCGAATTTCTCACGCAGCGCCAGCAGCAGAAGCTTGCACTGGTAAAACCGACGATCACCAGCCGGGCGCTGACGCTCTCGATCCCCGGTCACGGCGAGGTCGATGCCCCGTTCGAAGGCGATTTTCCTCTGAAAGACGTCACGGTGTGGAAAGACCTGTGTAGAGCTGAACTCCCATCGCCTCTCGCCTCGCAAGCCCTCAGCGATTACCTGGGCGAACAAGTGGAGCTTGTCCGCATCGATCCCGATTTTCGCCGCCTCATACCCGAAAAATACGGTTTCGCCTCAGCCCATACCGGCTTTGCCGATCAGTTTCCCATTTTGCTCGTGAATCTCGATTCGCTCGCGGAGCTGAATTCACGTCTCGGATCAGCCGTCCCGATCGATCGCTTTCGCGCGAACATCGTGATTTCTGGAGCAGGTGAATTTGCCGAAGACGGGTGGAAGGATATCCGAGTCGGCGACTTGGAAATGACCGTCTCCAAACCTTGCTCTCGGTGCGTAATCATTAATACCGATCAAGAAACGGGTGCTCGCGGAGTCGAGCCGCTCAAGACGCTTTCGACCTACCGACGTGTCGAGAACCGCGTGATGTTCGGGCAGTACTTGATCCATCATAGACACGGCCGTCTCCGCCTCGGAGATAAGATCACGACCTACGAATCTCGCTAAACAACCCGACTAGAGGCTAGCTTCGCTTGTCCTGGTCTGCGATCGGTTTTCCTTCTCGACTAAACTGGAGGAATCAACCGGAGCATCTAGATGAAATTGACTCACTTTGCCTGCGCGGGATCGGCTCTCGCTTTGATCGCTGCTTGCGCTTCCGCATCGAAGTCCGATAAGCCCAAATTCAATCCGTTGAGTCTTGCCCGATCCGTTGAGGATGAGCCTCGACCCGTCCGACGCGTGGTCGCCTCGGGTGATTCAAAAGTGCCGCTCGTCGGCGATCAAGAGCCGATAATTCGTTACCTCACATTCGGTAAAGCCGGTTTAGTCGATGAGCAGCTTATCTCCGCTTACCAATGGCATTCGCTCAGCGAAGCGGGCCGTGCCCTATACCTTGCGAAATTCTATTATGCGAACACCGACACCGAAGTGAAAAAGGGCAAAGGTAAGATCGCCTGCTTCGAAGGTGCTGCCTCGGCCGTTAAGGAAAAATTCTTCCGCTTCAATGCCTCAGAGCTGATTCAAAGTGTGCTCACAACAACCGACGAGAAGATGATGGGCATCACCTTCTTGATCGAAGACAAAGACGAGAAAAGGCAAACCTACTTCTTCCGGATGTCGCATTGCCAGAACGGGAAGAGCGGCGTTTTGCCGGATGATGAAGGATCTCAAGCCGACATACCAGACGGCGGCGCTGAAGTTCCGTTGCCACAAGCAGGTTCGCCTGGTGGCGGCGGTGTCGATGGAGGAGGTCCGAACACGCCGATCATCGAACCCGAACCACCAAAGAAAACTAAGCCAGGCGTGAATGCTGGCTTCACGATGGAAGACCCTGTACCCGCTGATACTAAAGGTCTTCCAAAGTTTAAGCTGAACGCCGAGTTCAGCAAGATGCAAACGCGTGAGTCCGATCGTCCATGGATGGGAATGGATATCTCGACTCCGCAAGGTGCGTACGCTTTTGCGGTAGCGGTACAGAAGTACGCCTATGAAGGCATGTTCCATGCGGGCGATAAAAATCCCGACATGAATCTCATCGCGCAAAAAAACAAAGAGCGCGATTGGTGCCACATGCCGTGGCTTAATGTCGGTGTAAAGCGCCGCGAGTGGGTTCATGGTTTGACGAAGGAGCGTGATCTGTATCCGAGCCCGACGATGCCGCTGTTTGCAAAGGCAACCCGCGGATCCGATTGGGGAGTTGCGTACTTCAACAGTCACGCGTGCAAAACGCTCGGTCGGGTTTTCGGAGATGAAAGCTCAGCGAAAATCATTCCCGACTTCAGCTCGCAGAACGTGCAGTTCGAAGACGGTGCGATGACGGTGAAGTTTCTCTTCACGACGGCGAACTTTCCGGAAATCAAAGATGCGTTCAAGTGGACGGCTAACGTTTCGCCAGCAGGCGACGACGTTACGAGAACTCTGCGCACCGTTCGCCACATCCAAATGGACATCGCGGTCCGCGATAGCTCGCTCAAAGGTGTCTCGAAGGACCTTCAAGATTGGGTGATGGTCACATACTACTTTGATCCATCGTTTGATCTCGATGCCGATTACCAGATGATGATTGGCGGCAAGAGTCCGCTTCGCACGGTAAAAAACTTGCCGGCTGCCTTCCGCAAGATGCGTCCTGCCGGGATCGCGACTGGCTTCGAAGCTCCGATTAAGGCACCACCGGAGCATGCGCAGCACGCGGAGTTCGTAGGTCCGAGCATCATCTTCAAAGGAGCTTCGACGAATTCTCCAAGCGGTCGTTTAAATGGTCCCGCGGATAATCCGAAGTCGTCCTGTCTGGGATGTCACGGAACAGCAGGTACCGCCATTCGCATTATCCCAGGCGTAGAGTCGCTCTCGCAGTGGCAGGCCAATAAACAAAACAACTTGGATTTCTCGATGCAGCTCAAAGACGCTCGGGAACATTACGAATCGACGCCGATCAAAGAATAAGAGCTAAACTCTCAGGCATAAAAAAAGCCGGGGTCACCCCCGGCCTTTTTCTTTTTCAGCTTAGTGAAACGATCAAGGAGCGATCGTGGTTACAAAGCGATTTGTTGTGCCATCAACTTTCACGACAACCGCAGGCTTGTTGGCATTTCGTTTGTCATCCATCGTGATGCGACCCGTGACGCCGACGAAATCTTTGGTCTTTGCGACTTCGTCGCGAATGTTTTTCGGCGTGAGCTCAGATGTACGGTCCATGGCTTCGATCAAAACTCGACCTGCATCGTAGCCGAGAGCCGCGAGACCATCCGGAACAACTCCGTTATAGCGCTCTTTGTACTTTTTGATGAAGTCGACGACGACGGGATCCGTCGATTCGGTCGTGTAGTGGTTAGAGAAGTAGCTACCGTTGATCGCTTGGCCGCCGATTTCGTAGAGTTTCGAGCTATCCCAGCCGTCCCCGCCGAGAAGGGGCGCCGTGATGCCGAGCTGACGCGCTTGACGTGCGATCAAGCCGACTTCCGTGTAGTAGCCAGGAACAAAGATAGCGTCAGGCTTCTTTGCGCGAAGCTGCGTGAGCTGCGCTTTGAAATCCATCTCGCCGGCTTGGTAGCTTTCGTCGGCAACGATTTCGCCGCCGAGTTCTTTATACTTCGCGATGAAGTAATCCGCGAGACCAACGCTGTAGTCCGATTTCACGTCGCGCAGAATCGCGACTTTCTTCGCTTTCAAGTTATCGGTCGCGAACTTCGCCATCACCGTGCCTTGGAAAGGATCGATGAAGCAGACGCGGAAGATATAATCACCGATTTCAGTCACGCGGGGGTTTGTCGATGAGGGGCTAATCAGCGGGATCTTGTTGCTTTGCGCGATTGGGGCTGCGGCGAGAGTTCGCGAGCTAGCAACTTCGCCGATGACGGCGATAACGCCGTTTTGGTTGATGAGGCGAGTGACAGCGGCTGCCGCTTCTTCGGCTTTGCCTTGGTTGTCGAGCGAGATCAGTTTGAGCTGTTTACCTTTTACTCCGCCGGCTTTGTTCTTTTCCTCGATCGCCATTTTGAGGCCGTTCGATGTGCTCTGGCCGAAAGTGGCTTCGCTGCCCGTGAACGAGCCGTATTCACCAACCAAGATCTCGTTGCCGACGATACCGACCTGTGAGCCTTTTGCGGAAGCATCCGCGCCAGCGCCCGTGTCCGATTTTTTTGTGCAACCAACGAGTGAGGCAGAGAGGACTGCCGCGAGGGAGAGACCAAGTAGCTTCATGCGCATATTCAACTCCGTGTTGAGGCCGATCCAATTGATGAAAATCACGGGCCTAAACTGTTTGGTAACAAGCGAGGTGAACAGCGTCAATATGCGCGCAAGCGGAGTGCGACCTTGCGCGTAACTTCCTATGCATCCGACGGCTCCGAGCGGCGGAGCCAATTTGTCGTGCAGGTGTTTAAATCGCGAGAGTTCGGGCGAGTGAAACGAGATCTCCCGAGACGCGCTTCTTGAAACCGATGACTTGCGTGAAAGGAACTGTGACGTAAACACCACTCTGCACGCCGACCATCGCGTCGCAATCTCCGCGGCGAAGGGCTTCGACGGCGTTTGCGCCCAAGCGGCTCGCCAAGATGCGATCCGCAGCAGTTGGAGATCCTCCGCGCTGGATATGACCGAGAATGCAGACCTTCGCGTCGAAGCCCGCTTTCTTGCGGATGGATTCCGCAAGATCGTACGCGCGACCGGGTTTATGTCCTTCGGCGGCGATGAGGATGGAGCTCTTCTTTCCGCGGGCCATGCCTCGTCGAATGCGATCAATGGCTTGTTCGACGGGTGCCGGGTTTTCGGGAATGAAAACTTCTTCCGCTCCGCCCGCAACACCGACGTCGACCGCGATGAAACCAGAGTCACGCCCCATGACTTCAACGATGAAGAGTCGATCGTGGCTTGCCGCCGTATCGCGAATGCGGTCGATCGCATCGAGCGCGATGTTCACCGCGGTATCGAAGCCAATCGTGAGGTCCGTACCAGCAATGTCGTTATCGATAGTTCCCGGTACACCGATGATCGGGAATTGATGTTCTTGCCAGAGAAGGTGCGCGCCCGTAAACGAGCCGTCGCCACCGATGCAGACGAGAGCGTCGATCTTGGCTTCGCGCAAGTTCTGAACGGCTCGCGCGCGAACGTCGGCTTGGTGAAACTCCGGTAGACGTCCTGTTTTCAGAATTGTCCCGCCGCGCTGGATGATGTTAGCCATCGAGTTCTGCGAAAGAGTTTCGAACTCTTTGTTGAGCATTCCAGGATAGCCACCCACGATGCCCATCACATCAAGCCCATGATGAATCGCGAGTCGACCGACCGCTCGGATCGCCGCGTTCATTCCCGGAGCATCGCCTCCGCTGGTGAAGACGCCGATCGTTTTCAAATTCTGAGCGTTGAACTGAGCCATGAAATGAATCCTCCCGAAGGCCGCTTGCGCGACACTAGAAGAGTAATGGAAAGCGCGCCCACAGAAAAGCGGCTTAGCAGGCGTGTTGGCAGGTCTTGATGAACTCCCCGGGACAAAACGCGCCGGGCAGGCGAAGTAAGCCGCTCATCGGCTCAAAATACGGAGTTTGAGTTCGCCGCTTTTTCCGGCACTTCTTGGCTAACGCTCCATTGCTCGACGATCTTGCCCTTTTCGACGCGAAAGATGTCGACGACTGCTTGTCCGCGATCGTTTTCATCGAGCTTGGAGTGAGCATGGACGAAGACGATGTTGTCGTCCGCGGCTGCGCGCTTCACCTCGGCTTGAGCTTTAGGGTTCTTCTTAAAATATTTCTTATAGTGATCTTCGAAGCCTTTGCGACCGTTCGCTAGCTGTGGGCTGTGTTGGGTGAAATTCTCGCCGATGAACTTCTTTGCCGCTTGCGTAGGTTGGCGCATGTTGAAGGCGAGATCGTAAAACGCGAGGACCATCTCTTTATTGGCGGCGGCATCTTGAGCTCGAACTTCGATGCCGAGCAAGCCTGTCGTTAGGATCGCGCTTATTAGTAGGATTCTCATGTCTTCCCCCCTGAAAATAAAAGCCTAATTCAGCTTGTTTAGGGGAGTCTACCGCCTCCCTGGTAGAATCTTCACGTGTCGTCAACTGACGACAGATTCACTAGGGCAGGGCATCGAAAATCTAGCGTTTAAGACGCGGTCGGGCGAAAAGGTTCTCGCACCAACTTAACGACTCTTTCCCTCAAAGGAGATTGAAATGAAAAAGGCACTCGTTCTCTCGATGGTTTTCGCTTCGAATATGGCTTTCGCAGGCCAACCCGTTGACGCTGTTAGCGTCGCAAACTTGATGAAGCACGGTGTGACGAAAGACTGCATCGAGCAAGTGGAAGAAAAAGCAAAGGCTCAACTCAGCATCTCGGAAGTCACGAAATCGGAAGCCAACGGCACGACGACTTACACTCTCAGCGGAGTCTTGCTCCGTGGTGGCGATATGGCTGTAGGCAACGCGGCTCTCGAAATTTCGGGTTCGTATCAGTTCCCCTGGGGTTTTGCGTATCAGTGCAAAGTTCTTTCGAACGAGATCTTTGATTAATTCACATCACGTCTTCGACGGTGATTTGGACATAAAAAAGCCTGGCGTCCTTTCGGACTGCCAGGCTTTTTCACATCAAACGGCAGCGATCGTTGAGATCACCACGCGATGATTAGCGCACGATTTGCTTGAATTCAGCGCCGGGGCGGAACTTGGGGAACCAAGTTGCCGGAATTTTAATCGCTTTGCCAGTTTGGGGGTTGCGGCCCATGCGAGCTTTGCGCTTCGCTTTAGTGAACGTGCCGAAACCAACGAGTTTTACTTCCTCGCCCTTTTTTACGTTCTTCTTGATTGTCTCAAGAGTCACGTCGAGCATGCGCTCCGTCTGTGCTTTTGTGATTTTGCATTCAGCGGAGATCAGGTCGATCAGTTCTGCTTTGTTCATGTTGCCTCTCTCTTTATTGGAACTCGTCGTTCCGGTTGTCTAACAAGTTTCGTATTCCAAGTTAGTCGTACAATGCTGTTATCAAATAAGTAGAGTCATGAGTTCGACTCGCACCAACGCCTCGCGCGCGTTCGTACTTCTGGATTCAAAATTCGTGAATCGCGGTCTTAGCGCGAATGGAATTTCGAATCCAGAAAAAGATTCGCCCAATCATTAAGCACGGCGGCTTTGGTTAGCAAAATTCAAGCGCGGAGCAAAACGTTTGGTCAACCTGAAAATCACGAGATTTCCCATGGAAGCGAGTTTCGCCCAAAAAAGTGATCGAGGAAGTGATGTTGGCGTGGTGTTGGCGTGGTGTTGGCGTGGTGTTGGCGTGAGGTTCAAGTCGCGATCAGTGAAGTCGCGGACCGTCTCCGGAAGAAGCTCCGCGCGTCTCGTTCCCTGATTGTTCACCGGAGCCTTCGTCTTCCGTTACTTCGGAATCCGCGTCTGGTGCTGGCGCTACGGGCACACGGTATTTTTCCTCAGCCCACGCGCCGAGATCGATGAGCTTGCATCGTTCCGAGCAGAAGGGACGATTCGCATTTTCGGGCGTGAACAGGGTTAGTTTACCGCAGCGTGGGCATTTGACTTGGCGAGCGTTCATGGCTCGACAATCTATCGGCAAACGCGGTTGGATTCAAGATGGCGCTCGGTCGGAAAGGTTCCGACGAGCGCTTTCTTTCTGAAGGGAGTTAGTACCTTTGGAGATTAACGGTCGCGAACTTCACGTTTTGGTACACGACGTCCGCCAGGATCGAGCCATCAGTCAAGCGACCTTGATTGACGATCAAGCGAAGACCGACGTCTTGTCCATTGAAGCTGATCCCGATGATCTGCATGCCGGCGCTGTTGTTGAAGTCCGCTACGCGCGCTTGCTGAGAGAATCCGATGAAGGGCGAGTTCGCCGACATCTGATACGTGTAAGACCACTGGGTCATCTGACCGGCCCACGCCTGGCCCGCACCAACGAACATGTTCGCGTTTGTTTGCGTGCCGGAACCGAACGTGCGGAGTTCGATGAAGCCTCCACGTTGAGTCCACGACGAGCAAGAGTAGGAGCCCCAGTTCCAACCAACTGAATACGGATCGCAGAGGTTTGCGTACTTCATCAGAAGTTGGAATTGCTGTTGGTTGAAGACCGACATCACGCCGTAAAATCGCGATTGGTAAGCGCCACCGTAGACGGTTTGCTCCGTAATCGGCGTACCTTGCACACAGCGAGCTTCGCCCGCGAGCCAGCCGAATCCGTAGTTACAGCTATTGCGATTCAAGCAACCGTATTGAGGCGTATGCACCTGACCGATTTGGCAATTGCCTGGGTTGGCGTTTACGCCAACGGGGCCAACGCCCATCGGTGGGGGTTGAGCGATGGTGTCGCTGCCGCTTTTCCCGCAGGCCGCGAACGAGAGCCCAGATGTAATCGCGAGGATTAAAATCAAATATCTCATATTAAACTCCGCCTATCGGGAAAGGAATTCACGGAGCGTGCCAGTTTTGGGTCCCATTAGCAGGGCATGCGGTTGGAGGCGGCGACGTTTTCGGGCACTGAGCGGGGGTGGGGTGACGATTTTGGGTGTGTTGCTTGGGTGAGGGGCGTGTGTGGTACCAGGTTCCTTTTGCAGAAGCGGTGCGCGATCGGAGAGTCGGCAAGGCCATGTGAAGGGCTGCGCGCACAAAGGTGCCTGGCACCTTTGCGGGATGCGATGCGAAACCGGAGCGGAGGTTTGGGCTGCGTGTGGGTTCCGGGTGCGGGTGCGGGGTTGTGGGTGCGGGGTTGTGGGTGCGGGGTGCGGACAAGGGCATGGGCATATGGGCAAGGGCAAGGGCGAGGGCGAGGGCGAGGGCAAAGGAGGCGTCCGGATGTCAGGCCGCCGTAAATAATTTTGATTTTGTGCTTGCGAGGGTGCGCAGGCCGATTTTTTCACACGGAGTTTGCTTTGCAAAACATCGAATGGGTGGTGCTTGCTTGCGCTCACGACTAGCATTAGGAAGCGAGCAACAATCTCGCACCATCCCTCGCGAGTTTTCTCGAAACTCTTCGCTAACGCGCAAATAGCCCGCAAAAATTTCCGCCGAAATCTCGTGTTACATTCTCGCCCAGCGGAGGTGCGAGATG
>SYLX01000266.1 GCA_005808505.1 Bdellovibrionales bacterium | reverse complement strand
TTTTCGCGATCAGCTTGATTCCTCTGATGATCAAAGTCCTGCGCGGAAACCGTGAGCCGCGTCCGTTCTTCACCTTGATCTACGGGTTCATTGGATTGGTTGTCGCGACGGGCCTGACGCTTGTTCTTTCGGGGACCGAGTCGCGCACCGCTTTCAGCGATGCGATCGTCATTGATGGAATTACGGTTTGGTCGTCGTGTCTCGTTTACCTGATTTCTGCCGTCGGATTGATGTTGGCGTATGACAACGTCTCGACTCGAGGTCGCCAGTTCTCCGAGTTCTGCTTCCTCATGCTGAGCTCGACGATCGGGATGGTGATCTTGATCATGGCGAACGATCTGATCGTGACGTTCATCGGGATCGAGACGATGTCGCTTTGCCTGTACATCTTGGTGGCGATGAGCCGCGAAGAAGTCCTCTCCAAGGAAGCATCGTTTAAGTACTTCGTTCTCGGTAGCTTTTCGTCAGCGATCTTCCTCTACGGAATCGCGCTGATCTACGGAACGGCGGGGACTACTTACTTCCCAGCGCTCGCGGATATGACAGCGCAATTGATCTCTACAAACCGCGTCTTCTTAGCTGGTATGGGACTCACGATCCTTGGCTTTGCGTTCAAGGTTTCGATCTTCCCGCTGCACGCTTGGACACCTGATGTGTACCAAGGCGCGCCTACACCGGTGACGGCATTCATGGCGACTGCGGTGAAGACAGCCTCGTTCATCGCGTTCCTTCGTTTGTTCCACACGGAAGGTTTGGTGAACTCGCCGCATCTTCTCACGGTGCTTCAGTGGTTGGCCGTTTTGACGATGATCGTTGGTAACGTGGCGGCCCTCATGCAGGACAACTTCAAACGGGTCCTCGCTTACTCGAGTGTCGCGCATTCAGGTTACGCAATGGTCGGCCTCATTGCCGCGGGCTTCGGGAACAACTTCAACGAAGCTGCTTCGAGCCTGTTGTTCTACCTTTTCAGCTATTCTTTCATGACTCTCGGTTCGTTCGCACTGGTTGCATTGTTCGAGAAAAACGAGAACGTTTCGCTGAGTGTGAATGATCTTCGCGGGCTTGGTCGCAAGTATCCGGTCATGGCACTGAGCTTGACGATTTTGATGCTTAGCTTGACCGGCATTCCGCCGACATTGGGCTTCTTCGGTAAGTTCTACGTTTTCTCGGCCGCGATCGAAAACGACATGTACTGGCTTGCGTTCTGGGGCGTGGTCGGTTCGATGATCAGCGTGTACTACTACTTGCGTCCGATCGTCGTGATGTACATGACCGAAGGCGAGGGTGCCGACGTTCTCAAGTCGCATCTTCTCACGCGCTTTGCGGTGGTTATGTCAGCCGTTGTGATCGTGGCTCTCGGGCTCTTCTCGTCGCCGGCGATCAAAGCCGTGAAGAAGTCCGTTCTCAACCTTCTTTAAGGTTGAATCCGTCGGGCTCCTCGATCGGGGAGCCCCCCAATCAAAGATCTAACTTTCTCAGAGTTTGCAAAGCCGCGCGGAAGCCGATGTGCACGATGCGGCCTAAGATACTCGCATTTAAGCTGAAGTGATCGACGAAGAACATCTCGTGATCCTGCGGGCTCGGATGGATGTAGATGTAATCCACGCCAGGCTTGTGGTTCACGCGAGTCGAGATGATATCGAGAAGCTTCTCACGATGTTCATCGGGCAGGTTGGCTTGCTTGAAGTAGCCATCGACCGCGTTCAGGATCGCCGACATCTGCTGCTGATGCTCGATGTGCTTTTCGATCTTCTGCTGAATCACCTGGTAGAGAGCTTGGTTGATGATCAGCGGAATCCCGTAGTTATGCAGGCTGCCCATCACAGGAGTGTAGTGATAGGGCTGGACCGAATAACTTGAGATTACGAGATCGGCTCCTGCGTCCGCTGCGACGTGAGTAGAGAGAGTCTCGCGGATTTCGCCGTCGAAGTAGAAGATCTCTTTACCGCGATGATCGCGAATCCCGTGTGGGGCAAAGACGGGTGGGAGGCTTGCGCTAGCCGCAACAGCATCGCTGATTGTCGCGAAGTTGGCGTATTTGATTCGCTTCTCTTTGAAGGTTTCCGGGAAGTTTCCGAACACGACCTTACGCGAGTGATTGAGCTGCGTTCCGATCACGTAGAGGTCGACGCCGAGGCTCGCGAAGCTGTTCTCTTTGAGAACTTGCGTGCGGAAGTAGCGCTCAATTCCCTTTGTCGTGAACAGACCATTGATCTTGAAACCGTTTTTGATGAGCGCTTCGAGACCACCCGTCACGATCGACTTTCGTCGAAGAACGTTCGGGATGAAGTTCACGAAGTTGCCGCCATTAAGGGCGAAGATATCGCGGTAAGTAATCGGCTTGAGTCGGGCGTAGACTTTTTTCCGCTGAGTAATCCGATTGAGATCGGACGCTGCGCCCCGTTCAAAAGCGTCGATGATCGCCTCGATCGAATATCCAGAAGCGAGAAAGGTCGAGATGATCGCGCCGGCACTGGACCCGACGTAGACCTTGAAGGTGAGCTTGTCGTCGGAATAGCGCATCTTCACGTCGTCGTGACTGCCGCCGGCAAAGCTGAAACCCTTTTCGCGCAGCGCAAGACAGACGCCCAGATGGAACGCAGCGGCTTTGATTCCGCCTCCGCTCAACACCAGTGCGATTCTCTTCTTCTCGCTCAAACGCATTCCCCAATACTAGCGGGAACGCATTCTAAAGACGAAACGAATTCGTGGCCAACCAAGGATGGACAGAAGTCGCGTTCCGGATAGTCAGCCAAGTCTTGTTCAGGAAAAACGGGGTAATCTTGAGGGTTTGCTATGGCTATCCCAGCAGGGAAATTAAACGTTGTCCGGCAAGGCGCATATGATAGAAGTTGAAAACTATCGTTTGGGGGGAGCCGAAATGCAGGCCGATCAATGGCTGCGATTAACTGATTACGCCAGCAAGTACCGCGTGAGTATTTCCACGCTCCGTCGGCGAATCAAGCAGGGCCAGATCAAGCATCGGATGGAAGAGGGCAAATACTTGCTCCTCGACGAAGCGCCTGAAAATCCTGAGGCGCAAATGAACCCGACCCTTACTGGTTACGCACCGATTAGCCAAGCTCAAGCTCGCGTCTACACCCAAGCTGATGAAGATCTGATCGCCGAAACTCAAGCCAAGCTCGACCAGATGCGCGCAAACTCCATTACTGGCGCCGGGGCTGAAGCTCAGTTGGATAGTCCTGATGAGCCAATCTTCTCATCGGCGAATCGCCTGTTGGGTGAGTTGAAGCGGGCTTACATGAATATCCTCCACGAGAAGGAAGAACTCATCATTCAGCTTAAAGAAGAGGTGAGTGACCTCAAGATGTTGGTCCGGGTCCTCGAGGATGACAACGAACGCATGAAGCGTATTCTGATGAGTCAGCGCCAGCCGGAGTAAACGGACACTGATTTTCATTTGACGGAAGTCCATGGCCCAAACCGAAAAAACTCAAAAGCTAAATCGCTTTCGCCAAAAGTTTAAAGAGGCCTATTCGACTCGGCAGTCAAAGAATCCTGCTTTTTCGATGCGAGCTTTCGCAAAATTTCTCGAGCTTCCAGTTTCAACTACAAAGTATCTTCTCGATGGGACGAGACTTCCGTCGGCCTCGACGATCGATGGCATCGCCGAGAAATTAAAGTGGACCGAGCGCGAAGTTTCTCAAGCCAAAAGTGATGTCGCGCGGATTCAGGCTGAGCGCAATCAAGTGTCCAAAACTCGCTGGGTTCAATTCGAAGCGAATCAGGAGCTTCTCGGAGACACCGCGGTCTTAGCGTTGCGATGCCTTTCGATGATTCCTCAGAAATCGGCATCCGTTGGCGAGATCGCAAGAGAGCTTGGTATAACAGAAGCTCGGGCTGAAGTGGCCCTCCGCACGCTGGTGAACCGTAAGCTCGTCATCATCGATGAGAACCAACTTCGCAAAAGCGAAACCGGGCCCTACTTTGCGCTCGATCCACGCGATCCGTTGATGTCAGCGTACCGGCGTGATCTGCTGAAGAAAGCCCTCAGGCAATCGGAGAAGGGGACGCCTGACCGCGGTCGAACTTTGATGTTCAACATCCCGCTCGCCAAAAAAGATTTAGATAAAGTGACCGAGAAGATCAATCGGCTGCGGCGCGAGTTGATGGCGGAGTTTCCGCCCCAAGGCGATGAGGAAGTCTACAGCGCCCTTATCACCGTGTTCCCTTACCGCTTCGAAACTGACAGTTAGTTCACGCAGTCGAAATCGGGAGTGACTTCCCCTTTAGAGCTTAATTCGCGAGTCGGATCGATGAGCGAACGAATCAGCTTTAAGGCTTCCTTTTTAGGCGCTTGCGTTGAGTCTTCAAGCAAGTTCACCGTGTGGGGTCCACGATCTGTCCAGACGGGCAGATACGTTACGCCATTGACCCACGCTTTCTGACCTTCGCGTTTGCTCAATCCCATGTACAAAATGGCGGAGAGCTTCTTCATGTTGCCTTGGCCGGCAATGAAGTTTCCTAGTGAGTAAGCAATGAGCGTCTCCCGATTGTCAGCCGTTACGTACTTTTCGACTTCCTGAAGAACGTGCGGATGCGAACCGATGATGGCGCTAGCGCCCGCTTCGAGAAACTCGCGCGCGAGCTTTCGTTGTTTCTTGTTAGCCTTGTGGATGTATTCGTCACCCCAATGAGGAGTCACGATGATGGCATCAACTGAAGTGTCTTTCGCAAGATTCTGAATGAGCGAATGGATCGTCGCGCTATTTTCACCGCAGCGGAGAACTTGCCCGTGTTTGTCTTTTTGTCCGTTCAAATGTTCAGAGCAAGAGATCCACGCGATGTTGATGCCGTTGACTTGCGTGAGCGTGTGACGAGGTGTTTGCAGCTCATCTGAACGCAAGATGCCTACGTAAGGCATCTGCTGCTCGCGAAAGGCGTCGACCGTCAAATCGACGCCGATGGAGGCGCGATCAAAAGTGTGGTTGTTCGCTAGCGAGATCAAATCAAAACCCGAAACCGCGAGGTCTCCGATGATGCGCGGGTGATAATTAAAAACGAAGTTCGTACCCGTGTAGACCTTGTTGTCGAGAACGGGGCCAGGATCTTTAACAAGCTTTCCGCCCTTAGCAACGCCTTTGGCGGTAGGTCCTTCGAGGTTAGCGTATGCTACATCGGCCTTCTGAAGCCATGGCGCGACTTTGTGGAACAAGCTAAAGAAACCTAGTTTAGATTTGTAAGACTGTTCCTGAAGTCCGGTATGCGGGAGAATGTCTCCAACAGCGGCGATTGTGGCCTTGGTGTCGGCCTTCGGGCATTGTTTCGCGAAGGAAAGCTCCTTCGAGGTCGTTTGTGCGAACGCAGACGTAAAGTTGAGGATCAGGCAAAGAACGAAGGCTTTTTTCATCTTGCCCGCAGGGCTGCAAGTTCGGCGCCTTGGCGAGTTGAAACCAATCGCCTCGCTAAGCGCTGTGGTGCCGTAATTTGTCAGTTTCGACGGGAAAACGGTGAATGATCGGGGAGTTTCGAGCGCTACGCTTTGGCTGCTCCGAAAGTAAGTTCCGTCGAAAGACTAGGAACCCTGACCCGTGATTCCAAGGTCGTCCCATCGCGCATAAGCTTAAGAAATGAACAAAAACTCCATCTCCATTTTCTTATCGGCGTTACTGACTTTTCCAATCTCTCAAAGTGCCCTAGGCGCTAAAGCGGAATCGATTCGGCCTGAGCAGCTGCCCATCATCCGAAAATTCAAAAATCACCAGCCATTGAAGACTTTCATTCAAGAAGTTGGGCCCAGCTTCGACAAAGCGACGCGCACCTTCATTGAAGAAAAGAGTAAGCCAGCCTCTGATCTAAAATTTCGTTTTGTGGAACGCGGACAAAATGAATTCCTCGTGGAAGTTGGCTCAACACTGATTCCAATGACCTTCGGCGAATTGGCAGAGGATGGGACTCTCCATTTCAAAGTTAACAACAAAACAGTGGTCTTCGATGACGTGCAAACTCCTGAGGAGAGATGGGCTGCTCTTGAGGCGGCTATGCCGAAACAAACCTCAGGGCGCATGGATCTTGTGATTCCGCGAGCTGAGGCACTGATCTTCTTGGCTCCGATTCTAGGAGTGACGGCTCTCGGAGTTGGTGTGATGTACGGAACGAGCAAAATTTCGCTTTGTCCAAAGACGAGAGAAGTCCTACCACTCTGCAATGATCAGAAAAATGCCTTCAGCGAGGAATGGATTTCACTTGGCGAGAAGATCGCAAACGGCGTTCGCTACACCAATTATCACGAAGAATGCCAACGACTGACGTTTGAACCTTTCAAAGCTTGTTTGAATCGACGTCTTAAAGAGAATCCGAAGGAAGTTTCGACGGTGATGCAGCAGTGGCTTAAGAAGCCAGCTTCGACCTCTGTAGGCGGCAAGGCAGCTGGCGCCGCACCGACGGCCCGCTGAACTCCCGGCTGATTCATCACGCCAAAGAAAAAAGGCGACCCGAAGATCGCCTTTGATGGAAGTCTTGTTTACTTTAGAACTCAAGCTGCAGAAGCTGCGGCTGCGTCTTTCGGTTTCTTTCCGCCTTTGCTCGACGGACCTTGGCGCTTGCCTTTGCCCAACTTCTCTTCGAGAGCGAGGGCGAGAACTTCATCGAGGTGTTCTACGAAGATGAAGTTGATCTGCTTCTTGAACTCTTCGGGGATGTCGGCAACGTCCTTCTGGTTAGCGAAGGGAACGATCACCGTCTTCACACCGTGCTGAAGAGCCGCGAGAGCTTTTTCTTTCACGCCGCCGATCGGGAGGACGCGACCTTGGAGAGTGACCTCACCTGTCATCGCGATATCCGAGCGAACGGGAGTGTCCGTCATCAAGCTGATCAGCGCTGTCGCCATCGTGATACCAGCAGAAGGACCGTCTTTCGGGATCGCGCCTGCAGGCATGTGGATGTGCACTGTCCAGTTGTCTGACCAATCATCCGGGATACCGAAGTCTTTCGCGTTCGCACGAGCGTAGCTCATCGCTGCCGTCGCCGACTCTTTCATCACATCGCCCATTTGGCCTGTGAGGACGAGTCCGCCTTTGCCCTTCATCTTGAGAGCTTCGACATAGAGAACTTCGCCACCAGCTTGCGTCCACGCAAGACCTGTCGAGATACCGATCTGATTTTCTTTCAGCTTCTCGTCGCGCTGATACTTCGGCGCACCGAGGAACTCTGCGACTTTCTCAGCCGTGATCACCACTTTTTCTTTGTGGCCCGTCACTTTGAGCTTCGCAACTTTACGGCAAACAGACCCGACTTCGCGCTCGAGGTTACGGAGACCGGCTTCACGAGTGTAACCCGCGATGAGGTACTTGAGGCCTTCGTCCGTGAACTCGATCTCTTGATCGTTGACGCCGTTGTTTTCCATCTGGCGTTCGATCACGTGCTTCTTCGTGATGAGGAGCTTATCGTTCTCTGTGTAACCAGAGATGTGGATGAGTTCCATACGATCGCGGAGAGCCGCCGGAATATTCTCGACAACGTTTGCCGTCGCGATGAAGAGCACGTTGCTCAAATCGAAGTCGACGTTCAAGTAGTTATCGCGGAACGCGTGGTTCTGTTCGGGATCGAGAACTTCGAGCATCGCTGCCGAGGGGTCACCGCGGAAGTCGGAGCCAAGTTTGTCGATCTCGTCGAGAACGATAACCGGGTTGTTTGTCTTAATCTGTTTCAACGCTTGAACGATCTTGCCTGGCATCGCGCCAACATACGTGCGGCGGTGACCACGGATTTCGGCTTCGTCCTTCACGCCGCCCAAGGCGATACGGAAGTACTCACGACCCATCGAGCGAGCGATCGACTTACCGAGCGATGTTTTACCTACGCCGGGAGGTCCGCAGAAGCAGAGGATCGGTCCTTTGAGATCTTTCGGCTTCAACTTACGAACCGCCAAGAACTCGAGGATACGATCTTTTACTTTTTCGAGGTCGTAGTGATCTTCGTTCAAGATCTTGTGCGCGCGAGGGATGTCGAGGTTGTCTTCCGAACGTTTGTTCCAAGGAAGATCGACCATCCAGTCGAGGTACGTGCGAACCATCGAAGCTTCAGAAGCGTCGGGGTGCATGCGCTCGAGGCGACCAAGTTGTTTCAAAGCTTCGTTCTGAACGGATTCGGGCATTCCTGCATCGACGATTTTCTGGCGGAGTTCTTCGAGTTCTTCGCCTTTCGAATCTTGCTCGCCGAGTTCATTCTTTATAGCGCGCATTTGCTCGCGTAAGAAGTACTCGCGTTGCGACTTCGACATCTCGTCTTTTGCCGTCGAACGGATGCGGGCTTGCATTTGGAGAACTTCGAGTTCGTTCGCCAAAATCTCGTTTACGAGTTGAAGACGTTGCTTCGGCTCAGTTGTTTCGAGAACGCGTTGAGCGTCGGAAACTTTGAGACCCAAGTTCGAAGCGATCAAATCAGCCAGGCGGCCTGGATCGCTAACGTCATCGAGGATCAAGAGGATATCGGGAGAGAGCATGCGGCCGAGCGCGATGATTTTCTCAAGCTGCTCGCGCGCGTTGCGGATCATCGCTTCGTACTCGACGGGCGTGCCGGCAACTGGCGTCTCTTCGATCTTTTCAACCGACACTTCGAAGTTCGGCGAAGACTTCGCGTACTTCTTGATGCGGCCTTTAGCTTCACCTTGGATCAAGATCTTTACGCGGCCATCGGCGAGTTTGCGCATGCGCATGATTCGCGCGATCGTACCTGTCGTGTAGATCGTCTCTTCAGTGGGGTTCTCTTCCGTGATTTCTTTTTGCGAAGCCAAGAAGATGAGGCGGTTCTTAGCGAGTGCCTCTTCAACTGACCGGATCGAAGCTTCCCGTCCCACAAAGAGCGGCAGGATCATGTAGGGGAATACAACGATGTCGCGAACAGGAAGCATGGGGAGCGTTTCAGGGATCTCAGTCACTTTGTCGTCAAATGCCATTTGTTCCTCCGCTGATGCGGCAATGGGAGCTTCTTGCTATTGAACTTGTCGGTGCATCCCTTCTGGGTCTTTAAGGTCGAGCCCTTGCGAAAAGGTCCGGAAATCGCGGTAAATTCCGAAATTCTCTGCAAATCTAAGCGAAAGGCCGTACGACCGAAGGCCCGAAGCGGGTGCGGTCCCTAGGAGAGAAGGCCTGTTTTCTTGGACCTTCCTACGGAGAACTCAGCTAATTCGAGGAAAAGTGAGAGAGAAATGAGCGCGCAGCTCGACGTGTGACCGGATTATTTTTTTGCTCAAAGAAACGAGCAGAAAAACAAAAGCCGCACGTGAGGCGGCTTTCAAAAGCATCAAATATTTTCTTTATCAGTCTCTAATCGTAAGCCCATTGTTGGGCCCGTGATTAAGCGAAGACTCTTTCACGACTTTCCTGCTCTTCTTTGCACGAGATGCAAAGCGAAGCGACTGGCCGTGCTTTGAGGCGATTGATGTTCAGTGGCTCTTCGCACTGCTCGCACAAACCGAAAGAACCTTCTTCGATTTTGCCGAGCGCGCGATCGATCTTTTGCAGGAGCTGAGTCTGACGCTCTTGCAGACGGAGAGTGAGGCTCAAGCTTAGCTCAGAAACGGCGAGGTCGCCTTCGTCGCCCTGGCCTGTGCTCTCAACAACCGATTCCGTTTTAAACGAATCGGCTTTATTTAGAATCTCCGCTCGTTGCGTGAGCAGTAGATCCTTAAAGAACTGAAGTTCCTGGGTCTTCATTTGTATTCCTCCTAGAAGTCGCACGGTCCGTGTGTCGGGCCCGCATTCCAGCTGAAAGTTCCCCTCGAACTCTCGGCCGTGCCGCCCACTTGCTGCCCAATCATTGAGCAGACCTTTCGAGCAATTCCCCCTGCCCGAAACAGGTTTTGTAAGCTTCTAGGGTCTGAGCTTCATGTTTGCAATAAAAAAATTTCAGTGCCTAAGAACTCCGCATCGTTGAAACAAATGAGGAATTTCGCTTTCAGAGCCGTTTTGACCCGATCTGCAATCGAATTGCGAACTTCAACCCTAGCAAAATTTGCCCTTAATCGGGTCAATTGAGCCCAACTGACCCACAAACTGTCGATGTCTGTCGCAAGAATCTGTCACGATTTCTGTCATGGCTTATGAGCGTGCGAAGCGCCGTTTGATCGTTTCGCGTATTTCCGCCCCTTCAATGCTGAGGCGTGTCCAAGGAATTGCGCGAAGTCTCTCGATCTCTATTGGTTCGTCTGTCTCTTCGCAGATGCCGTAATGGCCGGATTCGAGTCGAGCTAAGGCTAAATCAACTTCGATCAACCGTTCCATTAAGCGCTGTTGAGAAGTCAGAAAATCATTCTCCGCGAGCAGACTCATTGTTTGATCAGCCTCATCGCCCCCGCTTTTATCAAGGTGTTCAAACTCCTCACGTCCTGCGCGAACGCGATCAAGAATATCGCGACGAGCTTCGATCAGGCGCGTTCGGCACTCGAATAACAAAGACTCCGTAAGGAATGATTTCGGAAACTGCTCCATAGACCCCTCCTGTTAGAACACCCGAAAGTTTGTTGAAACTTTTTGGGCCTTCCTTGGCCCGGCTTCGACTTCCGTCCTGGCGTCGCGTCGAATTCGCCTGGTTTGACGGGAGTTGGGTAAGAAGCGGTTAGGGAGAGGGACGTTTTCGAGCATGAAAAGATTTGATGGGAGCCATCAGACGAAAAAGCTCGATGGAATTAGGCGAAAAAAAACCCTCAAAGGAGAGGGTTTTTTCCGCGTCATGCTGCAGAGAGGGAGAACTAACGTTTGATGGTCTCGAGGTTGGAAATCTTGCCATCCTTCACGGTGAGGGCCGTTAGCGGACGGCGGAATTCACGATCTTCCGTAACTGATAAACGCCCGATCGCACCTGGAAAGTTCTGAAGTGAAGCCATGCGACTCTGCAGGCTCGTGCGCGTACGCTCACCACCTGCGATGAGCTGGCGAAGAATCACGGCTGAATCATAGGCTTGAACTTCTGTGAGACCAGGCTCTTCTTCAAACGTCGCTTTGAAGTTGAGAAAGAAATCCGAATTCAAGAACGTTGGATCCGTTGAGAGGAAGCTATCGGCGAAAATCGAATTCTCAACAAAGCGCTGACCGCGCGTTACAAGGCCGGGGCTATTCCAAAGATTCGTTCCGATAAGTCGCACGCCTTGGATGTTGTTGTAGGCGAGCATCGGAGCAATTTGACCGACGGCGCGAGCGCTGTCAGGAATGAAGACCGCATCGAAATCGACGATCGGCGGAAGAAGTTCTTCAATTGCCGGCGGAGATTGGCGAGCCGAACGTTTGGGATTCTTCTCCGCCCAAGCTTTCGAACGAAGGCGATACTCCTCGGCGCGATCTTCAAGATAGTACATACCCGCGAGACGTTGCACGTGACCGCGGAAATCGGTCTCTTGCGGATCGTAAGGCTGAGCGCCGGTGATCGCGCCACCACGCGAGCGAACTTCGTCCCAGAATAAATTCGCGTACTCAACACCGTAAGCATCATTGGGATAAAGAATCGCGAAATTGCGGTAACCCATGCGCGACACCGCGAGATCAACAATGTACTGGATCTGCATTTGGCTCGTGAGCGCGTTGCGGAAAACAAAATCACCTGTCTGAGTGATTCCGGCTTTTTGCGCGAGCATGATCGCGGGAACACCGAACTCCTGCGCTTTTGCTGCTTCCGTCGAAGCCGTCTTGCTCAAGAGACCACCGATGATCGCGATGGCGTTGTCTTCTTGCACGAGCTTTTCCACAGCTCTGCGAGCCGTGTCGGGGTTGCCCTCACTATCGACGACGGCCAGGCGGAACTGCGACGGAGATTTTCCGTAAATACCTAGGCCCAATTGAATCCCGCGCAAAGCTTTGTAACCAATGCCGGCTTGTTTGCCCGTCAGCGGAAGGACGACGCCAATGGTGCGCGGGTCGACGCGATAACGAGAGTCAATTTGCGAAGAAAGATTCGTCGCGCGCTCTGCGAGCTCAGATCCAGGTGCGAGTTCAGCCACTTCGCCAAGCAAACGACGAGCGCGACCGTACTGACGTTGATCAGCGAGAACGAGAGCGTACCGGAACTTCGCTGCTGGCAAGATGAAATCGTATTTGCGACCTTCCGCTACTTGGCGAAGCTCATCTTCAGTTAGGCGCTCGAGAAGATCTTGCCCAGCGGATTTGAACTTCTCGCGCTCTTGGGGCTGGGGATGTTTTTCCATCAAGTAGGCTAAAGCATCGAGCGCAGGAAGATTTTTTTTAAGAGCTGCGTAAGTCTCGTAGCGCACTCTTTCGAGCTCAAGAGCTTGCTCGGGAGTAACGCTTCTCCAGCGCGCTGCGCGGGTTTCGAGAAGACGCTCAGCTTCTTGTGGCTGTGAAAGCTTGAGATGAATGCGCGCCACTTTCAGCGTGGCATCGGTTTCAAGCGGGCTCGCGACCGGACTGTTAAGGATCGCGTTGAAAGACGCAAGCGCTTCAGCGTACTGATGATTGTTGTATTGAACTTGGCCCATCATGAAGTTCGCGTCGTCGGCTGCGTCGGACTCGGGTCCAAGCTGAACGATTTTTTTCAAGCGAGCCATCGCTTGCTTTTCTTTTCCGGTGCGAAGTGCGGACTCTGCTGACCGCAAATCTTGCTCGACGTTCGGCGGAGCTTTTTGCGGCTCCTTCTTTCTCGGAAGAGATGCCGAACACGAGCTGACCAGGACTGCCAAGAGGAAGGGGATAAGAGCTTGCGTCATCAGATGATCATTTCTTGGATTTGATGATCCTGTCTACCTTCTCTTGGTAGGCCTTGATCAAAGGACTGGGCTTCAGTGTGGTTGAGAACCGCTTGAGCAAGTCTCGCTGTTCGTCGGTGAGATCCCGCGGAACGTCGATGACGACACGAACGAGCATGTCGCCTGCGCCTGGACCTCCGACCGAAGCGAAGCCTTTGTTCTTCAGTCGGAAAATTTGTCCTGAGGGCGTGCTCGGTGGAATTTTGAGAGAAGCTTTACCGGTGAGAGTCGGAATCTCGACCGAGGTTCCCATCACCGCATCGAAGTACGAGATGGGTAGATCCATGTGCACGTCGTTCTCAACTCTTTTGAAAAGCGCATGCTCTTGAATGTTGATGATGACGTAGAGATCGCCGGGAGTCGTGCTCGCACCAGAAGTGTCGCCTTCACCGCGAAGCTTAAGGCGTTGGCCACTCTTCACGCCGGCCGGAACAGTGATCGCAAGTTTTGCGGATTCTTCTTTTCCGCCGCGTTGACGAATGAAGCTGATCGTTTTCTCGGTCCCGGCAGCGGCTTCTTCAAACGAGATATTCAAAGTGTAGCGTAGATCCGCCCCGCGCCCGCGCGCGTTTTGACGAGCGCCTCCGGGATTGGGTCCCGCGCCGCCCGGGCGACCGCGACCCTGGAAGAAGTCACTAAAGATATCGCCGAAGATGTCTTGAAAATTCTCGGAGCCCGCTTGGTTTTGAAAGCCACCAAAGCCTTCGAAGCCATTGAATCCACCGGCACCTGCGCCGCCGCGAGAGAAGCCTTCAAAAGGATTCGCTCCTGGCCGGAAGCCACCTTGAGCGCCCATGTGACCAAATTGATCATAGCCTTGGCGCTTTTGCGGATCCGACAAGACTTCGTACGCCTCATTGATTTCCTTGAAGCGCTCTTCTGCTTTCTTATCTCCCGGGTTCTTATCCGGGTGAAACTGCATCGCAAGTTTCCGGAACGCCTTTTTCAAGTCATCAGGCGTAGCCGAGCGTTGCACACCGAGGGTTTCGTAGTAATCACGTTTGGCCAAGCTTCACCTCTGTTGCGACTCCGTTAGAAAACTCGAACGCTGTGACTCAAGACTTCGCTTTGGCGACGATCACTTGCCCAGGTCGCACGACCCGGTCGTGGAGCTTGTAAGGTTTTTTGAAAACTTGAGTGATTGTTCCCGGCGCTTGATCTGCCGTTTCTTCGCTGCTGAGTGCTTCATGAATCGCGGGGTCGAACGGTTGACCTTTCGAGGGAACTTCCGTGACGCCGTGACGCTGCAAAACGCTCCGCAGTTCCGAAGCGGTCATATCAATGCCCTTTCGGAAGTTAGCAAAGCTGTCAGGCGTGACTTCCGTCGACAAAGCGGTCTCGAAGATATCGAGGACGCCCAAGAGATCCGCAACAAGTCTTTCGGAGCCGTACTTGCGAAGATCCGAACGTTCTTTGATCGTTTGCTTTTTGAAGTTTTCAAATTCGGCGCGCAAATAAAGAAACTCGTTTTTGAACTTATCGGCTTCGTTCTTCGCGTCTGCGATTGCGTCGGCTGGAATCGCTTGTCCCATGTCTTCGTTGTAAGCATCGCCCGACCGCTGGGAACCTTGCTCGGAAGATTGATTTTGCGCCTGATCAGAGTTTTTGGAATTTGTTTTGCCGTTTTCGCTCATTCGCCGCTCCCAGTGCAAACTGCCTACATGATTGCTTAGTTATTCTTGAGTTTTAAGGACCAACTCAACGGTAGGCAGGAGTGTTACCAATATGGGTTCGTTCAAGGTGTTGTCAATTCGGGCCCGGCAGGCCTTTGAGATCGTCAGCCAGAAAGGTGAGCTTTTCAAAAACAGCGTTAGCCATCACGCGCCCTTCGGCCGTCATGGCCCAGCCATTTGCGGTCGGTTGGATCCACGTTCCCTTAGCTAAATCTCCAAGAATCGACGTAACCAATGAAGCCGCTGCGTTTCCAAACCTTAGACGCAAGGCGTTTTCGTCAAGACCGCGCTTTAAGCGAAGAGATGTATGGCAAAAGTCGGTGAGCGCTTGATGTCGCTCAAGGATTTCGCGGTGAGCGTCCGGAATGTCGCGAACAAACGACCATTCATGCGATCTCGATCGGCGCACTTCTTTTTCGTAAGCGGAGAGAGCAGGCGCATTCCAGAAACGCATGCCCGAATCACCTACAGCATCGACGCTTTTCGAAAAGCGAGGCGGGAAGTAACTATGCGCGCTTGTGCCAAGTCCCCAGTAGGGCTGGTCGGTCCAATAGAGCAAGTTGTGCTTCGACTCGAATCCGGGCTTCGCGAAATTAGAAATTTCGTAGCGCAAGACCCCAGCTTTCGCGAGTTCGGATTCGATGACGTTGAACATCTCGACCTGTTCTTCGTCGGGAGCGCGACCCTTCGACATCGGGTGGGCTTCTGGCACCGTTAGGCAATAAGCGCTTAAGTGCGAAGGATCAAAGGCGAGCGCCGTTGCGACGTCGGCCCGCAGCTCTTCGAGAGTTTGCGTCGGCAACCCAAAGAGCAAGTCGAAGGAATAATTCACTTTATTGCGCTTCAGAAGCTGTAAGAGTTCAACGGTGTCGTGCGAGGAGTGCTTTCGACCCGCGACCTTCAGCAAGCGTTCGTTGAACGTTTGCGCACCTACGCTAAAGCGATTAGCGCCGAGAGCGAGGTAGCCTTCGAGGCGTGCTTGGTCGCAAGTTGCGGGATCGATCTCAAGCGTCATCTCCAGACGTTTGCCGTCGTCATTGTCTTCAGCCGTCGACCAACGGAACCCCGCCTTTGCAAGTTCTTCGAGAACCGTTAGAATAAGGCGTGGCTCGAAGAGGCTAGGAGTGCCTCCGCCGAAGTAAATCGTGCTGATCTCCCGTTCAGGCACGTCGCCCGCGCGACTACGAATTTCTTCCGTGAGAAGTTTCACGTAGTCAGATGGTGGCATGATCTTACCGTGTTCGTACTTGGTGAAGTCGCAGTACGGACAGATCTGCAGGCAGTACGGGATGTGAATGTAAACGCCAAACGCCATGGAGCTCAGATCTTATGACAATGAAGAAAGCCGTTAGAAAAGCGCCGAAAAAATCTACCGCACGTTCCGGACCAAAAAAAACTACGCCGAAAAGTTCGCCGAAGATTTCTAAGCCAGGAAAAGACGGCGTCACGAGGCTAAAGTTGAAAAACGGCCTCTCGGTTCTTCTGATTGAAAATCATAAATCACCTGTGGTGTCAGTACAAATGTGGGTGAAGACGGGTTCCGCCGATGAAGGCCGAGGCGAAGAAGGCATTAGCCACTTCATCGAACACTTAGTTTTCAAAGGAACCGAAAAGTACGGCGTAGGCGCGATCGCATCGACGGTTGAAGCTTCGGGCGGAGAGCTCAACGCTTACACGTCGTTCGATCAGACCGTGTTCTACGTGAACATTTCTCGTGAATTCTCAGAAGTCGCTCTCGACGTGATCTCGGAGATGATGGGCTTCCCTCAATTTGATAAAGGCGAAATCGACAACGAACGCGAAGTCGTTCTTGAAGAGATTAAACGCTCTAACGATAGCCCCGGCCGCCAGGCAAGCCGACTCTTGTTCTCAACCGTCTACAAAGATCACCCTTACGGAATTCCCGTTATCGGTTACGACAAGATCATTCAGAAAGTGTCGCGCAAAACTCTCGTCGATTATTACCAAAGCCGTTACATCCCGACGAACATGCACCTTGTAGTGGCCGGCGATTTCGATTCGAAAGAAATGGCCGAGAAGATCGACTCCTCATTCGGTCGTCTCAAGAGTTTCAAGCTTCGTAAAGTGTCGAGGAAAAAAGAGCCCAAGCAGGATCAGCCTCGTTTGAAGGTTGTGAAAGCGCCTTTCGAAGAAGCTCAGTTCCACATCGCGTGGCGAGTGCCTGGTGCCGAGCACAAAGATGTAGCGGCGCTTGATGTTCTTGCGCTCATCCTCGGGCAAGGTGAAAGCTCACGCTTAACTAAAAAGCTTCGCATGGAAGCTCCGCTCACGAATTCGATCGGTGCGGGTACGTTCACGCCGAAAGACGGTGGCCTCTTCACGGTCTCGGGAACTTTGAACATCGATCAAGCTGACGCGGTCTTCGAAGCTTTGCAGAAGGAGCTCGTGCGCATTGCGGTCGAGCCTCCTACGGCCGAAGAACTAAAAAAGGCGATCATCAATCTCGAGAGCGAAGAGTTTTACGCGATGGAAACGATCGAAGGCGTCGCTCGGAAAGCGGGAAGCTTCGAGAACTTGATGGGGGACTACGCTTACTTCCAAAAGTTTCTAAAGCAAATTTACGCGCTGAAGCCTGAAGATCTTCAGAAGGCAGCAAAGAAGTATCTTGCTCCCGGTGCGATGAACCTCGTGATGATGGCTCCTAGAAACGAAAAAGAACTCACGACTAAGTTGAAGACTTGGGTGAAAGAGTATGGTCAAGCCTTGAAGACCGCGAAGCCGCAAAAAGCGGTCGGTAAGAAATCCGCGGCGATCAAAAAAGTGAAGTGGGAGATCGCGGGAGCTAACTCGAAGACCGCAACGATCGCGAAACACGTGCTGCCTTCGGGTGCGACCGTCATCTTCAGACCGAGCTTCGAAACTCCTGTCTTCACCGCAAAGGCCGCTTACCTCGGTGGCGTTCGTGTTGAAGAAAAAAATCAGCTCGGCGTCACGGAACTCCTGTCGCGAGTGTGGACAAGCGGAACGAAAGATCTCAACGAAGCCGACATCGCACAAAAGATCGAGACGATGGCAGGTTCATTGAGTGCGTTTGGCGGAAGAAACTCAGCAGGACTTTCGCTTCAGACAATCTCACCGTTTGAAGATGAATCTCTCGCGCTCTTTGAAGAGGTTTTAGCAGCACCCGTGATGTCGGAAGCGGCGATGGATCGCGAAAAAGTCGTGATGCTCGAGACAATCCGTGCACGCGAAGACAATCCCGCGCAGATGGTTTCTCAGATGTTCACGGAGACGATGTTCAAAGGTCACCCGTATGAACGTGATCTCTACGGGACAAAAGATTCAGTGAAGAACTTGTCGGCTGATCAAGTCAACAAACACCTCGCGAAGATGGCGGGTTCGCGCAACCTGACGGTTGTGGTGACGGGAAGTATCGATCAAGGCAAGTGGTTGAAGAGACTTGAGGCGGCGACCGCTCGTCTTCCGAAAGGTCAGTCGCTGCAAACGCAATTCGCGCACGCGGGGCCAAAGAAAGACATGCGTTTGTTTGAAACGCTGGAGCGCGAACAAACTCACATCATCGTAGGTTACAAGGGTCTCACGCTCTCGGATCCGCGCCGCTATACTCTGCAAATCATGCAGTCGATCTTGGCGGGTCAAGGCGGTCGTCTTTTCATCGAGCTTCGTGACAAAGCCTCGCTCGCGTACTCGGTGGCTCCGATGCGCATGGAAGGCATCGATACGGGTTACTTCGGTGCCTACATCGGCTGCTCGCCGCAAAAAGGTCAAAAGGCGATCGAGATGATGCACGAAGAATTCAAAAAGCTCGTTGAGAAAAAAGTCGGCGACGCGGAGCTTGATCGCGCCAAGCGCTACTTGATCGGTCGTCATGACATCGATTTGCAGAGAACGTCAGCGATTTGCGCGTCGATTCTCTTCAACGAGATCTACGGGATCGATAGCTCAGAAGTCTTCCGCTACTCCGAGCATCTGCGTGATATTTCTTCGGCTGATGTTCAAAAGTTGGCGCAAGAGATTTTCGCGCAGCCTTCGATTCTCTGCGCGGTCGGGCCGAATCAGCCCTGGTAATTGAAGCCATAAGCAGCGCTTCTTAAAGTGTCTCAAAATGGGCCGTAGGGCTAGCTACCAACTAGGATCTACGGCCTTTTCTTTTTCAACGAAGGACCAGGAATCGCAGAAGTCGGTGCAGGCGCACGCGAATTTCATCGCGGCACGACAATATTTGCTAAAATGAGAAAGGAGGGCTTTGGCTCCTGATCGTTGCGAAGCCCGAAGGATAGTTCATGGGTCGAGACGACCACAGCGCTGATTCTTCTTTGTTTCTTTCTCCGCGAGCCTACTTCGATCAGATGGTGAGCGATGCGTTCGAACGGAGAAAACTAAAAACCTTCCCGATGGTGAAGGGCTACCTCGTCGAGTTGCTCGAGTTCTACGTGCCTACGGAGAACCTCTTCGACGAAAAAGATTCTTCAGGCCGTCGAGTTCGCGAAACTCTCGCCGAGACCCTTTTAAAAGCTCAGAGTGCCGATGTTCTCGTGAGGATCGAACTCCTCAAGAAGCTTGCCGACCGCTCGCTGTATATCAGCGGATTTTTCGGCGACAGCCTTCAACGAAAACTAGTGGATGTCGATTACTACGCCGACATGGGCTGTATGGCTTACGGTGCGCTTGCCGAAAGCACACGCGAAGATACACTTGCGAAAGTTTACCGCGAGTTTGCCAGACGTTTTCTCGAGTTTGTCGAAGTGTTGCATCACATCAGCGCTCAGGCGAGTGTGACCAATGAAGAGAACATCATGCGCCTCTACGAGGTTTATGCCAAAACAGGCTCCGATGTGGCGCGCGAAAAGCTCATCGAAAAAGGTTTGATCGCCGTTCCGGTCGAGAACCTTCCGCTCAAAAAGCAGCAGTAGACCGACGTTCACCCAGTTCCTCGCGGTCGAGGCACCAGGATGGAAGCCCAAGTGTTGCTGCGCGCGAGACGCTTGAGTAGACACGTCAGGGGCCTCCGCGCTAGACTAAGCTGCGGCTACATATTCCCAGGCGGTTTTCCATGTTCGATATCGGATTCGGCGAAATGCTTTTAATCGCCGTCATCGCGTTGATCGCGATCGGGCCTAAACAGTTGCCCGAAGTCGCCCGCGTCATCGGGCGCACGCTCAACGAATTCAGAAGAGCTTCCACGGACTTCACGCGTTCGCTCGCAGATGCGCGCGACACGATCGATCGCAACGTAAATGAGATGAACGAGTCACTTCAGAAATCGATGGAGCAAGTGATCTCGCCAACGACTTCAACCGGTGAGCATGTACCAAGTCCTCTGGACGCTCTTCATCCTCCGTCCACTTCGCCTGGGGTTGATTCGACGTTGCCATCCGAGCAACAAACGGCTGAAGACGAGCAGAACCAAATGAGTTTCGACATCGCGAATTCTCCTCCGGGATCATCGATCAACACGGAGACATTAGATACATCGGCTGCACCCGAGACGCATGTCGATCCACACTCGGCAGCCGCATCTAGCAAGTCTTCGAGGGATTCTTAAACCATGCAGCACGATCCCAATGATCCCTCGCAAGGTCAGACGTTGATCGAACATCTCTCCGAGCTTCGCGATCGCTTGATCAAGGCCGCT
>SYLX01000028.1 GCA_005808505.1 Bdellovibrionales bacterium | reverse complement strand
TCTACGTATCTTCGATACTCCGAAGACCACTGCGGCTTGCTCCGCATTAAAGCGCGCCGCTAGCGCCCTTTAACGCGGGCATGACCTCAGCCCCTACTCTCTCTCTTTCATTGTCAGTACAAACCCGGCGGTGTTCCGTAGCTTCGACGTTGCTCACGTCTGAGGGACCCTCGCTGTCGCTCGTGCCTCGGATCTTCTACGTATCTTCGATACTCCGAAGACCACTGCGGCTTGCTCCGCATTAAAGCGCGCCGCTAGCGCCCTTTAACGCGGGCATGACCTCAGCCCCTACTCTGTCTCACAAAATAAAAAAAGCACGCTGATTCCAGCGTGCTTTTTTAGAGCGGCTAATGCTCGTCGACGAATTTTAGAGTTTGTCTTCGAGAAGTTTCGTCCAACCTTTTACACGATCATTTTCGTAGTCGGTGTTCGTGTGGAACTTGTGCTTAATCAAGAACACGCCGTTGTCGAACGAAGAGTTGTGAGGACCGCTTCCATCGGTTCCGTCGATGACGATCTTCTTCAGCGAGGCTTTTACGGCTTCTTTACCCATGTCGTCTTGGCAGAGATGTTTCATCACGTTCATGAGCGGGCGGAAATAAACCTGCTGATAACATTCGAAGTACATCGCTTTATCTGAGTAGCCTTCGTCTTGCATCGTGTCCCATTTGATATCCATAGGAACGTCAAAGCCAGCTACCGCGTTGAACTGTTCCTTCCACTTTGGAAACTCGTTCTGTTGATAATCTTGGATGATGCGTTTTTGTGCTAATCCCATACGTTCTCCTTACCAGGGATGGATTGATCCGACTTCGATGTGAATCCCATCCCTAGGATCAGAGGAGATTTGATGGAGGTAAAGAAGTTTACGCTTACTCAGGCGAAAGACTTGTTCTCGGATTGAGAAAGGCGAAACCTATTGAGCGAGGGAGAACTTTTAGGGTTCTTCACGAATCGAGAGGCCTTGTGCGCTACGGCAGACAGAATCAGACTCATCAATGGTCCTGAAGAGGACAATTCGGTTCGTCATCCTCCATCTTGAATCGAGCGCCCAGCGAATGGGCTTCGAGTTTGGGGGTGAAAGATGCTTCGACCTTTCCTTTTGATGATGATGCTCCTTTCGATGACGAGTTTGGTTTGGTCGCGTGAGATGGAGTCACCTCCTACCGACTCTCCGCGGGCGCTACCGAGTGACTACAACCATGTGCAGAATTTTTTGTTCAATACAGACTATCTTCGATCGATTAGAGAATTGGACCGGCCCGAACTACGATCGACGGTGGCACCCGCATCTCCTTGGCCTGATTCTTACTGGCCGATTGCTAAAGGTGGCCTCGGTCGTCGCTGGGCAGACTCAGGGTTTCCGGATGTGAACGACTGGCTCGCGAATCAGACGTATATCGTCGCAAATCCACCGGAATTATCCTTCGCCATCAATCGACTCTCGCCCGCGGAAAAGTATGATCTCTTAGTGGGAGATTCCTCCTTCTCGCTTACAAAGAAGATGTGGGCTGAAGGTCAGCAAACTTACGAAAAGCAAAAGAAAGTGCCTCTATGGCATGGTCACTGCCACGGGTGGGCTGTAGCGGCGTTTCGTGATGCAAATCCTCAACGCACGGTCGAAGTGAATTTAGCCGATGGAAGAACGCTCGCGCTTTATCCATCTGACTTGAAGGCGCTGATCTCGCGCGCGTGGGCAGATAATAAATTTCGTAAGAAGTTCGTAGGACGACGTTGCAACGTGAAGAATCCGAAGCGCGATGAGTTTGGGCGAATCATCGATCCGGATTGTTTTGAAATCAATCCGGCGACATTTCACCTTGGACTCGTCAATCAACTGGGAGTCGCGCGAAAAAGTTTTGTCTTGGACGTTTCGGTAGGCGCGGAAGTCTGGAATCATCCGGTTCACTCTTATCAGCTCGAGTACTTCAATCCGCAGACGTTCGAGACTTCCGAAGAATTTGCGGGAGCTTCGGTCCGTATCGAGAATTTCACCGCCGATAAATTCAAGCGTTACCGGTCCACACGAGTGGTTTGGGTCATCGGCGTCGCGATGACGGTTTGGTACGGCGATGTCTCCGGACCAAGTAGTAAGCCGCAAAATAATCTTAAACTAAAATCTATGCGCTTAGCCTACGATCTTGAGCTTGATGCAAAGGGCGACGTCATTGGCGGAGAATGGTACGCATCGAATCGTCCCGATTTCATGTGGCATCCGGCTCCCGAGACGCGTCCTCTTGCAGCTGTTGAATATTCGGCTGGAAAAATTGAGTGGAATGGTTTGGACCCCGTCTCACCGGCGGTTGCCGCTATGGCGCGCGAAGCCTCAGCGAAAGGCCAAGTTTTGTACGGAGTTGTGGAGGCGTTAATGAATCGCGCAAGTCTGTCGGAGGATCAATAAGAAATAAATGAGCGAACGCAACAGCACCTGCGCTCGCTTCAACTTCTGAATCAGCGTTTCGCTCTAGAGGAGTTTGCTGCGCCTCCGCTGCTCGGTAGGATCGAGCAATCAACTCTAAAGCGGTTAGCGTCCGGAATAAGGGAAGACCCCGAGACCGGAAGCTCCAAAGAGAATGGACGCGAGAGATCGTCGCCGTAGAAGAAATCAAGTTTCTCCGTACGTTCTGATCCGCTGACTTCAAAAATTATCAAGGGCTGACTTAAAGAAGTTGAATCGGCGGAGCTCACGGCTTTCAAATCGTATGAAAAACCGTCGGCATCCGCTCTGATTCGCCCTTCCTCCAGCAGCGTGCATGTTCCTGGGAGAGTGCCTCCGCTTCCAACGCAAGTTTCGATAGGCTCAACCTTAGTAGAGCCGACTAGGAAATTTTCGATCACAGACCCTGAGCTACGGAAGACCGTGGCGTGGCAGCGCACCTCGTCTCCAACAGCCAGAACTTGACGCACGGGACTTGTTTGTTCGCCGAAAGAAATCGAAGTCATGAGTAAAGCGAGTGCGAGTGATTTCATGTTTTATTCCTCTTTGTAATCGGCGGGTAAACGATAGGGATTGAATTCGGTGTTTCCGATGCGGCAGTCTTTTCGGCCAAAATGCGCTTCGCATTTGGCGAGCGCAGCTAAATGGGACTCAGTTTTACGAGTTGCGCGGGCCTTGACGGAGGTTTGTGCTCCGGTGACCGAAGCCCAGGAGGTGTAAGTACCGAATGTCTTGCCTTCATAGCTGCGATCGATTCGGCAAGTCGACCGATACTGAACGACCGTTGGTCGCACCACGATCAAACCCTTCCGGCGTTCAGAAATAAACGTAATCGGTTCAACAACTCGATCGAAAGAGCCAAGGTCCTCATTCGCCTTTCGCGAATCAAAATGAAAGACCGTGGGTGTTCCTTCGTCACTGATCGATCGAGCACTGAATCCAGCCGTGTAGGGATAGTTGAAACGAAAACCGAAGGTGATCGCTTCAAACTTGTGATGATCAACGTCCGCTTTTTCAACCGCGGGTAGGCCCGATAGGAAGAACTCAGCCCAGGCGGCCGGATGAACGGTATTGATCGCTTTTTTGAAGACGCCGGAAAAACACACAGCACTTTCAAACGAACCCTTGGGTCCAAACGGGCCCTCGCAATGCCGGATAGTCGGAACAAGATTCGAAGAAGATGAGAATTTTTCAACTCGCCCGTCTTCATGAATGAATTCGCTGTCACAAAGAAGTCGGTTCCCCGCAACGATTCCAGTTGCGGCATGGGCACTCAATGCAACGAAGCTACTCAAAAAGACGGCTGATTTAGTAAAGCTGAACATATGAACCTCCGATTCGTTTTTTTAGGGCCGACTACACATTTGGTAATCACGCGTTTTTGAGCAATGAAACTCAGCCCCGAGTCCAAGCTGTTGACCCAAGTCGATTCCTTCTTTTTCAGCTATGTAGGCTTCCACGCGCTTGAGTTCCTTGAGATGAGCAAAACTTCCTTTGCGAAGTCGCTTCGCCGATTTTAAACGAAGCTCTATATTTCGAACGTCCTTGATCTCTGTAAAAACGTTTTTAGATTCCTCCCGGATTTCACTCAGATCGAGGCACGCGCGGAGGTGCTGAACTTTGCCCAACCCGCTGAACATTTCAGAGCTCGGTGCGCGCAAATAAGCGGCGTTATCGTAGTCGTTTAGGTAGCCAAACCTCGGCCAAGGCTTGCACAAGATCAACGTCCGCAGTCGACTTAGATTTGCAAAGGCACCGGAATCAATGTGAGAGATCGAGGAATCGACGCTGTTCATGCGGTCCTCGTGATCATCTCCTAGGCTGGGACGATAGAGAGGCCCTCTCGCCCGATAGGTGAAATCCAGGATCTCTAGATTCGGCACATCTGAAAAAGCCCCACTACGAATCGTTTGCAGTGCACTTCCATTTACTTCAAGGCTCGTTAGAGAATTTAGTCCCGCAAATGTGCCCGGTAAGATGTCCGTTAATCCAACTCCGACGAGCCTCAAGGTCTTCAATGAATTCAAGCCCCCAAACGCTCCACTCTCGATTCTCTGAAGCTGACCGATTGTCGATTCCCAAGTCTTCGGGATTTCATCAACGATAAGTAACGTTCGCAGGGAATCCAAACCAATGAAAGCATTGCGAGCCAGTTGAGAGCTAGAGAGCCCGAGTACAAGGGTTCGCAATTCTCGCAATTCACCAAATGAACCAGGCGATAAACTTTCGAGATATCCGCCAATGTTCAAGAACTCAAGACGGCTGAGCTGACCAAGATCCCCCGGAGTGAGCGAGGTTATGGCTGTGGATTCTTCACCTAAACTCGCATCATCGTCGAAGCGATCGCTCGGAAATTCTGGATCGTACTCACTGGGTCCGGGATTACTGAAATCACTGAGTCGCGCTGCTCTCGGATCGCCCAGGAACAGTGTTCTGATTTCAAAAAGATCCTCTGCTTCCATGCGGTGGCACTTGATACCAATCGCGTCTTCGAGATCTCGTTTCACGACCGTAGAACGCTCACAAACGTTCGTTTGATTCAGACGTGAACTGATCTGGTAACCAGTATCATCGATGCCTAAAATTCCCAGGTATTCGTGGAAAGCTAAGCGATATTTCAAATGGGGGGTTTCTTTAAGAGCATCCCAGCCTTTGCGGCTCAACTTGATTCTGGGTGGAGAGGAAAAAGGATAGTTGATAGCGTCAACTTCTCTTTCATCCAAGAAAAGCCGTGGTTCGGAGGAAACCAATACTTCATCTAAGGCACGTGCAAGAACAACGGGATCAACGCCTTCGATCGGGCGAGAATGAAGCCCAGCAAGTAGCACTCGCGCATGGCCGACGAAATCGGTTGCGTACGCATCACCTCCGCCGCCTTCTTGTCCGCCTCCGGCTTTGCCGAAGGCTTGATTAGAAACGACAATCACCATCAAAAGAGAAAGTAGCGCTTTCATTGATTTGCCTCATCAAACTGAGTTACGGGAAAGAGTGAAAAGCTAAACATAAAGACTTGATCTTTTTTCGGAGCTTCGCTTAGGACCTTCGCGACGGAACGTCGAAAGTCGGTGATCAGCTCTTTGAGTTCCTCAAGCTTGTTTGAATCGACCGCAATAGTAAGTGAGGTCTGATTTCGCTTTGAGAGTGGAACTCGGTCGAGCGCCGTCAATGCCTTCTCAAGAATTTCTCGCTGCATAGATCGCTTCGCAGCGGCTGACATATCAGAGTGGATGTTCGTGTAGCTCGCGCTTTGACGAAGCTTGCCCGTCTTATCTTTTGTTAAAAGGCCAAGTGCAACCAATCGTTCCACGGCAATCTTGGCTTCGGAAGGCGTGATATCGAGTTTACGCGCGATCCAACGAGGATCTGAACTAAAGGAGTCGATTAAAGTTAATTCAAGGATCGCGTAGTGGTACCAAGACGAGATGGATGCAAAATCATCGTCCGCAATCTTTTTATAAGTTCGCGACTTTGCTCGCGTGATCTTTAGAGTAGGACGAAGCAGACCATTTAAATCTTTTTCAGTTAATCCCAGCTTTTTACTAATGTTCGACATCATCGTCGGGGATGCATCGCGATTTCCATTGAGAATGCGCGACAAAGTCGAATGATCTAATTCCAAGTAGCGAGCGAAAGCACGTAGGGAGTATCCAGGATTCTTTTTACACCTACGGATCAACTCATCCTGAAGATATGATCTAAATTCTACGGGTCGATGCTCGAGCATTTCCACTCCAAGATTAAACTGAAGCGATAACTAAACTGCTCGAATCGGCCCTGGCAAGCCTCCTGTCACCAAAGTGGTGCGCACCAGGTTCAAAGCGTTAAACCTTTTATGAATCGTCACATTTGTCGGTACTGAAGGGAGCGATGCGAGCATCGATTTGCAAACCGGAATAGAAATCTCAGGACCGAATGTATCGTCTCTCCCTCAGAAATTTCGGTCGTGAGTGCGAGGGGTTTAGACCGTCGTCATGGAGACGACGGTAAAGACTGGGATCTAAATCTTCGCTGACTCTTTTTTTGAGTTCCTGCCAGCAAGATTCCTTCATCCAAAGCCAAGTTGTACCGGGAATCATTTCGACTAGCTGTGAGCCCCAAGGACAAACGTCTCCTGCGTAGTAGATGAATTCATCTCGATCAATTCCAATCGCGACCCGTGCGATGGAGTTGAGATTCCAACCGGCTTCTGGACTGAAACTAAAGGAGTCGCGACCCGTGATCGCCGTATAATAAAACTTTAGGGGTTTACGAGCGATTACGATCTTCTCAGGTTTGCTTTGCAGAAATTCCGTCGCCTGTTTGATGCTTGTGTAGTCATAGCGGGGAACCGTTAAGATGGTGCTGAGAGAACCGAGCCCTATCGCGAACCCCGCAAATAAATTGAAGGTCAGGGGAGGAGCTCGGAAGTCTTCAATTGTATGCCATTGAAGAGTGATGAGAGGAATCGCGAGCAGAGAAGTCAGTACTAGGAATCTTTCCCCTAACCCAAATGGTTCCGCTAATGAAGTGGGGAGTAAAAGCACGAGAAGAGCTAAACCGAGAAGTGCTTGCTTGTTTTTGCCAGAGTAAAGGCAAAGGAAGGTCGAAGCTCCCAATGCCACTAAGAGGAGCGCGCAAAGAGTCCGCAGAAAAAGAGAAATCTCCGGTCGGAAAAAGAAGGTCGTGATCGAGAGGGGATGAGTCGCGATCGCCATGAAAGCTTCTTGTGCTCGAGTCCAATTGATGAAGTAGACCGTGATTGCCAAAATGGCGAAGCAAAAACTGCCGAAGGTTAGGACACGACGATGGGCGAAGCGAGGGACATGGAAGATCGCGACCGCAGCTACAAAAGGTAGAAGTGCTTGATGGAGGGCGCCGGCACAAATCGCGAGACCTAGTGAGACACTTCGGTATTTGCGTAAGATGAGCGAAGTAAGAAACACGGACGCACCGAAAGTAAGCTTCGGGAACTCAATGGTGTGGAAGAACAAAATCGGAGCGAGCACGGCAATTGCCAAAACACTTGCTAAAAGATTGATTGCCGATCCTCGCGGCGAGAGAAGTTGGATGAAAGCGAGTGAAATGGAAAATGCGAAGGCTAGGATCAAAGCTTGAGTGAAGCGGACCGAGTCTTCATCGCCAACGCCAAGTTTTATGAGCCCTGCGGTGATGACATAGTTCAGGCCTCGATCAGGAACTTTGAAATGACCGTGCTCGGCTAAATATTTCCCTTGCGACAAACCGAAGTACGAATCAGAACCGAGAAGCTCCGGGCTCAGGGTCCGGAGCAAGAAGAAAGAAAGGATCGTCAGCAGCAAGACCCTCGCTGCTGAAATCAGAACCCTTCTTAGTTGCATGCAGGCGCTTCATCCGTCGGAACAAAAAGGCCTGAAAACGTTGGCGATTGGATGATAAGCGGATCTTTCTTCGATAGGAATCGTACTAATCTCTTCGTTCGGGAATCTAGCGATTCATCCGCTTCAAAAACTACGTGCTCAGTCAATTGAAACGGATGTTTTTTCGCATCGAGATCTTCGAGCAAGAGAACGGCTGCCTGATTTTTTTCTTTCTCGGTCGCGGCACTAAACTTTTTGATCCGAAGATCGGCTTGGAAAATATCTGTTCCGCCTTCGAGGGCTTTGCCTTCACCATACGCAATCTCGCGGTAGTCTTCGCTTCTCTTGTACCGTTTTCCAAAGATCCGAACGGTGTCTTTGTTCGGTTCCCAGTTGCCTTCCAAAACCGTGGACGTTGCGTGTCCTTCAGAATTAGAGACCAGATAGGAAACGAAGCTTCCATCGGATCGAAGACGAAGACTTCTAGTGAAGCACGCCATTTCATTTGGACCCACGGTGTAGGGTGATGAAAAAGACGTATCGATGAATTTGGCGAGTGAGTTTGGTGACTGGACAGATTCAGCCGGAGTGTTGAGAACCAGGAGCTCGTCACCTGGGCCAATAAGGCGAAGCTCCGAGAGAAGAACATCTTTATACTTTGCGCCTGGATAAATCGATTTGATTTTGAAAGTTAGCTTTTTCACGTTCGTCAGCGGCTTTGTGAACTGTAGGCGCTGGTTGCCCATGGAGTCTTTTATTTCGATCGTCGTATTTTGGTCGGTCCCGTTACTAACCTCAAGAGACTTGACGCGGCCGTTGGCTTGAAAATGTTCGAGGGATCGCTGATAACCGTTCCAAAGAATCAATCCAGTGATCGTGCGCGACTCGTTGAGGTTTACCGTTAAACTCTCGTTGGTGCCGGCGGATTTCTTTCCATTTGTCGACCAAGCAATATCGTACTTCGAGTCGAAGAGATTAGACGCGCGGTAGGCCCTTGCTGGTTCCAATGTTGATGTTGCGGTTACGGTACCTTTCACCGTTTTTGGAAAACTGACTTTGGTGGGTTCGCCCAGGGAAAGGTCATCACCAGTTGCGTAAAAGCGTATACCTTTAAGCACTGGTTTGTCTGTTGTGAAACGATCATCGCGGATGATGCGGATGAACACTGATTTAACTTCGCGTGCTTTGAACTTTCCTTCGCGAGTCGGTTGCAACATAAAGCGTAGCCCGTTTTGTATTCCGTTTTGTGCGGGAGGCACGGGAACACCATTGACCGAGACCTTCATCGGCGACGCAGAATCTGTATCAACGTCGATAGCATAGAGTTTCGTAGGGGTTTCGAACTGAAAATAGAGACCTTCGTTTACACCAGAATCTTTTGCTCCTGGAGACCAGGTGCCTTTGCAAGTAGTGTCGAGTAAACAACTTGGCTCAACCGAGTTTGCCGCTGAACTAGTCGCGGCCGCGGCAATGACTTTGATTGGGGGAGTTTGCGCCCACGCGGACCAACTCGAAAAGAGAATGAGCGTACTGAGACAGAAGATCCATTTCATGAAGTGCCTCCCGATGATGATGAAAGCTCATCATACACGCAAGACACTGTCACAAAATTTCGGTCATTTTAGGGATCTTGGCTTAGGGCAGTTTATAGAGCGCTGGATAAGCACCCCTCACGGTTAGGTCTTGGTAGTGACCGGGCGGTTGCGAAGATAAAGTGCGTCTAACCAAACAAGCTTCGAATGATGAATGCCAGCTGGCCCATCAGCGGCGGAAGCGGAGTCGGCGAAGCCGATCCCTGTTTTCCAGGAACACTGGACAAGGAAGTCGGATTAAAGCTTCCGCAGTTTAAGAGTTAAACAAAAAGCGCTGAATCGAGGATGGAACCGTTTCGATTCGAGACAGAGTTGCGATTTAGGTCCAGTTTCAAACGTAGATCGCTGATTTCTAAACGAATTGCCGATACGAGAGACACGGAGGATCAATTGAGCATCTTCGAGCGACACCAGAGAGACCTGGAGTTACGGCGATTCCGTGGCGCACGCGCACTCGCGTGGTTCGCGCTCGTATTGGTTCCCTTCGTGGTTCCTCTCGCCGAGGGACAAACTAGCGCACCGAGAAAAGCCGCAGCGCCGCCCGCAAAGAAGCCAGTTGCGCGCGCAGGGGCTTCAAAAGCGCCGGCACCGTCTGCCTCAAAAGCAGCGAAACCTGCGGCAGCACGTCCAAGCGCCGCGTCCACGAAACCTGTCGCTGGCGCCAAGCCCACTGCCGGCGCGGTAAGGTCTACGTCCGCCGTTGTTTCGAAATCATCGGCTCGGCCACAGCAAGCGCGTCCAGCGGCCGTGGCTGCTGCTGCTCGCCCTACAGGCGAGTCGGGTGGAAACGGATGGACACGTGCCGTAGTTGCAGCGACGCGCACGGTTCGTGCGGCCGATTCTCTTTCGAGTCCAGGACTCTCTGAATCGCCGGCTCTGGCAATCGATTCACAATTTCTCGCGATGCCGTGGGAGTTCGTTTCAAAGTCTTGGATCGCGCGTCCAGGGTCGCGATTCTTCGTAGAGAATCAAGAAGCACACCTGATCGATATCGATGTTGCGTCGAATCTCGCTATGTTCAAAACGGATCAAATGCTGATGCCGAGCTTGTCTCGCGCAAGCTTCCGGCTCGACGTTCCTTCGGCCGAGGAACCTTTCGCCGTCATGTTAGGTCGTGATTGGTTCCGGTCCGGCGCCCGCATGCTTCGCGTGAAGTCAGAAGGCTCAACGCAAATTTATCAAATGGCCCTGGGTAATGGCGACGCAACCGGCTCACGCTTTGTCTTCGATAAAGCTGGCCGATTGGTTGCGATTGCGCCGGGTGGCGAGACGGGCGAGAAAGCTTGGGCTGGTTCATCGCGAGCACTCTACGAAATGCTTCGTCGACAAGATGGTCCTAAACCAGCTTCTGTTCCTGGCGCAACGATGAGGCGCAATCAACTCTACGGTTGGCAAGATCGTTGGACACAAGCGGTTTCACCGCAAAGCGGAGCCTGGTCACTTCAATCCCTGGACTGCCAAAGTCACATGGTCAGCGTCAGCGATAAAAATTTAGCTTCAAGCATTCGCAATACGCGTGCGGTGAACTGTACGAATCGATTCCCGCTAAGCCTAGGAGCCGGTTACTCGACGGGAATCGAACTCGTTGCGGGAGAAGTCCAACTCTCTAGCCGTGACGGCGAGGCCGGATCAAAAGTAGCGCAAGCTCTTGGGTCTGAGCTTTTCAACGATTTACATAAGAGTGCCTCTTTCGTGAATTTGATGACGGTTGCTGACTGCCAAACAAGCCAAGTCACCAACAAGCAGGGACATCCCGTGCAAGTTCACTTCTGTACTTCCGCCTTAAAAACGGAACCGGGTTTGAATGATACGGCGATCGCCGTATCAAGTCTCGATGCTGGAGCAAAGGCCTACGTTGCGGTTGCACGCTTCAAAGGTTTCGCTCAGCCCAACACACGCCGCTTGATCGAAGGCCTGATTGAAAACTTACGGAGCTTCCGATGAACTCTAGATCGAAGAATCCACGTTTAAACCAAGCAGATGAAAACTTCGGTGACGTCGATGAGACGACCCGCGAACTCGAAGATGCCTTCGACGCGCGCACGGTGGTTCACGGTCGTCCGCTGAGCCCGGAACCTCCGGCCGAGGCAAAACCCTCTCGTTCGGCGAAACAAGAATCTTCGTCGCTCTCGCTCGATGATCAACCGACCGCCGTCGTTCGGCTTGATCAGCTCGAACGTCCTGCTCCCATCTCGGCTCCGGCTGCTGCACCCGAGAAAAAGCAAGAACCTGCACAGGCAAAAAAATCACCGTGGTCGCCTCCGGCTCCTCCCAAAACGGGAAGAGAAGAGGACCAAGACGATCATCAAACGGCGTCGCACTCCGGTCATCATTCCAGCCAAACTGGCAGCTCTTCTGGTTATTCTTCTAATCACGACGCAACTCAAGTTTACTCGCGGCACGATACAAAGAGTTCGCGATCGGTTCTTGAAGACAATTTTGATGCGCGAACGGTGATTCAAACGAGCACGCCGAAAACGGATCCATCGATCTCGACCGCAAAGGTAAATCCGGGCTCTTTCGAACGCTCAATGCCGGCGCCGCCGATGGCCGTAGCACCGCAAAGCTCGCAAGAGATCGAAGCCTACGATGAGACCACTCAGCCTTTAGCGCAGGTGGAAGTCACTGGAGTAAATGAAATTTACGACGGCGGCGGAAGACCTAGCTTGATGCAAAGGTTCTCGTCTTTACCCAAGCCAGCCTACGTTGGTATTGGTCTCGCGTTGGTTTTTGCTTTCTACTTCCTCTTCGGTGGTTCTTCTGAGCCGTCGGCGGAAGGCCAGGCAAGTCACGCGAGTGCTGAGGCATCGCCTTCTGCTCCTGCTCAGGCCACGGCGCCAGCACCGGCCGCGAAGAGTGGTGGTGGAGTTGAATCCGTTTTGGAACAATTCGACATTTCATTTGCCAGGACTCAGGGCCAGATCCGTCCGGATCCGCTCTCCCAATGAAGTTTTTGAGCTAACTGGACTCAGTCCCTGACCGGGCCTTCCGAGAAGTAAAGCGGGAAGGTGTCACCATGGGATTTAATTACAAGCGCGGCCACGGCGGCGACAACCAAGACTCGATGTGGACGTCCTATTCGGACTTGTTCCTAGGATTGTCCATCATCTTCTTGCTTCTTTACGTCACCGCAAGTTTAAAGACCGGAACCGACGGCATCCAGCAGCACCTTGAAAACCAGCAGCTGGTGAAGCAGAACCAAGATCTAAAACAACAGATCAAGGTCTACGAAACGCTGAAGCAAGATTATTTGCAGCAGCAAGCGAGCGTCGAAGAGAAAGATACTTACGCTGAACTCATGGACAAGCTTGAGCTTCTCCAAGATGAGCAGAAGCAAGAGAGCGATAAGCTCCGTCAACAGGCTAAAGAAAATGAAAAGAAGGCCGTTGCGCTCAACAAGTATCAACAGCTCGTCCGCAACATCATCAACTCCAACATGATTCAAAAGTCGCGGATCAAAAGCCGCGATACTTTGATCGATGTGAAGGATGAAGAGATCGGCGAGAAGAACGAAGAAATTTCGCAGCTCGAAGGCACAGTGGCTCAGAAAACAGCCGAGATCGCCAAGAGCGAGCAGCAACTCGAGCAGACAAAAAACCAACTCGATCAGCGCATGAAACAATTGCGTGCGGCTTTCCAGTCGCAGCAGATTTCAAAACAAAAGTTCGAACAGCAGCAAGCGGCCCTCAAGCGCGAAGCCGATCAAAAAGTTGCGGCCCTCCAGGCCCGCAGCGAAAAGGCTCAACAGGAACTCAACGAAGCCAATCGTGAGCTTCAAGAAACAGAAGCGAAACTCGCTCAGACAGAAGGAACCGTCCAGAAGCTTGGCGCACAGAATGCGGCTTTGGCCGGCGAGCTTGCGTCAGCGGCGACAAAGCACAAAGCAGACACCGATCGTTTGAAGGGCGAATTTGAAGCGCAGAAGGCTCGCGACAAAGCCGCGTTCGAAGGTCAGCTGGCTAAAGAAAAGCTCTCGGGCGCACAACGTGCGGCTCGCGAAGCAGCGTTCAAGGCCGATGCTGAGCGTAAGGCGAAAGATCTCGCCGGTCGCTTGGGCGATCTGGACAAAAAGTATAAAGACGCACAAGGTGCATTGGCGAAGGCGACTGAAAACTTGAACGCGAAGAAAAACCTCGCGGCTCAAATCAAAAAGAATTTCGCAAAAGCTGGAATCTCGGCTGAAGTCGATCCGAACAGCGGTGACGTCATGCTTTCCTTCGGAGATCAATACTTCGATACGGGAAGTGCGACGCTGAAGCCGAAGATGCGCACGATTCTTGAGCAAGCGATGCCGGCTTATTCGGCGAGCTTGTTCGAAAACGACAAGGTCGCGCAAAAGATTCAATCTGTCGAAATCGTCGGGTTCGCTTCGCCGACTTACAAAGGCAAATACGTCGATCCGACAAAGCTCGATCCGGAAACTAAGGCCGCGGTTAACTACAACCTTGACCTCAGCTACGCTCGAGCACGTTCCATCTTCGAAAACGTATTCGACAAAAACAAAATGTCGTTCCGCCACCAAGAGCGTCTCTTGCCTCTCGTAAAGGTAACGGGTCGAAGCTTCTTGGCCGCCGACAAGTCGCGCGATCCAGCCGCTCAAGGCTCGGGCGAAGCGTTCTGTCGCTCAAACGACTGTGCGAAATTACAACGAGTTATTATCAAGTTCACGCTTAAGGACTGAGGAGAGAGGAACTTATGGAAGCATTTATGCACGAAGCACTTCGGGTGCTTGTCACCGTAGGGAAAACCCTGCACAGCCCGTTCATGCTCACGGCGTTTGTCGTCGGGGTCGTGTTCCGACTCTTGATCTACCACACGGTTAAGCGCCATGAGTGGTTCGGTCGCGAGTTCGAACGCCGCGTAAGTCAGTTCCTCACCAAAGAGATGAACCGCAAAACGGAAAACGTCTCTTTCTACGTCGTTACGAAGCGTTTGATGGAGCGCACGTTCTACGAAACATTCGAACGTCGTGACAACGAACGTAAAAAGAATCCCGATAAGCTCATGCTCACGAGCGATCGCCTCTTCTTGATCAAAATGGGTTGCGCTTGGCTCGTGCACGATATCTTGAAGCAAATCCGCTTCTTGAAATACAGCATGCAGCCGCCAAAGCTCATCAACATCACGAAGAATACCTTCAGCAAGAACCCCGCGTTCAACCGCGTATTCGGCTTGATCCCGGCTGTGAGCACGAACGACTTGCTCAATATCTTGCCTGGTCTCTTCGTCATCGGCGGTATCTTCGGTACGTTCTTGGGAGTTATGTCTGGCCTTCCCGAATTGGGCGGCATGGACCTCAACGATCCCGCAAAAACGAAGACGATCATGGACCGCTTCCTTCTTGAGATCTCGCTCTCGATGGGTGCATCCATCACCGGTATTTTCTTGAGCGTACTCATGACTCTCGTGAACACGGCGTTCAACCCTGAGCGTTTGTTCAGCGATATCGTAGACCGCTTTGAAAACTCGCTCGACCTTCTCTGGAACTACTCGCACTCCAACGAAGTTCCGATGGGAATGAAGCAGTTCGATGAAAACCAAGATCCAGTGGAAGCGCTGGCTTCGGCAGCTTTAACTCAAGAAATCGACAAGACTCGTGGACATCGCTTAGTTGAAGACGATTCACAACAAAAGTCGGCTTAAAAAACCGGCTCTTTCATCCGATGGATGAAGTAGGACTATGAACGATATCTGGACCTGCATCATCAGGATTAAAACGAACGAGGGCTTCCGATCGCACTTGATCGAGAAGTCCTCTTTCAGCATCGGCCGCACGCAAGAAGCCGATCTGCCGATTCTCGCGCCGAGCGTGAGTCGCCTCCATTTGATCGTCAAGATTCAGCCAGGCAGCGTGACTCTGGTCGATCAAAAATCCGCCAACGGAACTTTCGTCAACGACAAGCAAATAGAACCCGGTCAAGAAATCATCCTTTTGCCCAATGACGTTGTGAAACTCGGAACCGCCATTGCGGAGTTCCAGTTCATGGCGGTACCGAAACCTTTCGAGCTTATGGATTTTGAAGCGCAGAAAACGACGCTTCTCCGCTCGATGGACGATATCGCAAAAGAGATCCAAGAAAAGGCGAAGGCGGATGCTGAAAAAGCGTCTCGCCAAGCTCGTCTCGAAGCGGATCAAATGGTTTCGCACGCAAAACGCGACGCTGAGATCATGCGAACCCAAAGCGCCCTTGAACTTCAGGAACGGAAGCAAGCTCTCGAAGCCGAATTTGCAAAGCTCCGTCAGGAAGTTCAATCCGAAAACACGCAAGAGCGCTTGAAGGCTCGCCGCGAGGCGGATCTGATCATCGCCGAAGCGCAAAAACGGATCCAGCGAGACTACGAAGAGTCGAGTCATCGCATGGAGCAGCAACTCGTTGAATTCCAACACAAAAGTCACGATACCCTCCAGGCGGCTGAAGACCGTGCGCAAGCTCTGCTGTCCGAAGCGCGCGAGGAAGCGAACCGCATCCGCACGCAAGCGTCGGAGGAATCGCGAACTCTCCAACAAAAGACCATCGAGATTCATGCCGGCGCTGACGCGAAAGCGCAGGCCATCCTTGCGCAAGCTCGCGAAGAGGCCAATGCGCTTCGCTCGGGTGCGGCTGATGAACTCGCTCGACTGAAAAAACAAAGCGTCGAGGCTCTTGCAGCCGCCGAAGCTACCGCAAAGAAGCTGATGTCTGATGCTCGCGATGAAGCGGGTCGTTTGCGATTGGCCGCAAGCGAAGAAGCGAACAAGATCCAACAGGATTCGCTGAAAAAGAGCACGGAGTACGCAAAAGCTGCCCACGAGCGTTTGCAAAAAGAACTCGTCGATAAAAAAGCTGAGCTCTTGGCGCAAGCGAAAATCGATGTCGAGAAAGAGCGCGAGCACTTTGATCGTGAGCACGCAATTAAACGCGAAATGCTTCGTGGTCAAACTAAGGCGCAAGAAGATCAACTCGCTCTCGAAAAAGCTGAGATCGAGCGACTCCTGGTTGAAAAAGGAAAAATCCAAGTCGACTACGATAAGCTACAAGGCGATCTCTCCAAAGCCTTGAAGCTTCTATCTGAAGTCGACGACCTCGAAAAGCGACGCGCACAGGCCGAGCGCGAACTGAACAAGTTTGTGAAAGACCGCGAAGAGGGTGTCACGAAAGTTCAAATTGAACTCAAAGACATGAAGGAAAAGGGCGTCGTAGAGTACGAAACCCGTAAGCGCGATCAAGAAAATGAGTTGGCGAAGGCTCGTCTGAAGTCGATCGAAGATGCGCAAAAGCGCATCGAGGCGGAAGAGAAGAAGTATGAGCAAACTCGCAAGCTCCGCGCGCTGGAAGCGAGCCAGAAACTTGGCGACATCTTGCTTCCGATGATTGGGAACCTCCCGGCGGACGCTGACCAAGCCCGTGTGCAATTCAAGCAGTCGATTGATACGGCCGTAACCGACGTCTTGATGAAGGGAATCTCGGCGATTCAGATGGTTCCGGAAGCTATAGACGCGGCGCCCGTGGTCTCTCAAGAAGAGAAAGACAAACGCGTTTGGGCCTGGGGAGCTGGCGTTGCGGTCGTCGTGATCGCAGTGATCGCGTTCTTTGGCACGGAGCTCAAAGCATTCTTTGAGAAACAGCAAAGCGGCGAGAACAGCTACGCGTCTAAGATGATCGAACAGCGTCGGGTCGAATCGATCTACAAGCCCGAGATGAAGGCCGAGTTCCAAGCGACCTACGCCGATAACGTTCTCTACATGAAAGATTACTTCGAGACGAAGACCGATCCGAACTACATGGATAAATGGACGTTGAAGCTCAACGACATCGGCTTCTTGAGGGATGAACTCGAACCGAACCTTTCGGAAGAAGACATCGTTCTCTTCCTCGCCAAGGAAACAAACTTGGTGCAAAGGCTCGGGGCCCTCCGTTCGTCGATCGATGCGAAGTATCTGGATGAAGGCTTAGGCCGTCTCCGAGATGCGGAAGAAGAAGACGTGACCGAGATCAAAAAGATCCTAAAGGGCGAAGAGAATTACAAAAAACTCCGCGCTTTAGAAGAGTCTTACCTTAAAGAATTCAAAGCGATCACGACGAAGTGATCGCTTTTTCAAGTAGCGCTCCCAATTAGCGAAGCGCTTCGAACACTTTCAAAATCCCCAGCGGCGAGCGACGGAAACTCGGGGATCTCCCGAGGTTCTTCCCTTAAGAAAATTGTCCATGAGCTCGCCGAGAGTTGTCGATCTATCAGCAACATCCATTCTGTATCCAGCGAACTGTGAGTAAGCGCTCGCAATTTGGCCATCGCGCGGATTGTCGCGAACGATGCCTTGAACGTAGCGGATCATCTCTTTGATGTGCGAATCACGACCAGGTGTACTGTATTGATCCCAGTTGCGAGTGCCGGGACGACAATCACTGACCTGGCAAACGGAGTAGCCTTCCTGGACGAGTTTGAGTCGCGGCTCGATCTTTCCCCAGAGAGTTTCCATCCCAGCGATCAGCTCGGAGTAGGGATTCGATTGGCTCGCATGTCCACTCAAGTGACTTCGTACTGCATTTGAGAAGTTACTCGTACCGCTCATGAAAGCAGGACTGTATTGTTCGATTGAGTAATCAGGGTGTTTGTTTTCATCCGCAAACGCCCAGCCTTTTGCAGTTTTTTCGAGCCAGCGCATTCGGAGGAATCCGCCGTCAGCACGCTGGGGCTGAGACGCGTGTTGATATTCAGCGGCGCCAAGATCGCGGACCTCTCGCGGAAGAGTGGATTGAATCAAACCGAAACGCCCGCCAGTCGCATCGACTTCGTTCACGATCATCGTGTGCCCACCGGCTGAGTGGAACTCCAGGTGAAACGTTCCCGGTACAAATGCTTTGGCCGAAATGGAAATCGGATACCCATCCCAGAGAATGGAGCGCGTGAAAGTGTTATCCATCACGTAATCAAGAGCTGTCATAAAGAGCGCGTCTTGGTACCAGTTTGCGTGACGAGGAAGGCCCACCCATGATTTGCGCATAGACTCGTGCGTGAAGAGCTGACCAGAGCCCGCAAGTGCGTTGCCGACAGGAAGAGAATGAATTCTCGAGAAAATCCAACGCAAGCCAACGATCACGTCAGCGCAATCCGTTTTGATGTTATAGCGAGAAAAGAAGGAGAGATCGATTTCGGTCTGAATCCAGTGCGAGAACTTTCGTTCCCACTCTTGATTCCATTTTTTGGTAGCGGTCCAAATTACGCTGCCGGTGACCTCGGTCGCAAATTCAGGAGCTGATGGTTTTTCCGTGAGATTTGCTTCGAAAGAGACCGCGCCGGTCCAACCGTTTTCAGATAGAAACTCTTTAGCGTGCTGACGTGCCTCCGACGCTTGAGCGAATGTCCGTTCTTGGAGGAGCGTCTGTAACTCGCCAGGTTTCACGGCGTATGCGCGAAGATTATAGAGACCTGATTCATAATCTAGAAAGACGTGGAGAGTTTGACCGCCGTTTTCATACTTCCAACTTGCGGCTTGGGAGACGAAGCTAGTGACTGCTGTGAGAACAAAAGCTGCGAGCTGGAGAAATCGCACGGGGACCTCCGATGGTTCCTGTCGGTGCACGCAGGTTGGCTTCACTGAAGCTCATTGCGCCACTCGTGTTCGACAGTTTACCAAATCGGGATCCCCTTAGGCTCCTATCAGATGATCGAGCCGAGAAACTCTACAAAGGCCTCGTTTGATTTATTCTTTCACGTACAAACCGAATTCGTTTGTGACGTCTTTCAGCTGATGCGAAATGAAGGGACGAAGATCCACTTCTTTCCCGAAGCCATTCATACTGAAGACGATTTTGCCTTGAGTCATCTCACCGAGCTTGATCGAGCGAGCGAGCGCTCGAGATTGAGCCTGATTACTTTGCGCAACCAGTTTCGACACCGTCACGAAAGCACCCTTGCGAATCGCGTCTTCAGAGTTCCGTTTCGTAATCTTGAGAATCGCGCTTCCCGGTTCAAGTTGAGTCACGGTCGCGATCGCAACTGGCTCGGTACTCAATTTGCGAGCAATGACGAGGTTGCTCTCGCAGGCCGTGCCTTCCCATTTGTACTCGATGTTGAAGATTTTAAATTCATCTCCTTCGACGAGACCTGCTGTGCGGCCGACGCGTACTAAAAGTTCATCCTCCGCCATCACGTCGTAAACACGGGCTGACCATTCGTTGCTTCTTGAAGCGAGTTTTTGAATGACGTTTCCGAGTGTGCTCTTTAATGCATCCTCGCTCATGTAACGAAGCGGCGTCTTGTAATAGTAACCAAGGTCGGTATCAACCAGGTGCGCCATTAAGCTCGCGTCGAACTTGATCTCGCTTGCGGAACCTTCACCCTGAGCGTCGGTGATAGCGGTCCGAGGTTTCAGCGGATCGTAGACGGCCATCGACATCCCGAGCGTTCCGTTCGCCGCTTCGAAGTCGAGACCAATGGCTTTGAAGAGCCCTTTGATCAGACTAAAGCCCAGGCTGATTTTATATTTGTCGACCATTTCGAACGAAAGGAGATCCGTTTTCAAAACGTAATCAGGTGCATCGAGCACGCACTGGATTGGATCTGCTTTTTCAACTTCATCGCCTTTTTTCAGGAAGCCGGCATCTTCAAGTGAGGCGTGCATCGGTGCGCATGCAGTCAAAGCGGTAGCTAGCATCGGTGCTGCGACCAGGAAGTTTTTCGCTGACTTACGCATGGTGAACCCCCGTTCCAATGGTGTCAGTCAGTAGACACCTACTAGATCGGCCCTTGGTCCTAAAACTTAAGTCCTGGTGATCACATCACTAAATGCGTCCAAGTTTTCGCCAGCTCAAATTGAGTAAGCGAGTGAGAATGTCGAGCAAGTACTCAGCTCCCGACAAAGGTCCTGTCGAGAGCCTTGGCGCTTTCGCGCAAACTTGAATGAGTGAATCAAGCTGCGCCAGTTTTTCCTGATGCGGGGAGATGAAGCTCAATCATTCGCACGAGCTCGTGAAGCTTCACGGGTTTTGAAACGTAAGCGTTCATACCGGCTGCCAGACATTCTTCTTCGGAACCCTGCACAGCGTTGGCGGTCATCGCGATGATCGGTATCTGTTTGTAAGCAGAATCCGTCGCCCGAATTTGGCGCGTAGCCGAATAGCCATCGAGCTCAGGCATCTGACAATCCATAAGGATCAAGTCGTATTGTGCCGTTGCGAGTGCAGCTAGAACTTCCTTGCCGTTACCGACACCTTGCGGTTTGTAACCAGCCTTCTGAAGCATCGACAAAGCAATTCGCAGATTCACCGTGTTGTCTTCCGCGACCAAGATCCGGGCAGCGCGCGAGCCGACGGTAATGAGCTGCTCTTCAGCTCCTTGACTCTGAAGGGTCGGCGCAAGCGGGAGAGGTAACTCAAACCAGAACGTTGAGCCTTTTCCTTCTTGGCTATCGACACCGATCTCGCCCTTCATCAATTCAACAAGCTTCTTGGAAATCGATAGACCTAGACCCGTGCCGCCGTACTTCCTCGACATCGAGCTGTCAGCTTGCGAGAAGGCTTGGAACATCCGAGCCAAAGATTCCGCTGACATTCCGATCCCCGTATCGCTGACTTCGATGCGAAGACGGGCGATCTTCGAGTCAGCTGCTTTTTTGATGGAAGCACGGAGAGTGACGCCTCCGACCGTGGTGAACTTGATCGCGTTGCCCAGCAAGTTCGTCAGAACTTGGCGAATACGGCCGGGGTCCCCGAGCAGCGCCTCTTGGTTTTCCGTCTGCCAATCAGTTTTGAGCGTAATGCCCTTCTTAGAAGCCGTGATGAGGAACGCTTTCTCCGTGTCGTGAATCAAGCGAACCGGCTCGAAGCGAACGGACTCAAGTTCCATCTTTCCCGCATCGACTTTCGAAAAGTCGAGGACGTCGTTGATGATTCCCAGAAGGCCCTCGGACGAGTCCAAAACAATTCGGGCATATTCTTTTTGAGTTTCATTGAGTTGAGTATCCATCAACATATGCGTCATCCCGATAACGCCGTTGAGGGGAGTGCGAATCTCGTGGCTCATCTGCGCTAAGAACTGACTCTTGGCAGCGGCGGCAGATTCCGCCTGCTCGCGCGCAGCGATCAAAGCTTTCTCTGTCCGCTTTCGCTCGGTAATGTCTCGCAGAACCGCCGTGAAGAACCGGCGATCGCCGCTCGTCCAGCTAGCGAGCGAGAGTTCCGTATCGAATTCTGTGCCGTCTCTCTTTAATCCCGGAAGCTCGAGCCTTTGACCGACGAGTCGACTCTCTCCCGTTTGGACGACGCGCTTCATGCCGGCGTCATGCATCGCACGGAAGCGCTCAGGCACGATCAGGTTTACCGATTTTCCTATCATCTCCTCTTCGGAATAACCGAAAATCGCGGCGGCACCTTGGTTCCACGAGATGATTGCACCAGTTTCATCGGTTGCGATGATCGCATCGATCGCCGTTTGCATAATCGATCGGACTTGGAGTTCGGAGCTCTTTAATTTTTGGTTCGCCAGGAGAAGAGCTTGCGTCCGCTCCTCGACCTGAGTCTGGAGGCTTTCGTTGAAACGGAGGAGCTGACCACGCTGCGCTTCAACCGATTGAAGTAGATCTTTCAGGGCGAAAGAGAGATCGGCGGCTTCTTCGATGCTGTTGTAACCAACCGTATCGAAGACGGGCCAGTCGGGATCTTTTCCTTCCTTGAAGCGGCGAGCAGCCTGAGCGAGATCGCCGAATGGACGAATGAACCGGTTTCCCAAAAAACCCGCGACGATGGCGAAGAAGAGTCCGAGACATCCACCCAACATCAGGATCCGTTGCTCTTGGAGAACAGCCGGAGCCAACGCGATCTCAAGTGGCTGTCTCATGAAGATGTTCCATTCGAGTGAAGGACGACTCGTGTCGGTACCGGTCTTAGCGGCACCGACGAGATATTCTTTGCCGCCGGAACCAGGGCTAACGAAATCGATGGAGCCGGCCGCCTTCGACAAAAGAGCGTTGAAGGTCGTAAAGATGGCTTTGGCTTCTTCTGCAGAGCCTTCGCGAGCAAGTAAGACTTCACCGCCTCGGCCGACGATGAAGAGTTCGGTTGGTCCCAAGTTTTTTGCGTTCGCCAAGATCTGATCGCGAACCGTTTTCGCCCACGACCAGCTCACGTGCGCGCCGATCACGCCGACCGTGACACCTTTTTCGTCGATAAGCGGAGCCGTGACGTCATAAAACCGTTTGGGTTCGTTATCGATATTCGGTAGGAGCTTTGCGAGAAGAACGGCATCGTGAACATCGCCAAGCCAAGGAGACTTCAATCCTTGGCTAAACCACGGACGTTTGGAGACGTCAGCACCTTCGAGCATGCCTTTCGTGGAAGCGAGAACTTTACCCTGGATATCCGTGATCCCGATCCAGGCGTATTCCGGAAAGCTTGCTTGAAGTTTCTCAAGCAAGGCACGTTTCGAATGTAACGAAGCGCGAGGATCTTTCATGGCATCGAGAGTCGCCAAGATATGAATGTCGTTGAATCGCTCGTAGAGCGCTTGATCAAGAGTCCGCGCCATCTGAACGGCGACGTCTTGTAGCGCGAGACTCTGGCGGTTGCGAATTCGCTCAGCGGTTTGTGAGCCGACCAGCGCCGAGATCAACACGGCCATCGAGAAAGAGAAGACGCCCGCGAACAAACCTAGTTTGATTCCGAGGTTGATGTTCCTGGCAAACGATCGCGGCGTAGTGCCGCCCGTCTTTGGGTTATTGCGCAAAGGACCCCCAAAACAAGCACCGCTTGAACGTAGTTGACGTTGAAATCTCATGCTACACGAGGCTTGTTCGGGGGGCGAGGCGCTTGTGGAGTAGTTTGGTTGACTACGACCGAAGTCGGGGCAAAAAAAAGAGCACCCTTTCGGGCGCTCTTCCAACTAGATCTAACTAAAGATCTCGAGTTTAGATTAAATGTTCAGAGACAAACCAGCCAAGAGCGATACGCCTTGGTAATTTGTGAGGTCGCCGCCAGTTGTGAAGAGGCGGTTGTAAGTCGCGTCGATGATCAACGACGAGTTACGGCCCAACGGGAGCGCGCCACCGATACCGCCAACAGCCATGATGTCGAAGTCGTCTGCGTCACCAGTTGCTGTGAAAGGCATCGCACCGAGTTTCGCAAACACAGTTGAGTGCGGCATTCCCGAGAAGTTCACTTTTGCGAGCAGCGGAACGCCCCAAGTGTCGACGTTGATCGCGCCGGTGTCGCCCGTGCGGTCAACATTCGATTGCAGCGTGAGGATACCTGTTTCGAATGTCCAGAATCCGCTGCCGATGTCAGCGAGCAAACCAGCCGAGATACCTTCGTTGAAGTTCGTTACGTCAACGGTGTTGTTTGTCGTGAAGCTGCTAGCACCAACTACGGGAGTCAACCGGAGCGGGCTCGCCATTGTGCGGGGAAGGTCAGCTGTCGAAACGCCGGAGTCTTGCGCAAACGCCGGAACAGCCGTGAGAACGAGAGCCGATGCAGTGAGAAGAAGTTTTTTGAACATAAGAATCCTCCTTGAAACTTTTGGATTTGAAAGCCGTGTAATAAAACTCGAGTCGAAGCGGAAGCGAGGGTGCTCCCTTCGTACAAAGCGACAAGACCACAGATCGACCGAATGTCGCAATAGGCAGTCACTTTGTGAACACTTCCTGTATAAACCGTGTTTACCCGTGTCTAAGCCTTGATACTAGATTCGAGGAAGAAACACTTTCGCCTTTACGGCGGCAATTTGCCCCAAGTTGTGAAGACCTCTCGATAGGTGGGGTTACAAAAAACAAAACCTAGTTTTGGCCACAACTTCTCGCGGCACTGTTGAAAAATTCGATCACCGATTAGCTTGGGGGAATGAGGAAGTTTCCCGTACGTCTTCTCATTCTAGTTTCGGTTGTTTGTCTGCTAGGCGCAGGAGGCTCTGGCTTCGCGCTTCGAAACGAAGCGAGTCTTAGTAAATCTCCATCGAGGGATTTCGATTGTAAACAAAATAAGGCGAGTCGTTCCGACGATCACTTCCGGATGCGTTGGTGGGGAGAACCGACTTCTCTCAATCCACTCTCGATTGAAAGTGCCGGTACAGAGGAAATTCGTTTTTACGTGTTAGAAGGCCTGGTCTCCCGCAACGAGAGAACTCAAGAGTATCAGCCGTGGCTCGCAAAGAGTTGGTCGCAGACGCCGGATGGAAAAGAGATCACGTTCGAGATTCGTGACGATGCATTCTTCAGCGACGGAGCACCGGTCACCGCGCGTGACGTAAAATTCAGTTTCGATGTTCTTTTTGATGAGCGCTTTCATACCGCGGCTGTGCGCGGACCCTACGAAGGCTTTTCAAAAGCCGAGATCGTGGGCGAAAGATCCGTTAAGTTTGTTGCTAAAGAGAGACGGTTTACAAACTTCGAGCAGATCGCGGGTTTGCCGGTTCTCCCTCAGCACATCTATGGCAATCCTGATCGTAGAAATTCGTTGGAAAGAACTCTCGTAGGCAGTGGACCTTACGTTCTCGAGCGCTGGTGGGAAGGCCGAAGTCTGACCCTCAAGCGAAATGAACGTTGGTGGGGACGCTCGCACGCCATGTTTGAAAAGAAGTTTCAGCCCAAACGCGTGAGCTATCTCTTTGCTTCGGAGGACACATTCGCACTTGAGCTCTTACAAAAAGGGGAGCTCGACTTTATGTACCTCTCGCCGGAGCTTTACGCGCGCCTTGCGTCCGATAAAAAAGAGTGTCGGAAGAATTTCGAAGCTAAGCGTATTCGCAATCTCTACCCGCAAGGTATCTATACTATCATCTTGAACTTAAAGAATCCGATTTTCGCGGATCCGGCCACGCGCCAAGCGCTCTCGCGTTTGGTCGATCGTGATTTGATGGCGAAGAGGTTTTTCCGTGGATTCTTCGCTCCTGCAGCAGGCCCTTGGTATAAACAAAGCCGGTACGCTGCTCCAGAAACTCTCCAAGCGTCGTTCAACCCGCAGGAAGCACTCAAGCAACTCAACGCTGCTGGATGGAAAGACACCGATCGCGATGGTCTTCTCGATCGAGTGATTAACGGACAGAAAGTGCCATTGAGTTTCACGATCCTCACGAGTACGCGTGATTCTTCTCGGTTTCTGACCCTTTTGCAGGAAGACGCTCGGCAAGTGGGAGTCGAGGTAAATTTAAAAACGTTGCCTGGCGTTTCGATGCAATCGCTTCTCACGTCGGGTGAATTCGAAGCGGTCGAAAATTATGCCGCAGAAGGTTTGATCGACTTTGATCCCTTCGTGGTTTGGCATTCGTCTTCGACTCCTCCGCAGGGTGCTAACTACGGTCGGTACGCGAATGCAGAAACGGATGCGTTGCTTGAGAAGTCACGACAGGAGCTTGATCCCGCAAAGCGTGAGCTGATTTTGCGCGAGGTTTACCGAAAGATTTCGGCCGAGCATGCGCAGATCTTTCTCTTCAATCAAATCGAAATGGCGTATGCGGTTTCGAAACGGGTGGGTCGACCCGCAGATACTCTGGAGTACGACATTGGTCAGAGATTTTGGTGGATCAAAAATAGCGGAGAGATGCAGGCGAAGGCGCGCGACGAGGGGCGCGCAACCGCTTCAGTGTCGAAGTCCAATTAGCCTAGAAAGTTCTTTGCGATCTGCACGAACAAACAGAAAGTCGCAAATGTCAGCGCAAACATCGCGAGAACTTGGCGCGCGTTGATGGCTTCGACTCGTTGTTGGGCTTGGTTAGAGCGACGGTCTTTCATAGGTGGCTCGCTTTCTCAGTTCGGGGCGGGTGCGGCATTTAGATCGGCCTTTGGTCCGACTTAGAACTTATCGGTCAGAATTCCGGTGGTATGAGCTGCTTCGACAAAAAAACGGAATTCTCTACGAGCATTGCGCAAGTCTTCAAAATGATTGGCCAAACGTAAGATTCAAAGCTCCGTCTTGATCTGACGCAAAGCACCTGGTACCTTGCTCGTTCTTTGAGGATTTGCAGGCGATTGCTCCGCTTCCGTCTGGCTTGCTCCTAATGGGGTAGGTTGGTGGAAGGGGGAGGAAAGTCCGGACTCCGCATGGCAACGCAGGGGTTAACGACCCCCCGCCGCAAGGCGAGGAACAGTGGAACAGAGAGAATGTCCAGGGCATTGATCCTTTGGCCGGAAACGGGAGGCCTTAGGGGAGCTGCTGGAGTGAAAACAGCCAAACTCTGCGTGGAGCAAGATCAAATAGGGGAGCGCTTGAACGCGGCCAGCGTGAAGCTCTCGGGTAAGATCGCTAGAAGCCCCGGGTAACCGGGTGCTCAGAGGAATAGTCGCCTCCTGGCGGGTGTGTCGAATCCCCGCCAGAAGACAGAATCCGGCTTACCGCAAATCCACTTCGACATTTTCGGGGCGGCTTCTCGAGAGGGGGCCGCCCGGATTCTTTTTACCGCTACGGCCTCCAGCCTTCGCTTTCCTCCTTGCGCTTCGCTCCAGTCGCGAATGCGGGGGCTGCGCCCCTCGACCCCTCAGGTCTTCGAACGTGACTCAGATTCTGCGATCCTCAGCTACGCCTCGGTTCTCGCGAGTACGAGGGCTGCGCCCCTCGACCCTGCTCCGAGGTGAAAACGACGCTCCGTCGCGAATGCTCTTCACGAAAAACCTTTCGGTTCGGCGTGGCGCCTTTGTGTTCTTAGTGGATTTGCTCTACATATGAGTTTTCCGACTTTTCTGGAGGTACCCGATGGCCACGACTTCTCAAGACGCAGTTCAAAGACTTCGCACCGGTAACGTGTGGGACTGCGTGGGCAATACGCCTCTGATTAAGCTTGAGTCGTTGAGCAAGCTCACCGGCTGCAACATCTACGGTAAAGCGGAGTTCCTAAATCCGGGCGGTAGCGTGAAAGATCGCGCGGCGAAGGGTTTGATCATCAGCATGGAAAAGCGCGGCTTAAAACGCGGCGACACCATCGTTGAAGGCACAGCCGGCAATACCGGCATCGGTCTCGCAACTCTTGCAGCTGAGCGCGGCTATCGCCTCGTGATCACGATGCCCGAGACTCAAGCTCAAGAGAAATTCGACATGCTCGAAATGCTCGGCGCTGAGGTCGTGAAGACTCCGGTTGTTCCATTCACGGATGACCGCCATTTCTACCACGCTGCTCGCATTCTGGCAGAGAAGAACCCCAGCTACTTTTGGGCTGACCAGTTCGAAAACGTGTCCAATGGCGATTACCACTACGAAACAACCGGTGCTGAGATCTGGGAGCAGACGCAAGGTAAGATCGATCTTTTTGTTTGTGCCGTTGGTTCGAGCGGAACGATGAGCGGCGTGAGCCGTTATCTCAAAGAACATAAGTCTTCTGTTCAGTGCATCGTGGCTGATCCGGAGAATGCTTCCGGCATCTACTGTCACATCAAAACCGGAAAAATCGAAGGCAGCGGTTCTACGGTAACCGAAGGCATCGGCATCATGCGGATCACAAACAACTACAAACAAATCAAAGTCGACGACGCAATGAGGATCAGTGACCAAGAGATGGTAGACATGGTTTATCACCTCTCAAAGCACGACGGTCTTTTCTTGGGAACTAGCTCAGGCGTAAACGCCATGGCCGCGTATCGTCTCGGTCAGATGAACGCTGGTACTGGAAAAACGATCGTCACGATTCTCTGCGATCACGGCTCGCGCTACGCTTCGCGCCTTCTCAACAAAGAGTGGCTCAAGGAGAAGAACCTTCTCCCCCGCACGCTGACTCAGACCATTGCCTGACGTTTCTCCAAAATAGAAAAGGGGTTGCCCCCTCAAGCAACCCCTCCAAGAAAAGTCAGATTCGAATTTAGCTGCTTCGCGAGACCTTACTGGTTGCTGGCGAGAGCAGACTTCACCGGCTTCTTCGCTAGAAGCTTCTTAGCTGTTTGCGCGATCCAATTCCGGTAGAAGGGAATGTTCGCGTAGGCAGCTGAGCCCGAGCAGTGATCATTTGGATCGTTAACACCACGATTCGTCACGCCCCAGAGAACCCATTCACCGTTGACCTTCGCGTATGCAGGGCCACCGGAATCTCCGTGGCAGGCGCCCTTGCCTTTGCGTTGTTCAACGAGAATTTCGGTGTCGCTGAAAGCGGCGTTTTCAATCGTTGTTTCAACGTAACGGAGTTTGCCGCTACCCTCTTTCGCTACGCCATCATTGATGCCGTAGCCAGCGAGCATCACGACATCACCATTTTTGATTTGCGCGGTAGCCGAGAGAACTTTTGCGGGTTTGTAGCCTGCAGGTAATCCACCCGAGAAACGAACGACAGCGATGTCGCCGGCGTTGAGCATTTCTTCCGAGCGGAAAGCCCAGAGCGGAGAAACTTCGTAACCTTCGACTTTTTGAACAATGCGCGAATCAGACTCGATATCGGTACCGAAAACCACGCGGAGTCCGCCTGCCGGTGCATCAACGCAGTGAGCGGCCGTTACAAGGATCGAGTCCGAGAGAATGGAAGCAGTACAAAGGCTGCCTTCAATTACGTTCACGAGACTCACGATGGTTTTTGAGAAGTCCTCATCGCCCTGAGCGTCAGTGCCGCCGATAATGCCGTTGCTGGATCCAGAAACAGCGATCTCGCTAGAGCTGGGCTGCGAACAGCCGACTGTAGCCGCAAGCGAAAGAGCGGTCAGTGCCGTGAGCAAACGAAGAGCTTTCGTTTCCAGTGATCTCAGTGAGCCCATATCCATCCCCCTAAAAGCAGCTTCAAACCCTGAAGCTGTGGAGAACTCTTAAAGTATGATTCCCAGTCGAAGTAAAAACGTATTTTCTTTGTAACTTCATAAGTTGGGCTTATGGATGGATGAGGCGGCGCCAAATTACGCCACATTAGACGCATGGCATAAAATCAATGTTTGCATAGAGTTATGCGATCTGGTTCCAAAGTAGCGCTTAGAAAAACTTTGGTTACGTGCGAAGGTCACGCTCAAGGCGCTAGGCTGATTTTTTTGCGGTTTTGCTTAAAATACAGGGAGCTTTTGCGCGTAGATGAAAAGTTCGTGACCAAGGCGCTTTGACATCGAATCACGCAGCCTTGTCCAGTAAAGGGGCCGGAAGCCCTTTTGGAGTCGCGAGCGGATTTCCCATTCACTCCCGCCGTAAGGAGGACCGAATTGCTTATCCATCGTAAAGAAGACGCCCATTAAGTGCCCTTGCTCGGTCAGAACGTGCCGCCAAACCTTTGTGAGGTCATTGCGGCGGCTCGGAGTAATCGCGCAGTAAAGGGTGTGCTCAAAGACAACGTCGAAATTGTTTCGCAGAGTGGGCGGTAAGTTAAAAACATCGGCGCGCATGAACTTGAGATTCGAGAGATGCCCATATTTAGCCTGTGCTCTCGCGATGGCCTCCTCACTGAAATCAACGGCAGTTACGAGGTGGCCCTGTTCGGCAAACCACGCGGCATCATTGCCGGAGCCTGCGCCCGGAACAAGGATGCGCGACTTCTGAAGCTTGAGTCGCGGAACAATCTTCGCCAGGGCGTGCGAAGGAGCGTTGAGTTCCCAACGAGGCTCTTCGGTTCGGTAAACATTCGTCCACCAAGCATCGTTGCGCGTGTCGGGATTTTCTTGCAGCCAAGGTTTCGTTTCGTATCGTTCGCCGTCGACGATGACGGCGTCATCTTCAAATTCATCAACGAGGTTGAAGAACCGCGACTGAGCTGTTCGGCTCATGACGAATGGGATTCCACGCGTTGTTCGTCCGTGGAAGCGATCCCACTCATCAGTTGTTAAACTTGCGAGGGGAAAGGTTTCCGAATGACCATAAGGCATCGTGATGTGCCAGAGATCTTTCGTAACTTTTGTCACGTCAACGGCCACGTAAGGCTCGTCAAAAGCTTCGATCAAAACGTCAGCGTTGTTGATTTGAGTGAGAGCTCGGCCGCGATCATCCATCGCGACCTTTGACATCCAATCGCGTCCGGCATCAACGTCAGATACGCGAAGGGTCTCCATCTTGAAGTAACCGTCTTCATCGATCTGAATGAAGTGTTGAGGCGGACGAGATTCTTCCGTCACGGAGGAGGTCACTTCTTCGGCTCAGCGGGAGTCGGCGAGGGTGCAGGTTCCGCGCTTTCGCCGTCTCCGGAACGAGTGATTTCGACACCTTTAAGGAAGCGAATTTCAGGTGAGCTAATCGTTCCACCGGTTTCGGACCAAGTTTCAAAACCATCATCCGAACGCAAATTGAGATGACCTTCGAACACCTGTTCTGTCGTGTCGTCAGTTCCGGCTTGTCCCACGGCTTGGCAGCGGAAGCGCGCGATCAGTTCTTGGCCCGGTTTAACAACTTCAGTGTACAGTTGCTGACAGTAAATGTCTGACGTTTGGGGGTAACGACGTTGAATGAAGGCGCGGATGTCTTCTTCGACGCCAGCTTCGACCTGTTTATGCTGCTCAAGGCGGAAAGGGCGCTCGGCCGTGGCGAGCGACCACGTCCAGATCAAAATCAGAACCATGAGCACAACGGAGATGTATTTCAAGCGGTCTCCCTTAACGGACTTAATTGAACTTAAACGACCCTGCTCAAACCGGGGTCGACTGGTTTCCACGCTGCCGACTCATCCGAAAAGTGACGTAGGAAGCGGCGGTCCATGGAGGGGCTGGGAGCTTTGGAACTTCCCAGCGCCGAGTCTTTATACTACATACCCTAGTCCGGGGTTGGTGGCGCGTCAACGCGGGCTGTAAGTTCAAGACGCCCGATGCATCTTTCAGGCGGAGAAAAAAATGGCAAATCGCCCAGGGCTTCTCCAAACATTCGATCGACTCATCGATGTCGCAGGAAAAATCCGCGAAATTTCGCCGGCCATCGTCGATGAGCTGCGAACTCTCGTGCGACATCCACGCTCCTTGGGATCTTGGATCGAAGCGAAAAGCCCGTGGCTCGGCAAGCGATTCTTAGGCGCTGCATCAACTCTCGCGGAACCTTTCACCGTCGGGATGGGCTTGAAAGTGGAAACACTCGGCGAAGACACGATCGAAGTTGTCATGCCGGGAGGTTGGCGCAACCAAGGGGAAGGTGGCGGAATCCATACCGGCGCGCTCTCGGCGCTTGGTGAATTCGCCATGCGTATTTATTGGGAGCATCATCTCGATCTTAAGACTTCCGGCGTGGAGTCACGACGCGTAGAAGTTCGAATTCTTTCTCGCCCGGAAGGCGAAATGAAAGCCGTGTTCCGCTTGCCTGTCGCAGATCGAGAGGCCATTCTGCATCGACTTAGAGCTGAAACTCGCGCGTCGCTTGATGCGCAGACTTTGATCTACGACCGCGCCGGCCGTTTAGTTGCCGAAGTGGACGTCGATTGGGAGCTCACCCGTCAGCTCGCGCTCGGTGCGGGCACGGGAAGCTCCTCCAGCTAACGCATCTTTCGGGAGAAAATTAGAAATGGATCGTGTCGCAGACTCATCGAGCGCCGAGCTCGGAGCCCCGGCGGGCTCGCCTTTGTTTTCGGAAATCGACGCTAGCTCGCCAGAGTTCAAACAAAACCAAGCCGCGATGCGGACTCTCGTTCGCGAGTGGCGCGATCGAGTTGCCACGGTTAAAGCCGGCGGCGGGCCAGATGCCATCGAAAAGCATAAATCTCGCGGCAAGCTTACCGCACGCGAGCGCATCGATGCGCTCGTTGACGTGGGCACCGCTTTTCTCGAGATCTCAACTCTCGCTGCGTGGGAGATGTACGACGGCGCCGCACCTGGCGCGGGTGTCGTGGCCGGCATCGGCGTCGTTAGCGGTCAAGAGTGCATGATCGTAGCGAATGATGCGACGGTAAAAGGCGGAACTTATTTTCCGATGACCGTGAAGAAGCATTTGCGCGCGCAAGAAGTCGCGATTGAAAACGGGCTTCCTTGCATTTACTTAGTCGACTCCGGGGGAGCGTTTCTTCCGCTGCAAGCCGAAGTTTTCCCAGATCGCGACCACTTCGGACGCATCTTCTACAATCAAGCGCGCATGTCGGCGATGGGGCTTTCCCAAATTTCGGTCGTCATGGGCTCCTGTACGGCGGGCGGCGCTTACGTCCCTGCGATGAGCGACGAGAACGTGATCGTGAGAGGAAACGGCACGATCTTCCTCGGTGGACCGCCGCTCGTCAAAGCAGCGACCGGCGAAGTCGTAACGTCGCAAGAACTTGGCGGCGCGGAAGTTCATTGCGAACTCAGCGGCGTGACAGATCACTACGCAGAAGACGATCAGCATGCGATCGAAATTACGCGCGATATCGTCGCGAACTTGAATAAACAAAAAAATGTGCCATTCAAAATTTCGGCGACTGAAGAGCCGCAGTACAAAGCGGAAGAACTCTACGGAATCATTCCGGCAGATCCGCGCAAGCCGTTCGACGTTCGTGAAGTCATTGCGCGTATCGTGGACGGAAGCCGCTTCCATGAGTTCAAGCCGTTGTACGGAAAAACTTTGGTCACCGGTTTCGCACGTATTTACGGAATGCCTGTTGGCATCATCGCGAACAACGGCGTTCTCTTTAGCGAGAGCGCATTGAAAGCGGCGCATTTTATCGAGCTTTGTGAGCAGCGAAATATTCCGCTCGTGTTCTTGCAAAACATAACGGGCTTCATGGTCGGAAAAAAGTACGAGAACGAAGGAATCGCGAAGCACGGAGCCAAGATGGTGATGGCTGTCTCAAACGCGCGCGTTCCGAAATTCACCGTGATCATTGGCGGTTCGTACGGCGCAGGCAACTACGGCATGTGTGGTCGCGCTTATCAGCCGCGGTTCTTGTGGATGTGGCCGAACGCAAAAATTTCGGTCATGGGTGGAGAACAAGCGGCAAACGTTCTGCTCACGGTGAAGCTCGATCAGCTTGCGGAAAAAGGCCAGACGATGTCGGCCGATGAACAAGCGAAGTTCCGAGCGCCGACCTTGGCTAAGTATGAAAAAGAAAGCTCGGCTTACTACTCAACAGCTCGACTCTGGGATGATGGAATCATTGATCCTGTTGATACACGTCAGGTGCTCGCTCTGGGTTTGAGCGCGAGCTGCAATAGCGATTGGGGACCGCGCCGCCAAGGCGTGTTCAGGATGTGATCATGAGTTCGTATGCGACTCTCAAAATTGAAGTAGCGGAGCGGTTGGCAACCGTCTCGATGAATCGTCCGGAAGTTCGGAATGCGTTTCATCCGACGATGATTCGCGAATTGACGCTGGCGTTTCGCGAGCTCGGCTCACGCAAAGACATTGCTGCCATCGTTCTGAAGGGCGAGGGCAAAAGCTTTTGCTCGGGAGCAGATCTTGGCTACATGAAGGCGATGGCGGCATTTTCGTTCGACGAAAACGCTAGCGACTCCGAACAGCTTTTCGAAATGTTCTGGGCGATTCGTGAGTGTCCCCTTCCAGTCATCGCTCGTTTGCATGGTCACGTGATGGGCGGCGCTCTGGGGCTTGCTGCTGTCTGCGATCTTGCGGCGGCAGTTGAAGGCACGCAGTTCTGTTTCAGCGAAGTCCGACTCGGCCTTGCTCCTGCGGTGATCTCGCCTTTCGTGCTTGAGCGGATGGCTTCGGCTCACGCTCGTCGTTACATGCTGACGGGGGAAATATTTGGCGCAGGAGAAGCTTTTGATTCGGGACTCGCTCAATTTGTCGGTGATGAAGCCAGCGTCGATGCGTTTGTGTTGAAGGCGGTGGCTGCGTTCAAGTTCAATGGGCCCGAAGCGGTTCGTGCAACAAAGGCCTTGATTCGTGCTGTAGGCGAAACGTCGGATTGGACCAAGCGCAAGTCCATGACAACGCAAGTGATCGCCGAACGCCGCGTGAGTGAAGAAGGCCAAGAGGGTCTGCGCGGATTCTTGGAAAAACGCGAGCCGAAGTGGCGCGCATGATTTGGGGTAATGCTGAATGAAACTTCCATTCGAAAAAATCGCGATCGCTAACCGTGGTGAGGTCGCTGTTCGAATCATCCATGCATGCCGTGAACTCGGTGTGCGAACTGTTTTACTTCATTCTGAAGCTGACGTCGGAACGCGGGCCTACCGCTTGGCGGATGAAACTGTCTGTATCGGTCCTGCGCCTACAGCAGAAAGTTACTTACAGATTGATCGCAATGTGAAGGGCGCATTGAGCAAGGGCGCACAAGCCGTACACCCAGGCTTCGGCTTTCTGTCGGAGAACGCAGACTTTGCTCAGGCTTGTGTTGATGCAGGATTAGTCTTCATTGGTCCACGTGCGGAGACAATTCGTGCGCTTGGCGATAAGATTTCGGCAAAGCGTTTGATTGAACGGGCTAAAGTTCCGACGGTGCCGGGTTACATGGGCGACGATCAGAAGCTCGAGACGCTCGTTACAGAAGCCGAGCGCATCGGATTTCCGGTCATCGTGAAAGCTGCGGCAGGCGGCGGCGGTCGGGGGATGAAAGTCATTCGTTCGCGTGCTGAAGCTAATGAACTGATCACGTCGGCTCAACGTGAAGCCTTGAGTGCATTTGGTTCCGCGACGGTTTTCCTGGAGAAATATCTCGACCGCGCGAAGCACATTGAATTTCAGGTCTTCGGCGACTCGAACGGAAAATGCGTATCGCTTTATGAGCGTGAGTGCTCAGTTCAAAGACGCCATCAGAAGATCATTGAGGAGGCGCTGTCGCCTTCGCTCACGCCGGAGCTTCGCGAACAGATGTCGAAAGCTGCGGTAACTCTCGCGGAGACAGCCGGTTACAACGGCGCCGGCACCGTAGAGTTTCTCGTTCAGGACGGGAAATTTTACTTCCTCGAGATGAACACGCGCCTTCAAGTGGAACATCCGGTGACAGAGATGGTTCTCGGCGTCGACCTGGTGAAGGCGCAGATCTTGACGGCCGCAAAGCAATTTGTGTTGTGGAAAGACGCGGATCTCAAACCACGTGGTCACGCGATCGAATGTCGCGTTTACGCTGAAGATCCTTACAACCGCGGGCTTCCTTCAACGGGTGAACTGGTTGGACTCGAGTGGCCAGAAGGTCCAGGCCGACGTTTTGAAGTCGGCTTTGAAGCGGGCGATGAAGTGACTCCGTACTATGATCCGATGATCGCGAAGATCATTGTTTGGGATGAGTCGCGACCGAGAGCGATTCAAAAAATGCTGGCGGTCATCGAAGAGACGATCATCTTCGGCGTGCGCGCGAATTTGCCGTACTTGAAGGCGATTCTTTCGCATCCCGAGTTTCAGGCTGGCACAATGACGACGCAATTCATTCAAACTCACTTCCCAGAAGGACTTGAGCCGAAAGAGCTGAGCGAGATTCAGAAAACTTTCGTAGCGAAGGCAATGCCTTTGGCTTCTGGCGGTGGTTTGACTGCTGGTAATGGAGGAGCGGTTACGCCGCTTACTGCGTTGGCTGCACCGTGGAGAAACTCATGGAGGCTCGTATGAAAAAAGTGAGCATTGAAATAAATGGTCAGACTCACGAGGGTACCATTGCGAATTCTCGAGGTACTTTTTGGGTGCATCTAAATGGCGAGACCTTCACGTATTCTCCTCCCGGTCGACAGAACCGCCGCGGTGGCGCACGCGGAGCCGCAGCACAGCCTGGTGAGATTGTCGCGCCCATGCCTGGCAAGATCGTGAAAATCTTGGTCCAGAAAGGCGATGACGTCGTGGCAGGCCAGGTCTTGCTCGTGATGGAAGCGATGAAAATGGAGTATACTCTTAAGGCGCAGGCTGACGGCAAAGTCGAAGCTGTTGCTTGCGTGCCCGGCGACCAAGTTGCTTTGGGTCAGAACTTGGCGAAACTTTCTGTCGCCTGACATGCGGTGAGATATGAGCAAGGTTACGATAGTTGAAGTTGGTCCGCGCGATGGACTTCAGAACGAAAAGGTGACTCTCGATCGTCAAACTCGCCTTGAGTTTGTAGAACAGCTTGCCGGTGCAGGCGTACGGACGATCGAGCTCGGCGCGTTCGTGTCGCCGCAATGGGTTCCGCAGATGGCGGGCTCAGCGGAGCTTGTAAAAGAAGCGTTGAGCCGTCGCGAAGGCGCAGGTTCACCTTTACGCGGCGTCGATCTGTCGGCGCTGGTTCCGAATCCGCGCGGAATGCAAGATGCGCTCGATACGGGAATCAAACACGTTGCGATCTTTGCTTCGGCTAGCGAATCATTCGCCAAGAAAAACATCAACTGCACGATCGAAGAGAGCTTCGTACGTTTCCGCAAAGTCATGGAGATGGCGCGCGCAAATGACGTGAAGGTGCGCGGTTACCTGAGCATGTGTTTTGGATGTCCCTTCGAAGGCAACGTGCCGGAAGGCCAGGTTGTGCGACTCGTGAAGCGCCTAGCTGAACTCGGCGTCTACGAGATCTCGATTGGTGACACCATCGGAATCGCGAATCCGGCGCAAGTTCGCCGCTTGGTTGCAAAGCTAGTTGATGCTGTCGGCCCTGAACGGTTGGCAATGCACTTCCACGACACGCGCGGTACGGCGCTAGCGAATATTTTGGCTAGCCTTGAGCAGGGCATTCGCGTTTTCGATTCAAGCTTAGGTGGTTTGGGCGGATGCCCGTACGCACCGGCAGCTACCGGTAACGTGGCGACTGAAGACGTCGTCTACATGTTGCATGGTATGGGATTTAAGACGGGGATCGATCTCGAGAAGTTGCTTCCGATCAACAAGTGGATGACCGAAAAAATCCAGCATGAACTGCCCTCGCGGGTAGGGCGGGCAGGATTACCGAAAATCCTGCCCCTCTGATCAGATCAATTAACGGTAGATCACAACTTCGGGATCACGGGGATCTTGCTCGACTTGATCGTCACTCAAGATGTCTCCGAAGATCGCGAGTTTGAGATCGAGTCCTTTGAACATCGAAGCCAACACCGCAAGAGGGTGGCCGAGCCAGTTCGCCGGGTTGTCGCGCTGGTTTGCTTTCAACCAAGCCTGGAGCTCGGGTTGGCGCCACTCGGGTTCCTTTGTCGACTCGAGTGTTTTCAACATCTCTTTATAATCTTGCGTTCTGAAGAGCAGGCGGCTTGATTCCAACCGGCCTTGGATACGAACGCGATCGCCGTTCCAAGTTCCAACGCCTGAAGCGTAACCTTCGTAGAAAGGAATCGGCTGATTCAAGTTCTGCAGGTGAGGAGTCGCCACGATCTGTCCGCTGAAACCAAGTTTCGGCGAAGAGTAAGTCGCGCGGCTAGGGAAGAAGCCGTAACGTCCAAGTGGGTAATCAAGGAGAACTTCTTTTCCTTGCGCCCAAACGTAGCCGTCACCTTTCCAAGTGTAATCGCTCGAATCGATCACTCCAGACTCTGTACCGTTTTTCATATACAGAAGGCCCGAGTACTCAGTGAGCTTATCTGCAACGTTGTCGTTGCGCTCCCACTGATGCCAGAGATGGAAGAAGCTCCATTCTTTCGTGCGCTCGTTGAACACATGAAATGCCGACCATGCGTGCGAAAACTTTAAAGCATGCGCGTACTTCACGAGGTCACCGAGACCTGTGTAGATGTTCACGCCGAAGAATTGCTTCGCCCACTGGCGGTCAAGGAATGACAAACCTGCAACGCGCTTACCTTTGTAAGTTCCGACCGTGACAAGCATCGGTTCTGAGAAAGAATAGGTGTCGGCTTGACCCAAGAAGCGCATCAACCCGTCTTTAGGCGCAAGTACCGGCCAGATCGTATAGAAACGGAGTTTCATTTCGGTGCCGTCTTCTTCAGAAGCGTTGAAGACAACTTTCTTCGGTGTGAATCCAGGAGCAATCGCCAAACCTGGAAAGAGCTTCATCGTCGAGTGAAGCTCTTTTGTGTCAGCTGCTGACATGGCCTCAGCGCGAACGAAGTCTGCGATGTCGCCAGCTGTAAACGTCAGGTCAAGACGGCCGCGACGTGCGCGAAGCTCTGCGTTGTCATATTGTGCAGCATAGAGTGTGCTGGTTTTGTAGCTTTGACCTACGCCATTCACGGTCTCTGTGAGTGACGAACTGCGGAAGTTCATCGAGCCCATCTGACCCTGATCGTTGCGAGTATAATAATAGATGAAGCCGACGCCGTTGGGTCCGAGCCGAGTTCCGTCGAACTCCTGCAGGTGACCCATCCAAGTCCATGCCTCCGACTTGGATTCGGGGTGGTTGCCATCCCAGCTCGGTTCGTAAGCATTAGCGATCGAGCCAAGAAGGAGAATCGCGAAGACTATTAGTTGGAATACTTTTCTGTTTGTCATGCCTCGTTTTCGTCGTCGCGAGGCAAGCACTTAACGAGACCTCGACTAAGGACCCGGGGAATTCTCGTTTTCGTGGATTAAGCGGTGATGAGTTGCACAGAGAGTGACAATGTTCTCGACACAATCAGCCCCTCCGTCAGCTAAAGGCACAATGTGGTGATGCTGAGTCCAGCGCCGACTTCCGCAGATCGTTCCGTCGGGCATTCTGTACTGACATCGATTCCTATCGCGTTGGTTAACAGCGTGAGTGACCTCGCTTGGTGTGCGTGACCTGCGCCGTTTCTTCCTCTCAGCTTTCGAAGCCTCAGCTGGCGACGACCGTTCCCGGGAACGGTCCCGCGCCTTCCTGGACGCACGCCCCGCCTTCGCAACCGGATCGTGACGGCGCACGTACTCAGTGAGCGCAACAACGCACGTCTCCTGCATCGTAGCTGCGTGACCGAGCTTCTGACTCACGAGATCACGGGCGCGTTCGGCGATCGCGAGTTGAACCTTGTTCAGATCAAATTCCGCACGGTAACGATCAGGCCCGGTAGGCCGCACGCGTTCGGGACGTGGCGCGTCCGGCGACGCGGCCGCAACTTCTTCTTCTAGCTCGCGTTTGCTGAGCACTCGCGCCTTTTCGATCCAGTGATCGAAGTTCATCTGTGTCAGCACCGAGACGATCGTCTTTGCTTTAGTGAGCTTCAGACCGTCGCGAATCGCTTCTTTGAGTTCGGGCACTTCTAATGATTTCCGCGCGACGCGCACATAGGTAGCGGCGACTTCCTCACTGAGGTTCAGGAGCTTCACGCAGTAGGTGGTGAGGTGAGTGAGATGGAACTTCAGAAACAAACGTTCGCGATCAACTTCAATGATGGAGTCGAGAAGCTCATACTCCGCGATCGAATACCCACGCGAACGAATGAGCGCACGGTTGTGAACGCTAAGCGCTTCGGCATCCAGCCGAACGGCATTTACATTCCCGAGAGCTGCGCTCAAAAAAACGCCTCCTTGCGTACCGAAAATTCCATTTCGACCAGACCTGGATCAATACCCCAAGCAATCAGCTAACCAACCCCAACACCCCGCAAAGTCCACGAGACCATCCGCAAAACCCGGAATCCGCCCTGGCCCGGATCCTGCTCATTCCCCAGCAGGCAGCTTCATCGGCGGCGTGAGCAAGCTCATGGTGCCGGAAACTGTCAACTCCGTGTGCAGGCATGGAAGTCTTGCAGAACCACGATTTTGCCTTTCAATTGGGAGCATGTTTGGAAACTCAGACCGTTGAGCTCACGACTCAGGATAGGTTGCTAAGGATTGGCTCCGTAATCCTTCTCGTAGCCTATGCGTGGATCATGGCAAAAGCTCTGGAGCCGCGGTTTCCGCTTCCAGCATCACTCGTGGCCGGAGCTGGTTGGATCGAGGGCGGTGAGCTCAAAACTTGGCGGCAAGTGAAAGCTCACCGGTTTCAAGAAGTCGCGCGTCTCGCGAGTGCCATCGAGAGATCTGAATCTGCAATCCGCGCGTTGGGCGGACTTAAAACTCCCGTTCCTCTAATCATCAATGTCGATCAACCCGAACGTTATTCGATCACTGACCAACAAATTGAAATCGGCACGGGGATTTTTGCAGGAGTCGACGGACAGATCGAAAAAGCGTTCGTAAAAGTTTGGCTCTATCAAAAAGGTCCCGCGAGTGTCGTGAGTTCATTGATGAGGCTCGAGGTTGTCTCCGATGCGCTCGTCGCAATGTTGACGTCGCAGAGGTCTGCTCTTCCGATCCAAGCCGTGAAGCACTGGATTCATTCAGCGTCATCGTACCAAGTGCTTTGCCAAAAGCCGTGGAAAAGTCGCGAGCTCCAAGGCTTCTGCGGCGAATCCGAGGCGATGAGCGCTCTCGCCTTCCGCCCTCTGATGACATCCGTCATTGTTTCGCTACACGACGAACTTTCGCCGATTCAGCGTCTTGATTTCGCGCGCAGCTGGATTCAGGCCCTCTCAGAGAATCAAACGGCACCCAAGAATGTACCAGACAAGTTAGATGATTGGAGAGGTTGGATCGACGATGAGCTTCAGGCTCTTATTCCAAGCAAACTCCACGCTGAGTTTGAACAAGTCAGCCCACTCCTCGAGCTCCTAAGATCGAAAGCCGGCCTCGTTCCGGGCTCTTCAATCCCGGTGAGTGCCGTTTTCTTTGGGCAAGAGCTCGCAACCGCAGCTCACACTCATTCCACAATCGTCGTCACCGACGACAAACGAACTCTCCTGCCAGGAAGAGTGGAACTATCAACCAACGATTTGAATCAAGTGAAAGCACAGTGGGCTGTCTGGGAGAGTTGCGAAACACCGACTCTAGAAATGGTGTTCAGTCGTAAGATCCAGGCGGAAAGAATCCTCTACGTGCAGACATGCGGACTTAGCGCCGAACAAATCAACTCCGCTCGGCAGGCGCTCCTCCGTGGAGGAATCGAGCAGCTTGCAGCCGATGCGCCGAAAGTGCCTTTTGTGCTGCTGAAAGCTGACATGATCGAACTTGCGGTGAAGTGGCAGGAAGTCAATCCGAAGCTCTCGCTTCATCATTACATTGCGAACAGAAATGCCGTGCCCTTACTCGGACTTGAGACGGCCCAGTGGAACACGAAGCTCAAGGCTTTCCGGGTTAACGGTGCGATCGAAGCGATCGAGTGGTTCCGATCGCTTTCGACTCTTTAACGCTCAATACTTATTCTTCAGCTGCTTGATCTGGTTTTTCTCATCAACGAAAACCAGACGCGGCTTGTGAAGGTGAGCTTTGTCCTCATCCACCGTTCCATATGCCGCAATGATCACCAAGTCTCCGCGGTGAACAAGCCGTGCGGCTGCGCCGTTCAGGCAAATTTCGCCGGCTTTTCCGAAAATCACGTACGTCGCAAAACGCTGCCCGTTGTTGCAGTTATAAATTTCGACTCGCTCAAACTCGCGTAGTCCAGCTGCATCGACGAGAGCGGGATCGATCGAAATTGAACCTTCGTAATTCAAATCTGCATCGGTGACGGTAGCGCGATGAATCTTACATTTTAGCATCGTGATTTGCATATCGATCTCTCCAGTTACGAATTCATTCGAAGGGCTAAGTTAAGCCCCTTTAAAACAAGATCAGGAATTACAACATCAAACAGACCGGCTTTATCGAAGAGACCCGAGAAGCCGCCAGTTGCGAGCACAAGTGGTTTATCTTCACCTTTTCCGCCGGCGAAACATTCATCCGTGAGGCGATCCTTGAGTTCTTTGATCATTCCAACCGTTCCGTAATAGAGACCTGATTGAATGCTCTCAACAGTGGAGCGACCCAATACTTGCGCCGAATCCACGCGAACAATCTCAACGGGAGGAAGCTTCGCCGTCCGACGCTCAAGCGCTTCCATCGAAATCCGCAAGCCCGCCAAAATCACGCCGCCGAGGTACTCGCGTTCGCGATTAACGATTTCGATTGTCGTAGCTGTACCGAAATCAATGATAATCAAGTTGCGATCTGGATAGAGATGCGTGCCTGCGATTGCATCAGCGATACGGTCGGCGCCAACCTCAAGGGGATTTCGATACTTGATTTTCAGGCCGGTTTTGACTCCGGCTTGAAGTAGAAACGGCGAGAGCCCGAAATACTTTTGGCAAGCGCCTCGCAATGAGTAGATCGCGTCGGGAACAACGCAGCAGATAGCGATTTGTTTCACCGCCGATGGATCAGCGCCATTTTCGCGAATCACGCTCCGAAGAAAGACGCCGATTTCATCACTAGATGAGTGCGAATCTGAAGTCCGGCGAAATTGAAAGACAAGCCGATCTCCATCAAAGAGGCCGCCGTGAATCGTCGTGTTTCCGACGTCGAGACTTAGAATCATCTGTTAGGCCCTGCCTTTCGAAACAAGAAGAGATTCGAGTGATTTCGCGAGCGAAGCCTTGTCCTCGACTTCCGCAATAAGCACTAGATTTTTTGGATCGTGACTCGAGTAAATCCGCGCACGATGACGAGCTCCAACGATCTCACCCAGATCGTTGTGAACAAGGAGATCCGCCCTTGCGTGAGAAGCTAACTTTCGAACCGCTTCCAGCTGCTCAGCTTCGCCCAACGAGTTCGTTAGTTTGAAACCGACAACGCGAATGGCCTTATTGCGTGAGAAGCTACGAAGTTGATCAATCAATTTGGGATTGCGATGAAGCTTTAATGTGAGTTCCTCACCAGAATCCACTTTTCCGATGGAGGTACTGAAATCTTTTCCGTTACTCGAAAGACTCGCAACTGAGTAATCGCTGACCGCCGCCGCATGAATGACAACATCGTAATCGCGTTCGCTTAGCTCGGTCTTCAACATGGTTTCTAGATCTTGAAACGTCACAAACTCCTTTTCGCGAACCGGAGCTCTAGGAGCCAAAGCGTCTCTAGCACGCAAAAGAGTCACCGAATGCCCACGCGCGGTCAGAGCGTCACTCAGAGTGGCGCCCGTCGAACCCGTGCTGAAATTTGCGATTGATCGGACGCCATCAATTGGCACTCGCGTTCCGCCGGAGGTGATCAAAATCTTCAGGCTATCCTCAGCGCGGGAGACCTCCCCGCGACCGCCGAAATGCTTTTCGATCATCCCAAACAAGATCTCGGGCTCGATGAGCCTCCCTTCGCCGACTTCACCGCACGCAAGAGCCCCGGAACCTGTTCCGAGAAGACGCACTCCCCAGCTCTCCAGCTTTTCGAGCGAGCTCTGGGTAGCCGGATGACGAAGCATCTCGACATTCATCGCAGGCGCAATCCAAAAAGGCTTCTTGAAGTCGTTAGCGAGAAACAGAGTTGTAACCAAGTCATCAGCAATGCCAGCGGCGAACTTGTTGATGACATTTGCGCTCGCAGGGCAGAGCAAAATCAGATCTGCCCAACGTGCCAAGTGAATGTGCTTCATGTACTGACCAGGTTCAAACGCTTCACGATGAACACGCCGACCCGTCAAGCCTTCTAGCGTAGCTTCACCGACAAACTTCAATGCAGAAGCCGTAGCGACGACTTCGATTTCGTAGCCGTTTTGCGCAAGTTTGGATAAAAGCTGGCAAGCCTTAAAGCAGGCGATCGAACCTGAGAGTTGGAAAAGAATTTTACCTTTCGACATTGTCAATTAACCTCACGCCGCCAACCTTTACGGCTCCAAGTCGGCGAGTGCCGATGTCTTCCACGTAATCGACTTCAAACCCTTCGAGTTTTAATCGTGCCTTAGCCTCACTGGCCGAGAGCGAGTCGCGAAGTGCCGCGGGAAAACGACTTGCAAGGGATCGTGCCTCCGCAGAGAGATTTACATTCCGAGAACTCATCGCGAGTCCATCCTCTTCGCGGACAATCGGGCAAGGCACAATCTCAGTTGTCAGGAAGAATGCTTCGACCATCCCGCGCACCAGCTCGAGTTGCTGAAAATCTTTTTCGCCGAAGTAGGCACGGTCGGCTTGCACGATGTTGAGGAGCTTCATCACAACCGTGAGAACGCCGTCGAAATGACCCGGACGGTGCGAGCCGCAAAGTTTCGAAGAAAAATCGGACTCACTCACTTTGTAGCGATACTTATCCGGATAGATTTGCTCGAAAGTCGGAGCAAGAAGGAAGTCGACTTCAGCCTTGTGAGCGAGGGTTTTATCTCGTTCTAATGTGAGAGGATACTTAGCAAGGTCCTCTTTATTGTCGAACTGGGTTGGGTTCACGTAAATCGAGAGAACCGTAACTTCGTTTTCACGACGAGATTTTTCGAGCAGAGACAAATGCCCTTGGTGGAGAGCGCCCATCGTTGGAACAAAGCCGATCTTTTTTCCCTGGCGTTTGATGAAGTGGCGTTTTTCAAACCATTGCTTCAAGTCCGTTATGACAACCGGTGCGTAAGCCATCTTGAACCTCAGTAACTTTCTTTGCCCGACGGGAATTCACCCGACTTCACATCGCTATCGAATCGATCGAATGCTTCTTTGAACTGCGTGAAGCCATCCAAGTATTTACGGACAAATTTAGGTTGGAAGTCCGCGTTCAAACCCAAGAGATCTTGCATGACGAGAACCTGGCCAGAGCATCCATTCCCCGCGCCGATTCCAATTGTAGGAACGTGAAGCTTTGATGTGACGTAAGTCGCAACTTCGTGTGGAACGCATTCGAAAACCATCGCGAACACTCCGCAAGCTTCCAGCTTCTTTGCTTGCGCCAGTAAGATTTCTGCGGCATTTGACTCCGTCGCCTGAACCTTAAAGCCGCCAAACTGATGAACCGATTGCGGCGTTAAACCGAGGTGCCCCATCACCGGAACACCAGACTGCACAACGTAGCTAATGACATCTTCAGCGCCGTCGACGCCTTCGATCTTCACCGCTTGGGCGCCAGCCTTCATGATGACTCGCACGGCTTCCATCGTCCGGTCGAGGCTCCCGCGGTGGGCTAGAAATGGCATGTCACCCACGATGAATTTATTTGGTGCTCCTCGACGGACGGCTTCCACATGCAGCGCCATGAGTTCCGGAGTTGCGGCAAGCGTTGTGTCGTGGCCGTGCATCGTCATCGCGAGGCTATCGCCAACCAAAATGCAGTCGATTCGCGAAGCCGAGACAATCTTTGCGCTCGTGGAGTCATAACAAGTCACCATCGATATGCGATGTCCCTGCTCTTTGAACTTTTGGAAATCGAGCACGCTTTTCATATCGTCTCTCCTTTATTCATCGCAGGCGTTTTTTGAAGCGCGGAATACGCGCGCACGAAAGCTTGGTAAACATCTTGAAAAGGGTCTCCTTCAAGTGCTGCCAAGTTTTTCGCGATCGTGTTTTCGTCTCCGCGAGTGAGCGGCCCCGTGAGAACGCTGACTCCTAAAGGTGCAGAGACGATGTTTTTGTTGATCTGAGTCGTGTAAGGAACAAGCACCGATTTCGGTAAACCGAGATCGTCGGTAAATCTTTGCGTCGCTCGTTCCCACAAAAGAGTCGAGAAGTTGCCCGCGAGAACGCAGAGAGCATGGTAGAGCGACTTTTTGCCAGCCTCGATTTCGTAAAATGGATTGCGTAAATCCGGCAGGAGTTCTGCAGCCGAACCCCGCCCTTTCTCGAAAACAAAAGGAATGCTTCGATAAACTTCGAGTTCATAAAAATCACTGGCGAACGTCATCAACGGATGGGCGCTCGGAATTTCTGCTAAAGAAAGCGCGCCAGAGAAATGCACGCAGACTTTTGCCAGCAGGTATTGATTCTGCCGGAGAAACCCTTCAAGCGCCGAATCCGAAATCGCTAAAAGGATATGGGAAGACGTCTCAGCCCAGATTTTAAGCTGTTCTTGCGAATGAGATTGTCGGTTCCAATGAATATAAGGGATCGCTTCGAGATCGAAGTAGTGCCGAAGATGGCGCGCGACGCGACCGTCGCCAAGAATGAGATAAGAAGCAGGTACCTGTCGCATGGATCAAGTCCTTATGTTGTCACGATAACTACACCCACCTTAACCCGACAGCAACCAATTTCCCTTAAACCCTACTAACGACCAACGGGCTCACCTTGACCGTTACGATGGTTTTAGCTACGAGAAAGTCGCCGTCAAAAGCGTGGACGAAACTGCTGAGGAGCGTGCCTGATGAAATGGCTTTATGGTGCTGTCGTGTTGTCCATGATGGCCATCGGCATCTTCTCGATCATGAGGTTCGGTTACGAACCAGCTCCAGTTGGAGTGATGAAGCCCACGATGTTCAGTCATCCCGAAGAGCTTGGCGCTGTCACATACCGACGCTTCTATTCGCCGATTGAGTCGAAAAAATTGGTCGTCGTTGGCGTTCCGCCGCAGCCAGAGTGGCACCGAGAGATTGTGAAAGGCATGATCAAGGCCGCGATCGCTGAGAAGACGCCTTTCAACTCCATCATCATCGAAGAGCAAATGCCTCCCTTCGATGTGAGTGAGTTTGCGAATCTCCAAGTGCACAAGTTGCCGACGAATTCGAAGACGCAAGCCGAGCTGATTGATAAAATCAGCGAGCTCAAGAAAAACGGCGAAAGGATTCTCGTCTACATGCCGAGTGTCTACAGCACGCACGCGATCGAGGGAAATGCCGTAAGCCGTTACGAAAAAACAACCGGCGAGACACTCTTCTCAATCACTACGGGTCCACTTTCGTTGGGGCCTGATCAAGAACATCTCGTCGATCCACCATGTGTGGGTTCGGCCCGTGACGAAAGGGGCACGGCGAAACTTGGCTGCATGATTTTGCAATCGAGCCGCATGCAATATCGGAAGAATCTAAAAGCCGAGAAGTGGATCGGCTTCATGACTTCACCGAAACCCGAGGATTTTCTTTTGATGGTAGCGGCCCCTGGCCAAGTTGGCGGTCCACCAACGGTTGTTCCGACTAAGCTCCGCACGGGTGAATCAAATCGATGAGCTACAAGATCCGCAAGACTGAGGCTAATGACATTGCTTGGGTGGATTCGCTCACGCAAACCCATTGGGGCTCTGACTTCGTTCTCAGCCAACGACAGAAGGTCTATCCGCGCGAGCTTCCGGGTCTCGTCGCGCTCGATGAGGACGAGACTCGCATCGGTCTTCTCACTTACCGAGTTGTAAACGGCACAATGGAGATCGTGACTCTGAATGCTTCAAGACAGCATCAAGGGATCGGAACGCAGCTTGTAGTGGGTGCAGTAGCCGAGGCCCAAACGTTGAACCTCGGCGTAGTGTGGGTCGTGACCACAAATGACAATCTCGACGCCCTCAGGTTTTGGCAGCGGCGAGGCTTTCGTCTCGTGAGCTTGCGCCCGGGTGCGATCGGTGAAGCTCGTAGGCTCAAGCCCACGATTCCGATTCATGGCTGCTATAACATTCCCATCCATGACGAAATCAAGCTGGAGCTTACGATCTGAACCTACGAAAGACCCAGCGCTAACTCGTGCGCAAGCGGTCGACGGCTAGCACGGAAGTAAGTTCGCGGCGACATCTCAAGAAGATCCGTGAGTTTCGCCATGTAGATACACGCGAATCGATCCACCTGGTGCGCGAAGTAGCTCTCTTCATTTCCGGCGCGCATGATCTCTCCCCAGTGTTGGTTAAAGACCGACTGCTGCTTTTTGATCAACTGACTGATGTTTTTATCAAGTTCCGTGATCTGCGTTTGCAGCTCGTGAACTTTGTTTTCGTCAGCTTCGCGGCCCGTTTCGATTTTCACCGAAATCAAATCGACGAGCGTGCGCTCAAGCGGCTCTTTGCGATCCATCAGTGTGCGAATCTCGGCGGAGTAGGGTTGAGCCTTCTTGTAGGCTTCCATTTCTTCATCGAGTTCTTCGACTACGAGGGCCGTTCTCCAGTTACAATCTTTTTTAAGTCGAAGGATGTCGCCGTAGATGTGATCACCGATGTAGAGGATATCGTCGCCTTCGATGCCGAGGTCTTTCGCAAATTTATCGGCGCCTCCGGATTGGTAAACCCCTTTACGTAGAGTCTCGTCGAAGTTCGACATCAACCCTGATTCAGGATTCACCTCGAGGAAGCGAAGATTGTCGTAAAAGAAGCGCGGCTTCTGCGCGAGCGTGATCACAAATTCGAACAGATCCGACCACGACTTGTAGTTCTTCAGGAACGGATTGATCGCGTAATCGAGAAGAAGCTTCGTGTACGAGTACTCCGAGTTCGTAAGGATGAAGATCTTCTTATCGTGTTTGCGATAACGCTCGAGACCCGCAACCACTTCTGGATCGCGAATGATGTAACGATCCAAATTCTTCGCGACTTCGCCTTTGAGGCTTCCGTCACGATGGGCCATATCGAGAGTCGAGATTACGTCGTGCGCGATCGTTTCGTAATCCGGCATGATCGGATTCTTCTCGCTCAGAGCATTCGCAATGGTGCTTGGTCCTGTACCAACACCGCTCATCGCTCCCGATTCGGCGTCTTTGATGTCGATTAACTGAGCGAAAAGAGTCGCTACTGAAATCGAGAACGCCGTATCGATCGAAACGTATGAAGTCGTATCCGAAAGATCGATGTAAATCGACTTATACAGTTTTTGTTGAGTCGGAAAATCGATCGGCTTTGTGCCGTGGTAAGACGCACGAATAGCGCCGTGACGGCTCACTTTCAGCAGATTGCCTTTTTTCTTATCGATCACGAGTCCGCGAATCGCGAGGTTGAAATCGAAAGGAAGGCTGAGTACAGACTCAGGATATTTTTTCGTCGCGACTAAGCGCTGCTTCATCGTCTCGTGAGCAAGGGCCTCGAACTCGTGACTATGGTAGCGCACGAGGGTGTGGTCCATATCCAACCCGATGAACTTGATCTTGCGCATATTCAGGGTGCGATTGCAGAAAACTTTTTGCGGCATTTTACTTCGTACTTTCTAGTTCGTTCTTGATGAGGGTCAGGACCGAAATCCAATTTGATCCTGCGGTCGAAGAGGCGAGAGCACAGAAGCTCCCATCGACCTTAACGCTGATGATTTTTCGCCCATTATTTCTCAATGGTGTGACCGAGCTCGTTCCAGCGGAGCATTCCGCCCTTCATGTTGTAGACGTGCTCAAAACCATTTTCGAGAGCGAAGGCGGTCGCTTGTGCGGAACGCATGCCGCTTCGGCAAACGAAAACGATCGACTCGTCTTTTGGGAGCTCGTTCACGTGTTCAGGGATCGTGTCGAGAACAATGAGTTTAGAGCCCGCAATATGACCAAGCTCACCAGTGTATTCGTCGGGACGACGTACGTCGACAATGTGAACGGAGTCTTTCTTCTTCCAGAGTTCGGCTGCGTCGATGTCTTGCACTTGAGGCAGTTGAGGATTGTGCGCAGCCGTCTCGAAAGACACAGGAGTCTTTTTCATAGAATCACCTCTTTTTTGAGTCCTCTCAAAGGACTCAATAAGAACTGATTTTCCGCCCGGAATCAATGACCGGAGCAGAAAGCCCCGTTTTGGAGGCTTTGCCGCCTCCTTTAAGGACTTTATCGATCTCCGTGCGGAGCGTTTTCGCGTCGATCGCGCCCACCCAAGTTTTCACTTTTCTCCCCTCGGCGTCGAAAACGAGCGTAGTCGGGAGAGTGGCCGACCAGTTCGGTTCCACCGCTTTTACGAAGGGCTCGGGATCTTCACCCAAACGGAAGGTCGGAAAGTCGACGCCAATCTGATCGAGAAAGAGGGCGGCGTCCTTGAGCTCATCGGCGCTATCCGCGGATACGAGGATCAGTTGAAGCCCTTTGGAAGCGTAATCCTTTTTGATTTTTAGGAAGTCCGGAAGTTCCGTCTTACAGGGCGCACACCAAGTGGCCCAAAGGTTTACCACCGTAACCTTTACGCCCTTCGATTTGAACTTTGCTTTGAGTTCAGTTGACGTGAGCGCTTGCATCGTAACGGGCGCTGCTTGCGCAATGGATCTTGCAGTGCCTCCGAAAAGGTTTCCGAAGGCGGACAGCGTTCCGAAGGCAATCGCCGTCAAAACGAATAAACGTGAAATGGGACTCAGCACGGATTTTGTCTCGTTCTTTTCCGAATTCATCATGGAAGTGGTTTGCCATACTCGCCACCCAATGTCAGCTTGGACCTTCGTCGACTCAGGGAGAAACCCATGTTCCAAATCCAACTCACCGATTGCCAGGAGCGGGCTTACGCCGCTCTGAAGGGTACATCTAACGTCTTCGTTACGGGCGGTGCCGGCAGCGGAAAAAGCTTTCTTGTGCGCTACTACCTCCGTGAGAAAGACACGCGAGACTTTCCGGTTCTCGCGAGCACGGGCGCAGCGGCTGTTCTCGTTGGTGGAAGAACTTTCCACAGCTTCTTTGGTCTCGGGATCATGGAAGGAGGTGTGGAAGCAACGGTGGAAAAAGCGTCAAAGAATCGCCAAGTGGTTCGCCGCTTGAAGAAAATCTCTGGATTCATCGTTGACGAAATTTCGATGCTCTCAGGCCAAACCTTGCGTGCGGCTGAAATCATCGCCCGCCGAGTGCGCGATAGCGATCTGCCGTGGGGAGGTCTGCGCGTTGTGGCCGTAGGTGATTTCGCTCAGCTTCCACCCGTTGAGCGCAAGACTTCAAATGCGCGCGGTTGGGCTTTTCTTGATCCGGTTTGGCAATGGTCCGCGTTTGAAACTTGTTTTCTGCGCACGCAGACTCGCTGCAAAGACGAAGAGTTCATGAAAATTTTGAGTATGGTTCGCGACGGCATCGTGAATGAGCAAGTTCGCTCTTACCTCGACGCAAAAACCAAAGCTCCGCCGGAAGATTTCGACGGCACAAGGCTCTTTCCTCGGCGTGAAGAAACCGAGCGCTTCAATCTGCGCAAGCTTGATGCGATCGATAAGCCCGTTCAGCGTTTTGCGACAGTCTACTCGGGCGATGCTCGAGCGGTTGAGAACTTAAAAAAATACACTCCGATTCCGGATGAGCTTTCGCTCAAGGAGGGAGCGCTCATCATGCTCCGGCAGAATGATCCGCAAGGTCGGTGGGTGAACGGCAGTACTGGGCACATCACAAAAATCCAACCTCAGAAGCTGACAATCGAACTTCTCAACGGTCGGCTTTGCGAAATCGAAAAAGCTTCGTTTTCGATGTTGGACGCCGAGGGAGATGTCGTCGCTTCGGCGGTCAATTTCCCTGTCTCGCTGGCGTGGGCCTCAACTATTCACAAATCTCAAGGCGCGACTTTGGATCGAATGTCAGTCAACCTCTCGCAGCTTTGGGAGCCAGGCCAAGCCTACGTGGCGCTAAGCCGTCTCACCCAGGGTGACGATCTTTGGGTCGAGAAGTGGGAAGCTCGATCAATCCGCGTTGACCCTAACGTCGTCGATTTCTACCGCCAGGCAGGTAAAACGCTTGAAGATGGGAAAGCGACTGGCGCTCTGCATCAGCCTGCGGCTGAGACAAGATGAATGCCATTCTTCGCTAGGCAAAACTGTGCTAAAGAGTTTTTGCTCAGACTTTTGATCGCCGCTTTTTAGGAGGATTCCATGCAGGCAAACGCGCCCGTCAACCCCCTTGGCCTCGACGGACTCGAGTTTATCGAGTTCGCAAGCCCAGATGACCGCGTGCTCGAAACGATGATGGACCGCCTGGGCATGAAGCTCGTGGCCCGTCATAAGCAACGTCCGCTCCGACTTTATCGCCAGGCCGACATCAACTTCATCATCAACAGCGATCCCGAAGCGTTCGCAGCGCAGTTCAAAAAGGCTCATGGGCCTTGCGCTTGTTCGACGGGCTTCCGCGTTCAAAACGCGCAGGAGGCATTTGAAATCGCGGTTGAACGTGGCGCTCGTCCCTACACCGACGAGAAACTCAAGTCGTACAACCTTCCGGCGATCTACGGCATCGGCGATTCGATCGTTTACTTCGTCGATCAGTACGGACCCAAAGGTGAAATCTACGATTCTTGGGAATGGGTCACCGACGATCGTCGTCCGATTGGCAAAGGCCTCACCGTTGTTGATCACATGACGAACAACGTTCCGCGCGGCGAGATGCAGAAGTGGTGTGATTTCTATTCGAAGATCTTCGGATTCCAGGAGCGTCGCTACTTCGACATCAAGGGGAAATCGACTGGTTTGTTCTCGAAAGTGATGTGGAGCCCGGACAATAAGTTCGCGATTCCGATCAACGAGCCGCAAGATTCTAAATCGCAAATCCAAGAATATCTGGATGAGTACAAAGGCTCCGGCATTCAGCACATCGCGCTTTTAAGCCCGGATATCGTTGGATCCGTCGATAGTCTTCAGCGTGAAGGCATCCAGTTCCTCGCGGCACCTCCTGAAACTTACTACGGCAATTTGCCGAAGCGACTTCCGAACATGCGCGAAGATATTCCGCCGTTGAAAAAACTCGGAATCCTCGCGGATGGCGACGAGAAGGGCTACCTGCTGCAGATCTTCACGAAGAATCAGGTCGGACCCATTTTCGTTGAGATTATCCAACGCAAAGGCCACGATGGTTTCGGCGACGGCAACTTCCAGGCGCTCTTCGATGCGATGGAAGAAGACCAACGGATTAGAGGAGTTCTCTAAAATGTTCTTCAGGCAGCTCACGGGCTGCCTTTAGAGTTTTAAAAGCCAAGCTGAGTAGGGAGGAGAGAGATGCATCACTTCACGCAAGGGAAACCGACTCGCCAAGGGCACAAGGGAATTCCTGAAGGTTTCTTCGAAGAAGAACAGGGCCTTGAAGGATTTTTTGGCCCTGTCTCCCATCTCATCAAAGAAAAGCCGAGTACACGTTGGGTGAACATCGAGGGCCCGTTGAAGCCTCGCATGTTTGACCTCGTGAAGCTTGAAGCCAGCTCCGGCTCACAGCGACTTCTCTACAACAACGATCTCACGGTCTCGAACATGTGGCTTCAGCCGGAAGCTCCCGATCGTTTGCAAGCGCGCCGGAACGCCGATGGTGACTGGCTTTATTTCTGTCACAAAGGCTCGGGCTTCGTACTCACGGAGTACGGACTCCTTGAGTTTACTCCAGGCTCTTACATCACGATTCAAAAATGCATCACGCATGCGTTCTTGTTGAACGAGCCCACGAATTTTCTTTTGATCGAGAACCGCACCTCACACTTCCGTGAGCCTGAGCGTGGGATCGTTGGTCGCCACGCACCGTGGGACATGAATGCCCTCGGAAAACCGAATCTGGATAAGCTCTACGCCGTCATGCGCGAGAAGAACGTCGACTGCCGCGAAATCAATATCAAGCACACTGATCAGATGACGAAGATCACGTACGACGCGAACATCTTCGACGTTCAGGGTTGGAAAGGGGATCTCTTCCCCTTCACGCTGCACATGGATCACATCATGCCGATCACAAGCCACCGCGTGCATTTGCCTCCGAGCGTGCACACGACGTTTGCGGCTCGCGGTTTTGTGGTTTGCTCCTTCCTCCCGCGCCCGCTGGAAGAAGAAGCCGATGCTCTGCGCGTTCCGTTTTATCACCAGAACATCGACTACGATGAGATCCTCTTCTATCACGACGGTGACTTCTTTAGCCGCACGAACCTCCACGCGGGGATGATGAGTTTCCATCCGGCGGGCTTCCCGCACGGACCACATCCGAAAGCGGCGGAGAAAGTAAAAACCAAAACTCACACGGATGAAAAAGCCGTCATGATCGATTCGCGTTGGCCGCTGATGCGCGATCCGGCGCTCGATCGGATCGAGCTGACCGAGTATTGGAAGTCTTGGATGGTCAAGTGAGTGCAGAGTCCTTCGTTCCTGGCCAGATCGTGAGCCCAAGCCAAGCAATGCGCTTGGCGATCGAAGAAGGACGCAAAGGAGCTGGCTATGTCTCGCCCAATCCTCTCGTCGGCTGCACCATCGTCGATCGCGAACACCGCCTTTTGGCGGTGGGTGCTCATCGGCGGATTGGGTTTGATCATGCAGAGATCGACGCGCTCAAAAAAATCGACTCAGAAAAACACGCCGCCCAAATTGCCGGTGGACACATCTACGTAACGCTTGAGCCTTGTGCTCATCAGGGGCGCACACCTTCTTGCGCTCGAACGCTTGCGCCTCTTAAGCCCGCAAGCGTGACGTATGCGGTTGAGGATCCTTTTCCCCTCGTTGCGGGTAAAGGTGCTGCGATCCTTCGCGAAGCCGGAGTCGACGCACGCCCGTTATCTGAGCGTGCCGAGATAGAGGATCGCGAAGAGCTGATTGCGCTCTCGGAAGAACTTGCTGAAATTTTTCTTTACTTTCATCGCTCGCAAGAGCCCTTCGTGGCGCTGAAGCTTGCATCGAGTCTCGACGGCAAGATGGCGTTTGTTTCGGGTGAGAGCAAGTGGATCACAGGTGAGAAAGCGCGCGAGCACGTGCAGCTGATTCGCGCGCGATACGACGCGATCGCAATTGGTCGCAATACGTTCGTTGCTGACAATCCGTCGCTGAACGTGCGGCATCCCGCGTATCCTGAATTTAAAAACAAAGTCGTGGTTTTCGATCCTGACGGGCAGATCCTCACGATGCTCGCGAACTCCAATCTCCTTCGCGTTCGCGATCCGCACTCAGTCTTCGTCATTGTTCGTGAGGGCGTGGCGCTCACCAATCCAAGTGGCGTTCGCGTGATCTCTGCTCCTGCGGATGAGTCAGGTGAATTCAACGTCACCGCGGCACTTGCTCGTTTGAGAACCGAAGGCCTGACTTCGATTATGGTCGAAGGCGGCGCCCACACGGTTGGCGCATTTGTCCGCGAGAGGAAAGCCCAACGCCTTCATCTCTATCTCGCTCCTTCGCTTCTCGGAGGAAAGCACGGGCTTGCGTGGAGTACTCATTTTGGAAACGACCAAATGAGCGGGAAGATCCAGCTAGATCGCTCCCACCGCGAACTCTTAGGCGAGGACCTCTATTGGACCGCGCGCCTTCGCTATCAAGGATCGTAAAACTTGTGATCTTTGGGATCACTCGCACGGTAGTGACAAAGAAATTCACTTCCTTCACCAAAATACCTCTCGAGAGCATCAGTGCCCCAACCCGCGATCGCCGCGTGCATACCATCGTATCCGCGGGTAATCGCAAACTCGAAGCGCTGGCGATCTTCTGTTCTGTACTCGTAGACGAGTCTGTAGGTGGGACCTTCGGTATCTAAAAACCGTTCAGAACTTTTCACTCTCGCGTGGGTTGAGCGGATATCAGGATCAAGCAGAAAATCGTGGGCGCTTCCCGTTAGAATATGCTCGTAAACCCGCCGCAATGCCGGAACATACTCTTTAATAAAATGTGGAGGCGGGACGTGGAACGTTTGCGAGATCACGGCGGAGAAGCGCGGATCTTTGATCAAGTCCGACCAACGATCAGTAAGGAGAATCGGAAACTGTTCGCTCTCCCTTAGAATTCTGAGCGTGGCCTCATCATTAGAGAGAGACGCCACCTTCAGTTGTTCGGCTTTCCTTTTCTCTGCGTACGCTTTTACATGCGCTTCGCGCTCGGCTGTATTTCGTTTTTGAGACTCTAAATGCCGCTCAGGCTCGTGCCCAGCTTTCGTCAAGAGGTCGATCACCTCCGTGTCGTCCGCGAACGCCTCGCTGACCTCATTGACGATAAACTGAGTTGTACCCCAACCCAATTTCGCAAACGCGTCGATCTCCGCCACGAGCTCTGACTTTTCCGCCGAGCTGAGATTGAGTTGCTTCAGCGCTTGTAAATAAGGCTGACTCCATCTTGCGTTTGGAGTTTTAAGCCCCTCGATAAGCCATGTGATGGCTCTTCGATCTTCGCGACCAGCGTCGAGCAAAATTTCGGCCGTCGCATCGACAACTGCTTTTGCGGTTGGCGTATCGAAATTGTCGTAAATGATCGCGAGGGATCGCGAACGTTTTGAGCGTGGTGTTTCAGGAAGCGGTTTCACGATCTCTTCCATCGCTTGGCTCACGGCTTTGAAGAAATCGCCCAGCACCAGCATCTCTTGGATAAAAAGCGCACTGAAACTTTGCGCCCTCGCGAGCGTCGACAATGAGGGCCAATCGTTAGACGGCGAGGATTTATCGGCACTCAGCGCGCGACGGACGTTCTCAATTTTTTGCTGAAGAACAGCGTGGGATTTCTCTGCAGACATCTCAAAGCTCCTTACTCGCACTGCGAGAGCGTGACCGCTTCACTCTTGCCTTTGGTGTCGGTGAACGTTGCAGTCCCGCAGCTGGGGCCAAAAACAAGTTCAGCATTTCCGGAAAGTGAACCGCTAAATGTCGTCGTCACCCGGCCCGAAGTCGGGAAACAACAGGTAGCCTCACCCCAACGAACGCTGCTGAAGCTCGAGACCGCCTTATATCCGACGAGATTGTGGTAAACGGTGAGGTATCCTGAATTGACAAGGCGAGTGCCAGCCGCCCGTGTGCCGGTAACGGCGATCGCGCTTGAGGTGATGGAATGATCAAAGAACTTCGCGCCTTTTGATCCGGCAAGAATCCGGCGTAGTCCTTGGATCGTGATCTGCCTTGTTCCAGCTACGTTTGTGACGGTGACGCCGGTAGCTGGGATTGCGGTTCCGTCGTAGGCGGAGTGTGCATTTGAAGATGTCGTCAAGCGACGACCAAACGGAAACGTAACGCCGAAATCTAAATAGTTGCGGGTGAAGCTGTCGCCCGAAGCGAGTCCACTTGATCGTGCGGTCGTGCAAGCTACTCCGTCGTTGTAGGTATTCCTCCATCCACCACTTAAGGTAACGTTGTTGTTTCCGAGGGCTAGCGTGCAGTTTGGCCAGCTTACCGTGATAATGTTGCCATCGCAGGTCGAGCGGGCCGTTGCGATCGAGCATGCGGCCGTCGCGTTGAGATCCCGGCTCATGAGCGAAGAAGAGTTCTCAGCGTCGTTTGCGAGGCTTCCAAGGAGGGCTGTTGCGGACTCAAGGGCGTAAGAAGTAGAGTCTTGAGTCGTATCGAAGGCTTCGTCTTTCTTTCCGCAGGCGCTGAGTAAAATCAGAATGCAAAAGATAGCGGAACGAATCATCGATCACCTCGCTGCTGGTTTACTCTGCTCCCTCCGTCCCTTTTTTGGGCGCCTTCTTTGATCCAACAAGCTTGCGGATCGTTTGCTGAAGGACGCTGTCGACAATACGAAGTTCATCCGACGTCGGCGAGCGCGAGAGGAGAATCCGGTTGAGCGTCTTCTCGATGTTAACTCTCCGGGCGGAAAGGTCAAAGCCAAGAACTTCCAACCAGCGGCGAATCGACTCGCTTGGGTGATAAACGCCTTC
>SYLX01000002.1 GCA_005808505.1 Bdellovibrionales bacterium | reverse complement strand
TCGCCAACGGCGCGCAAATTATCATCGACCAGTTTATCGCTTCCGCAGAAGCTAAGTGGCAGCGGATGTCGGGTCTCGTAATGCTCTTGCCTCACGGTTACGAAGGTCAGGGTCCTGAGCACAGCTCGGCTCGCCTTGAGCGCTTCTTGCAGCTTTGCGCGCAAGACAACATTCAGGTCGTAAACCTGACAACACCTGCGCAGCTTTTTCACGCGATGCGCAGACAAGTGAAACGCGATTTCAGAAAACCTCTGATCGTGATGTCGCCGAAATCACTCCTTCGTCATCCGAAGGTGATCTCGACTTTGAAAGAGCTTTACGACGGGCAGTTCAACGAAGTTCTTCCGGATACCCAAGCCGTTGCGAAGAACGTCGAGACTCTCGTACTTTGCTCGGGCAAGGTTTACTACAACATCATGGAAGAAAAAGAGAAGACCGACGGAAAAGCAGCCGAGAAAGTGGCCGTCGTTCGCGTCGAGCAGCTCTATCCCTTCCCGGATCACAAGCTTCGCCCGATCTTGAAAGGGTACCCGAACCTGAAACGCATTCTCTGGACGCAAGAAGAGCCGAAAAACATGGGGGCGTGGACGTTTGTTCAACCCAAGCTCTACGACTTGGTTCAAGAAGAAGGCTTGAGTGTGACCATCAGTTACAACGGTCGAACCGAGCGCGCGAGCCCGGCAACTGGAAACGAAAAAGTCCACGCCACTGAACAAGGCGAAATTGTTCAGCGTTGCTTTCAGCCGGCTCAAGCTTTGGGCGCGGTGAAAGCGGCGAAGACCGCGAAGGCGAAGTGAGTCGGGGAGAGCGCAGCCAGCGAAAGTGTGTCGCGCTCCGGTAACCACCAATTAATCACATCTTGTTTGTAAGCAGTTTTTGAGGAGAATAAAACGGTGAAAGCAGAGATCAAAGTCCCCGCGGTCGGAGAAAGCATCAGCGAAGCCACGATCGGTGAGTGGGCGAAAAAATCAGGTGAGTTCGTCAAGCGCGACGAGGTCATTCTCTTGCTCGAGACGGATAAAGCGAGTGTTGAAGTCGTAGCTCCCAATGACGGAGTTCTCACGACCTCGGCAAAGCCCGGCGAAGTCGTGAAAATCGGCGCCGTCGTCGCTTTCATCGACACCGAAGGTGTTGCGACCGCCGGCATGAGCCAACCCGCAAAAAACACCGACGCGCCGAAGGCGCCCGCAGCCCAGCCTGCCGCGCAAGCATCGGCACCGGCGGCTCCTCAAGGGAAAGCCATCGCACCCGAGCTCCAGCAGCATCTGAGCCCCGCAACCCGTCGCGTGGTTGATGAGCGCGGACTTGATCCCAGCACGATCAAAGGTACCGGCAAAGATGGTCGCCTCACAAAAGGCGACGCGCTTGCAGCACCGGCACCGCAAGGTGGTCTCGGCGCTACCGCTGGAAACTTCGGAGCAGCCCAGCCAGCAGCTCCCGCTAAAAAGAGTGAGATTCCGCCGCTTCCGACGGTCGCCCGTTCAGGTGCCCGCGGCGAGCGCCGCGTTCCGATGACGACAATCCGCAAGCGGATCGCCGAGCGTCTTCTCGAAAGCAGCCAGTCGACGGCGCGTCTCACAACTTTCAACGAAGTCGATATGACAGCGGTCAACGCGCTTCGCGAGAAGTACAAAGACAAATACAAAGAGCGCTACGGCGTCTCTCTCGGATTCATGGGCTTCTTCGTAAAAGCGTGCGTGCAGGCGCTGCGCGAAGTGCCTGAAGTCAATGCCTTCATCGACGGCAATGAACTCATCTATCACGACTACATGAACGTAGGTGTCGCGGTCGGAACGGAGAAAGGTCTCATCGTTCCCGTTATTAAGGACGCGGACCAAATGACGGTTGCTCAGATCGAGCAAGCGATTCGTCACTACGCTTTGAAAGCGCGCGACGGAAAAATCTCCATCGACGATCTTTCGGGTGGAACGTTCACCGTTTCAAACGGCGGCGTATACGGAAGCCTCATGTCGACACCGATCTTGAACCCGCCACAGTCGGGGATTCTCGGCATGCACAAGATCGAAGATCGCGCCGTTGTCGTTAATGGCCAGATCGTTATCCGTCCAATGATGTATCTTGCGCTCTCTTACGATCACCGGATCATCGACGGTAAAGAGGCGGTAACGTTCCTCGTGCGCGTCAAAGAAGGCATCGAAGATCCGAGCCGCTTGCTCCTCGAGATCTAATTCGCTTGAAGTTGTGGGGTCCTCGTTAAGGCCCCGCTTTGTTTCCGATCTACCTGTCCGAAAAAGAAGAGAAAAATGGCAGAAGCACCAGCATCCACAGACAACAACTTTGATTTAGTCGTCATCGGCGCCGGCCCCGGAGGTTACACGGGCGTTATCCGTGCAGCTCAACTTGGACTCAAATGCGCGATCATCGAAAAAGACAAAACTCTCGGCGGCACGTGCCTCAATGTCGGCTGTATTCCGTCAAAAGCTTTGCTCGAATCCAGCGAGCATTTCGCTATGGCTAGGCACGGCGACTTCGCAGCCCACGGATTGAAAGTTTCCGGTGTGGAGCTCGATCTCCCCGCGATGATGTCGCGCAAAGATAAAATCGTAAAAGATCTTACGGGCGGCATTCAGTTCCTCATGAAAAAGAACAAAGTCACGGTCTTTAACGGCTGGGGCACGATCACGGGTCCGAACACGGTGGTGGTGAGCAGCGAAGCCGGTAAGCAAGGTTTGCAGACGCAGCTCACGGCTAAGAACATCATGATCGCAACGGGCTCAGTGCCGATCGATCTTCCGTTCGCTAAGCCCGACGGTAAACGCGTGATCACTTCAACCGAAGCTCTCGCTCTTCCAGAAGTGCCGAAACATCTCGTCGTCATTGGCGGTGGTGTGATCGGCCTTGAGCTTGGAAGCGTATGGATGCGCCTCGGAGCTAAAGTCACCGTAGTCGAATACGCTCCGATGATCGCGGGAGGCGCCGATCAGCAGATGGCCAAGACACTTCACCGCGTGCTTGGTAAACAAGGCATGGAGTTCATTCTCAGTGCTTCGGTTACAGACGTGAAAGCAAGCGGCAAAAACGTCACCGTGACGTATGAAGGGCGCGAGGACAAAAAGAAACAAACGCTCGATGCAGACTACGTACTCGTGGCGGTTGGTCGTCGCGCGTTCACGGATAAACTTGGACTCGAAAACGTTGGGGTAGAGCGCGATAACCGTGGGCGTGTTGTCGTCGATGCGCATTTGCGCACGAAGGTTCCGAACATCTTCGCCATCGGTGATGCGATTGCGGGTCCGATGCTTGCGCACAAAGCGGAAGAAGAAGGCGTTGCCGTCGCCGAGTTCATCGGAACCGGTCATGGTCACGTCAATTACGAGACGGTTCCCAGCGTGATCTACACTTGGCCGGAACTCGCTAGCGTCGGCTATTCGGAAGAGCAGTTGAAAGAAAAAGGCATCGAATATCGTGCGGGATCATTCCCGTTTGCGCCGAACGGTCGCGCAAAAGCCCTGGGCACAACCGATGGTTCGGTCAAAGTTCTTGCGGATGCGAAATCAGATCGCCTGCTCGGAGTTCACATCGTGGGACCCCGCGCTTCCGACATGATTTCTGAAGCCGTGGTCGCGATGGAATTCGGTGGATCTTCTGAGGATCTCGCGCGATCTTTCCATGCGCACCCGACTCTCTCGGAAGTGATGCGTGAAGCCGCGCTCGCGGTCGATAAACGCGCCCGCCAATCTTAAAAAAACAAAAGGCCTACGTTCCGCTCGGGAAGTAGGCCTTCTCGTTTCATTCAGATTTTTAGATCAGCTTTAGAACGGACCGTTCACTTGGTGAGCGGAGCCGTCGCCTTTGATAAAGAAGCTTTCGACACCTTCGCCATGCTTCAGCATCGTATCGATGCTCCAATGGAGTTGAAGTTCCACGCCCGGGATCGGGTTGTCTTTTGTCGACGTATTGACCGTTTGACCCACTTCTACTTTAGAGTTCAGTGAGTAGCCCCAAGACACGGAAATGTTCGAAGGAATGATCGTTGCGTTTGCGAGATACTGACCTTTACCGTTGTACGTTCCGCCGTAGTTGTAAGCGATCGTATAAACGTGTTTGACCATCGTGCCGCCGAATCCATTCTTCGCCGTGAGCTCGTAAGTCTTTGCGACCGGGCCTTGCCAATTTTCGATCTGGCTCCAATCGGTTTGCGCCGCAGGAAGAACCGAAAGTCGCTGCGAAGAAACCGTCGCTACCGGCTTGTTCTTCACGATGATGTCCCAGACTTTCAAACCGAGCGTGATCCATTGCTCCACGCCTGTCGCGGCACCACCCAGTTCGGTGATCGCGTTGATTGCGTCCATCGGGCTAAAATTGAAATTAGCGGCATGGATCGGGAGAGCCTTTTGAAAAGCCGGCGCTTGCGAGGCCGCGAGGGTGGCGGCAGGCGTTTCCACTTCGCGAACTTCGACGGACTGAATCGTGAAGTAAGCCTGCTTTTCGTAGTTGTTTTTGAAGCCCAGCTGAATTTGCTTAGGGTTGATCGGTGTTGCTTGAGCAACGATAGCTGTGCCCGAAACAAGTGCCGCTAAACCAAGATGTGTAAGAGCGTTGCCGATTACTCCGAATGAAGTCCGCATTCTGTTCCCCTCATAAACGGTTCTGAGTGAGGCCGTCCGGGGCGGAGTCTTCACGAACCGCCGTCATCACTACGATGTGGCAGCACGCCGTTGAGCAAAAGCCGATCGTCCTTCCGGAATCGCAAAACGTGATACGGAGGTTAAAGGCTGACGGGTGGAATTGTCAAAAAACAGGCCTGGATTTCACCCAGGGCCGGACACGACCCTAGGCTTTTTATAGGAAACGGACAGAAGCGGTGACGTTTTACGACTTCACAGCAGGGTTCTGCGTCCAGCTGTTGCACCAACCCTGGCTCGCGACCGCTTTACCGGGGAAGAGCGTGCAAGGACCTTGTTTGGAGGCCTTCGGGTCAGCCTTCACTTGGTAGAATTGGCAGTTGTAGCAGTACTGTTTGCCGCCCTCAGCGCCTGCACGTTTCGGCCATTTTTTCGTGTCGACTTTTTTCGCATCCGCCACGTAGCCGAGAGCCTTGGCTGTCGGATCATCGTCTTTTACCAACGGCAGATTTGCGGCTCCGGCTTGCGCAAATGCGACGTCACCTTTCAGCGCGATCCGGCTCCCGATCACCGCAGCGAGAAGACCGACTCCGCCTTTTCTCAAAAAGTCGCGGCGGTTGTTGTTTCCGTTCGAATTGTCCTGGCTCGACATAGCTGTCCTCCTAGCTGGTTTGCACCAGTTATCAACTGGTTTTCACTTGCAGTCCAACGAAAAAATCGCGGTTCATCGTGTTACGTTTTGATTGAACTCTCTAGCGAGGTTGCGTGCTTACGCGAACTCTGACACGCTCTTTTGGAGATGATGGAATCGACGCCAGGACTTCGCGTGCACAACGACGATCGCTCTGATTTTTACCAAGACCACTTGGATCGAGTGAGTCGTAGCTTCGCGTTTTGCATTGCTCGATTAGACAATCCTCTGCGTGAGTGGGTGGGCTTAAGCTACTTGCTCTGCCGAATCGTTGATACGATTGAAGATGCAGCGTGGCCCGTATTCACGGATCAAGAGCGCGCGTTCACTTTTTTCGAATCGTTTCTAGAGCGCAAACCTCAGGCTTCGGAGATCGAGGCTTGGACTCAGCTCTTTCCTCACGAAGGTCTTCCTGAGAGTGAAACTGAGCTTCTAAAAGACGCCTATCCGCTTTTCTGCGACTACCATGGGCTACCGCCTGAGATTCGTGAAAGTCTGAGGGATCCAATCCTGAGTATGAGTCGGGGTATGCGGTTTTTCATGACAAAGAAGAACCGTGAAGGGTTGTTGCGTTTGCGGAATCTCGCAGACGTAAATCGCTACTGCTTTTTCGTAGCGGGTGTCGTCGGCGAAATTCTGACCAGGCTCGTGAAGCGGGAGAATGCGCCAGGCCTCATCGACGCCTTCCGCTTCGGTCTTTTTCTGCAAAAGGTAAATCTGCTGAAGGACCAAAACGGCGACGAGACTCACGGTCGATTCTTAGTACCGTCGCGAAGCCTGGTGCTAAGAAGCTTGATCGAAGACGCGCGCATTGCTTTTGATTACGTTCAAAGTCTTCCGAAAGCCGAAGTGGGTTACCGGCTTTTCTGCTCGTGGTCGCTTTTCCTTGGTCTCGCGTCACTTCCATGGATAGAGCGAGGATATCGGGGAGAGGGACCCGGAAAGATACCGCGCGAAGAAACGTACCAGATTCTTGGCTTTGTTGATGAGAACATCGGGGATCAAGCCGCGCTCGCGGATCTCTTCGAGCGTCTTTTGCGCGCGATCGAAATTCCTTCAGAAGCAGAACGCGTGTTTGAGGAATCAGCCGAATCCCTTCAAGAGCTTTCAAGTCTTTACAAGGGCGAATTATCGCCGGCAGAAGTCGCGGAGCTCCTCTCCTGAACTAAGCCGTTCAGCCAGTTCAAGTTCGTTCGGGCCTCACTCAAGCCCGACGCGAGATAAATCCACTCTCCCAAACCAGACCAACCTGTTACCTTCGAGATGTTTCGAAAGCTACACGCCAGCTACACAACTTGTTGAAACATAACTTTCGTCAGCTCTTGGAGGAGATGATATGAATTTGAACCTCGTCGTAAACCCTTTGCCTTTCCCTGGTTTCTTGAGCGATCTCGCAACGCTCAAACTCATTTTGGGCTTGGGTTTGTTCTTGGCGGGCGTTCTCGTGTTCTCTCTATGGAAAGATCGCCTCTTTGCTCTTAAAGAAGAAGAGCGTGCAAAATTCCTGATGTTCAATATCTTTGGCGGCGGCTGGCTCGTCGCGGTCTTTGCGGTTTGCGGTGGAATCTACTTCCTCTTCGATTCTGTGTTCCGCTTCACCACGTAAGATAAAAAGAAAAACCTGCAGAAAGCGCTTTGAAGGCATCTTCTGCAGGTTGAAAACCCCCGGGCTCGTGAGAGCGCCTTTTGGAGAGCCAGGGTACGACTTGCGATCACGACGCTTATTTAAGGTCTCGAATCAGGTCGTCGGATTCGTTGTCGTCGTCGTCGTCAGTGAGGAAGCGGTACATCGTGAGCGATAGCCGCCCGCTCTGCTGGGGTTTTAGCGGCTTCCGTCCGGGGTCGCGTGAGCGCGACTAAACCGACAGCACCAATACCGAGCACGATGTGCGCAGCGTACTGTCCACCAGTCAGCAGATCACGGTAACCAAACAGGGCCGGAGCCAATATCAAAACGATCCCTGCAAGCGCATCGAGTGTCATGTGAACACCCAAGGGCAGAATGTGCGCAACCGAGTAGTAGTAGTTCGTCAAAAGGCTATAGACGATCAAACCACCGCCCAAAACTAAGAACGTATTTCTTGCTGCATCGATTTCAGCAAATCGGAAGAGCCAGGGAGATACGATCAAGAGCGCACCGATCACGTAGTCTAAAATATTATGAGTTTTCAAGGGAATCATTCGACCTCCTCCTATGAAGCCATTTGCTAGACGCCGGTTCTCCGGAAGCTTCTGCTGAAGGTCCGGCGCGGAGCCTGAACCGACAACAACTGTCGATCCCATGATTGTTCTACGCCTAACGCTGGCGACCTCGACACCTCTGTTGGATTTAGTTCGGTGAAGTCAGTTGATGTTTCGCATTCGAAATACTCAGTTCACGATTCCGTATGTAGTGAGGCCCATGATCTCAACTGGCGCTTGACTCGCTCAAAGCTGGAGTCAGAAACAGGGGTTGTCCTCTGTCGGGCGCGGGGCGCTCGGTTGAGGGGATGAGGGACCTTCGGGATGAACCGGAATATCGACGTGGAAGCTTCGGAGATCAAGAACTCGTCCGCCTCGAACATCCGACATCAATCCGCGGTTTACGTGGCTCAATCTTTTAAGTTCCCGCTCCACGAGCGCATTTGAGTATGATCGTCCTCTGGCACGGAACTTCGCAATGACGAGTGCCGCAGCTCCGCTTACAAGCGGTGTGGCCATCGAGGTTCCCGGAAGCCTGGCGTATGGCTGATCAACGAAGGGAAAAGTCGAAAGTAAACCTACCGTCTTCTCCCGAACCGAATCGCTATGAACCGCACCTGGAGCCATGATCTCGACGTACTTAGAGCTGAAGTTTGAAAACAGCGACCGATCACCCGTTTCGGTATCAACGGATCCGACGCTGATGACGCCTTCGATCCGGTGGGCGAGCGCCGCGGGTTCAACTAAATAGTCGCTGTTTATCTCGCGCTTGTCGTTGCCGGCGGCGATCACGACGACCACATTTTTTCGTGCGGCTCTTTGCATGACGTCGACCAGGATCGGGGAGATGATGCGAGTTGGGCTGCCTAAACTCAAATTGATGACGTCCGCTCCATTTTCGATCGCGTAGAGAATTCCGTTTGCTACGCGATCGATCGTCGAATGCCCGAAAGAATCCATGGTTCGAACGGCCATGATCTTCGCACCTGGCGCAACGCCGGAGATGCCGCGGCCTGAATGATCGATTGCAGCCGCAAGCCCCGCGACGTGGGTTCCGTGGTACTGCTCATCGCTGGGATCGTTATCGTAATCGGAAAAATCAAAACCAGCTTCGCCGCCAGGACCGCGCCACAGTGACTCACGCAAGTCGGGATGAGCGAGCGCAACTCCCGTATCGACAATCGCGATGATGGGTTCTTGCCCACGGGTGAAAATTAAAGAACGGTTGCGCACGAGCGTGGTGGAGCCAAGGAATTCGTGATGCTCTTGGGTTGGTCTCGCAGCATCGACGCTTGCGTCGTGTAATCCTTCGCCGGGCTCAGGGATCGGAAACCGCAAGCGACCGCCGATTGAAGAAATCTTTTTTTGCTCGAGCGACACGCCGAGCGTGCAATCGTCTTTAATGCCTTTCCGTGCTCTTTTCTCGCCAGAGCCTAGGCGGTAAGCTTGAATGCTTAAGGTTTTGAGTCCTCGCTTGTCGTAGAGCGCGCGCGAGAATCGCCCTTCGCTTGCGCGAGAAGCGCAGCCGTTGTCGATCAACGCGATCCATGTCGTCTCATCGGTCTCTGCGTTTGCGGTTTGAAAGCGATTTTTCTCAAAGGGCGAAACGGAAGCTTCGCGAGTTGTCGATGGTGCATCGATCTCCGCAAGCGAGGAGCAAGTATTCGCCCGCTCGGGGCGCCAGTCAGAGCGCGGACCAGATTCTTTCTGGCAGCCCGTGAGCCAACCGCTTAAGGTCAGTGCGATCACAGTGAAAGAAATCCGGCGCAAGGATCCACGGAGCGGCTTGTGCCGCATGTTCGGATACAGAATTTTCGAGCAAGAGCGAAACATCTTCTGGCCTCCCGAGTTTACGGAGACCTCAACCGTTCCTACAGGATCACGGCAGGTGTGAAGACGTGTCAATCAAAGGAAAATGTAGTGTTGGCAAACTGGCTCACACTTTGCGTGACGTTTTCACCATCGTAAAGTGTGAGCCAGCGACGAGTTAACCAGTTCCGAGATAGGGGCGCCATTCTTCCGGCATGTTTTCGATTTGGAAGTTTGGCTGAGTCACCGGAAGCCAAGTTGGAATCCGTGGCTCGTTAAGCAACGGCATGCCCGCGCCCAGCGGAGTCCGATTGCCTTTTTTGTGATTGCAGTCACGGCACGCGGTAACAACGTTCGTCCAATCTTTGCGACCAAACTTGCTTGCCGGCACGACGTGATCGAGCGTGAGTTCCTTTGCGGGAAACTGCTCGGCGCAATACTGACAAGTGTAGCTGTCACGAAGATAGATATTTTCTCGGGAAAATTTCAGACGTGTTGATCTGCGGGGATTCACGTAGCGCTTAAGTCGCATCACGCTCGGAAGCTTGAAGCTTGATGAAGCGCTTCGGGCCGCGACATGGTGGTATTCAAGGATTTCAACTTTCCCTTGAAACCAAAGGATGAGGGCTTTTTGCCAGCTTACGAGTTTCACTGGCTGGAAGCTCGAGTTCAGCACGAGCGCTCGATTGGTCCGCTCGTGGATCCTCTCGAAACTGTCGAAGACGATCCTCCTTGCGATGAGGGCCTTCATTAGCCCTATCTTTAATCTTCATCCATTTTCGAGGCGAATTTCAAGGTCCAGTTTCGCTGGATCCGCTCCTATTGGCCCTGAGAAGGAGATTGACTTGGATTTGATCTCTACAACGTCTCAAAAAGGGTAGGTTTGCCCCACGGATCGCGTTGAAAGGGCTGTGATTAAAACGGCGCAATTCCATCATCGGCTCGCAAAGGCGTTCTTGCGCTTCGTTTGAGAGAATTTGATTTTCCAACGAGGGAGGAGCTTCTTCTATGGAAACGCTACTATCGATTGGCGCATTGTTCTCGGGAGTTTTCGGTGCCGTGATCGGTTTTATCATCATCGGCGCGACGGCGGTTTTACTCGCGCTTCCCTACGTCCTTATGAATCGGCAGTCGGACGGTCCAAACGAGCGTGAGATAACCGACGAACGCTATTAGGTTCGGATGAGTCTCTCAAGTTTCGCGCCTCAAAAAATGAACCGAAGTTACAGCTGTGCTTTTGACTCGTCTTTTATTCGGTGAGTCTGGTTTTGAGATACTGCCAATCGGTTAAGGAAAGATTGCGCGGTGCTGAATGTCTCAAGGTTCGGTTGAAATAAAATGCAACAGGTTTTGTTTTGAATTCTAGACAATTCAGTCCACAATGGAGGTATCACTCCGCGCTTTAGTTTTTCGATCGGCAAGAGAAGAGCGCGGTGACGATCAGTGGCTTGGGGAGGTCATGCTTGCGTAAAGCGTTGTTAATCGAAGATTCGCCGGAATACCAACATCTCGTTCGATCTGCGCTCGTGGATCGGTTCGCGGTAGTCGTTGCGTCGAATGCTGATGAAGCGCTGACGGAAGTTTCTAAGAACACGTTCGATCTCATTCTTATCGACGTAGGCTTGCCGGGAAGAGACGGCTTATCCCTTTGCGAAGAGATGCGAAAAGATCCGCGTCTTTCGAGCACACCAATTCTCTTCGTAACAGGTCGCAAAGAAGCAGCTGATGTCGTTTTGGGCTTTGCCGCGGGTGCTGATGATTACATCCAAAAGCCTTTTCATCCGGACGAACTTCGCGTTCGCATCGATGCGCGTTTAAAGCGCGCGGCTTCTTCGCAAGCTTCGGCGGATCAATTCGCAAAAGGCGAGCTGAAGTTCTTCGTAGGTCGACAAAAAGTGTCGCAGCTCAAAAGTTCCGATAAAGGTGGCGAAGCGACTGAACGCGATCTCGAGCTCACGCCGAACGAATTCAAAATCCTTTATCACCTCGCTAAGCACGAAGGTCGTACGCTTTCGCGTGCTGACATCCTGCGCGAAGTTTGGGGCGAGAATCTTCACGTCGTTGAGCGCACGGTCGATAAACACATCTGTTCACTCCGACGCAAAATGGGTGCTCTTTCGCAGTACGTTGCCTCCGTTCCCGGTGAGGGCTACGTCTTCCGCTCGCAAGTGAAGATCGTTCCTCTGCGCAGCGTAGGCGTTTAAATCCATTCTTTCCGCGGCGCATTTCAAGTGCGTCGCTTACGAAATCAGCAGAACTCTCCTCTCCCGTATGTTTTGACCACGGCCCTGGTGGACAGCGAAACTATTGTCGACTAGGTTGAGCACGCACTTGTTTCGACATCATGCGGGAGACTTAAGCAATGAGCACACACGTGGCGGCAGGCCGCGACGGCGGTGGACACGGCGCTGCGCGTTCGGTTTGGCCGGTGGCCTTAGCGGCCTTAGGCGTTGTTTACGGAGACATCGGAACAAGTCCTCTCTACGCATTACGCGAATGTTTTCACGGCCCGCACGGAATCGAAGTCACCCAAGGCTCCGTCTTCGGAGTCCTTTCCCTGGCATTCTGGATTCTAGTTTTCGTTATTTCGATCAAATACATGATCTTCGTTTTGCGTGCCGATAACCGCGGTGAAGGCGGAATCCTCGCGCTCACGGCCCTTGCTGTTCCCCGAAGACTCGCGGATCGAAAGTTCATTCTCTTTGGGCTCGGGATTTTCGGTGCGGCTCTGCTTTATGGTGACGGAATTCTCACGCCGGCCGTTACGGTGCTATCAGCGATTGAAGGATTGAAGTTAGCCACACCGGTCTTCGATAAGTTCGTCATCCCGCTTACGTGCGTGATTCTCTTTTTCCTCTTCTACTTTCAGAATCACGGAACCGCCCGCATCGGCGCGATCTTCGGGCCGATCATGCTTGTGTGGTTCGTCGTTCTTGGACTCCTCGGCTTAAATAAGATTGTCGAGCATCCAGCCGTTCTTCAGGCGTTGAACCCGGTCTACGCATTTGATTTTATCTTCCATCATAAAGCGGAAGCCTTCTTCGTCATGGGTTCACTCTTTCTCGTCGTGACCGGGGGAGAAGCGCTCTATGCCGACATGGGGCACTTTGGTAAATCGCCGATACGTCGCGCGTGGTTTGTTGCCGTTTTGCCGGGCCTTGTTCTGAACTACTTCGGTCAGGGCGCGCTTCTCATGCAGGATCCATCGAAAGCGGAAAATCCGTTCTTTTTAATGGCACCAGAGTGGGCGCTCTATCCGCTCGTCGCCCTTGCGGCTGCGGCCTCGGTCATTGCCTCGCAAGCTTTGATCTCGGGAGTATTCTCGCTGACGCGCCAAGCGATTCAGCTTGGC
>SYLX01000027.1 GCA_005808505.1 Bdellovibrionales bacterium | reverse complement strand
CGGTTATCTCTCGAGCACCGATTGGTCGACTTTCAACAATAAACTTGGCACTACACTCACGGGTGGCTCGATCTGGGTTGGCAACGGATCAAACGTCGCGACGGCCGTTGCGCCTGCAGGCGACGTGACGATGACGAACGCTGGTTCGTTTACGGTAACGAAGTTGCAAGGTCGTACGGTTGCATCGACGACTCCGGTCACGGGTCAATACTTGCGCTACAACACGACGAACACTTCGTGGGAGCCCCAGTACTTCAACGTGACCGATCTTCGTAAATCGGACGGAACTTCGCAGTTTGCGTCAGCGTCTTGTACGGCGGGACAGACCCTGAACTGGTCTTCCCTCACGGACACGTTCACTTGCACGAACATTTCGATTGCGAACACGCAAGTGACGGGACTCGGCACGGCTTCGACAAAGAATTTCGGCACGGCTGCAGGCAACTTAGTTGAACTCGATGCAGGCGCAAAAATTCCATCGTCGCTTCTTCCGTCCGGCACGGCCACGCAATGGACAACATCCGGCTCGAACATCTACTACACGGCAGGCAACGTCGGTATCGGCTTAAATAACCCGGGTGTCCCTCTTGATGTTTCAGGCAACATGCGCGCAAGTGGATACGTTTACGCTGCTCGATACTATGCTCCTGAATACATGGCGGGCAACGCGACTTCGCAGAACCTGACGATCGATTCCACAACTTCAGCAACCAAAGGTAACATCTACATCGCACCTTCCGGCGGCAACGTCGGTATCGGAACGAACTCGCCTGCCACAACTCTTCACGTAGCAGGAACCGGCATCCGCTCGACAGGTACTGTTTCGGAAGGACCTGCAGGTTCCGATCGTGCGGAGATGGGTATCCTCAACGGAACTCCCCGCTTGGTTCTTGACGATTCTGGATTCAGCCAACCTTGGCAGATCATCAACGACGTTGGAGAGTTAAGACTCATCAACTTGCACGGCTCTGGTGCTTCGATGCGGGTTTACGGAAACGGCGCTGAGATGTTCTACATCGGCGCTAACGGAAATACCGGTATTGGCTTAAACAACCCACAACGTTCACTCCACATTCACAAAACAGGTACGGCGGCGATCGCAGTTGGTGTTCAAGGTAACGATGGTGAGCACGCACAAATTGAACTCCTCAGTAAAGATCCAAAAACTGGAACTCTTGGGACCGCAAACACTAAAGGCTGGAACATTTATACCGTAGGTGATCAGAACGACACTATCGACGCCAGGAACGACTTAGAGATCGGCTTCTTTAACGGTACGACTTGGACTCATCCCTTCTATATCGACAGCGTAACGGGCAACATCGGCATGGGAACGGTGACTCCCTCCGCTACGCTGGACGTTCAAGGCGCTATCATCACAAAAGCTCCGACCGCGACCGCCGGAACAACAATCGATTTCAGCGGCGGAAACTTGCAGTACACATCATCGTCTTGCGGAGCGATGACTCTGAACAATTTGAAAAACGGCGGTACTTACACGCTAGCGATCCAAGGCACTAGCGCAGCTTCAGCGTGTAGCTTCACGGCCTACACCGGAACTGGAACAGGTTCGCTCTCGGTGCGTATGCCGCCTGATCACACGACGCCCGTCGAAGGTAAACACAGTTTGTATACATTCTCGGTGATGGGCAACTTCGTTTACGTTGCATGGGTACCCGGATATTAATGGTGGCTAGGTTATGAACTCTGGTAACAATTCTAATTCAAGCCGACGAGACTTCCTGAAAACCGCTGGTGCTCTAACGGCGTCGGCGCTCCTGCCGGAAACTGCCGGAGCCTTCAACGCTGCTGGATCCTTCCTGCAATCACGTCGCGGTTGGATTCCGATGAACAACGGAGTCATTCCGGTTCGCTCAGCTTGCGAATCCGCTACGATCAACGACAAGATCTTCTTCTTCGGCGGCTCGAATGGATCTGGCTCTGCCGGATACATTCAGACGCAGCTGTGGTTTGATCCATTGATCAACACCTGGTATGGAATCACGCTCACTTCCGGAACATGTCCGGCTGGGCGCGACCGAATGAGACTCGCGACAGATGGCACAACTATTTTTGTTTGGGGCGGCCGCGGACGCGTAAGCACGTCGAGCGCACCGCTTAACACGGGCGGCCTCTTTACTCCGTCGGGTCTAGGGAGCGGAGCGTGGGTTGACACACCAACTGCAGGCGCACCCTCAGCACGAGACTTCGTCAGAGCCGTGGCTGTCGGTGGCAAATACATGGTTTGGGGCGGACAAAACGGAACGACTTACTACAATGATGGCGGCATCTACGATCCGGCAACGAACTCGTGGACATTGATTCCATCGTCCGCTGGTCCATCGGTTTCCGCGCGCTCGGCGCACGCAATGGTTTCTGACGGCGTCGACAAAGTCTATATCTTCGGGGGGCTGACAAGCCCCACCACCTACGCCCTCGACTGCCACGTCTATTCTCTTTCCTCAGGGACATGGTCACCAATTGCAGCTCCAGGTTTCGGCCTTCCTCACGTTGGATACTGCTGGACTGGCTCAAGATTTACGATCTGGGGTGGCGGAACAAATGCATTAGTCACTTACAATCCGGCGACTAACACATGGAATGGCGGGGCAACGGGTGTAAATGCGCCGATCGGGACAGGAAACGGTTATCTCTACTGGACAGGAAGCAAGTACATCGCATTCAGCGACGGCTCTACGGGCGGGCTCTATGATCCAGCTAAAGATCTTTGGCGACCTATCCCAACCTCAGGGCCCAATAGCTCTACAAATACCTTCTGCGTGGGGTATGCGGCTAATCGTTTGGTTGTCTGGGGTGGAATTTCAGGTGGCGTCCGCGTCAATAAAGGCCACTATCTCGTCTGGTATCCCGCAATCTAAACTCAACTGCTCCAACCTCTGGAGCAGTTCTTAGCTGTTTACACAGCATTCAACTCGAACGTATCGCTGAGATGAAAATCACCATTGGTGATTGCGGCCTTTTTGGGATAGCCTCCCCCCCTCCTTCGTTAAAATCCATCTCACGTTGCGCAGCTCGCGCACTGAAAGCTTTCGTTCATGAATGGTCCGAACGCTCAAAAAGCAGAATGGTCTGTCTTTGGGAATCTCTCATCGGACGTGCTATCAGCCATCATTGAATTTCAAAGAGAGATCACAACGGCAGGTTTCGATTTGCAGGCCGTGCTGCACATGACCGCAACGAAAATGCAGGAGTGGCTGCGCGGCGATGGCGCAACGATCGAAATGTTCCATGGTGAGTACCTGATTGTTCGACATGCGACCGGGACAGCCGAGCCTGTTCAAGGTATGCGGTTTCAGCTCAAAGGAACATCGTCGTCGATTTGCCTTGAGAGCGGCGAAGTCATTCGGATCGATGATTCGGAAACCGATCAACGAGTGAATCGCGTCATTACGCAAAAAGCTTCAGCTCGATCAATGATCCTCTCTCCCCTAGTCAACAACGGGGTTCGGGTCGGCGTTCTCAAAGTTATCTCGAAGAAGATCGGAAACTTCACGCCACTTGACGAAAAGATTCTTGAACTCACCGCGGGCTTTCTTGCGGCCGCGATGGCAAACGCACAACAAATGATTTCAAGCGCGATTGAGACAACTCGTATCGGCACATGGGAGCTTGATCTCGCCGCGGAAAAAGCGGCTCTCTCGGAGAGCGCGCGGACGATATGGGGTCTTGATCCCCACCGCGCCACCTTTCATCCTAGAGAAACTGGCGAGCTCATACATCCAGATGACTCGGCTCGCGTGACTGAGCTTATCCAGAGTTTGTCGCTGGATGATCCTGAGTTCGAAGTCGATTATCGAATTCTCAGACCCGATGGCGATCAACTTTGGGTCGTCGTTCGGGGCCGCTGTTTTTTTGACGCTTTTGGGAAAGTCGTGAAGCTAGCCGGCACGATCGCGGATATTACTAAGCGAAAAACTGCGGAGCTTAAGCTCGAAGAAAATGAATTGCGACTTCGAATCGCCCTTCAAGCTGGACATCTTGGATCGTGGGCGGTTGACCTAAAAACAATGGAGCTGACTTGCAACGATCGTTGTAAAGCGAATTGTGGCGTTGCTCCTGATTCAACTCTGACTTACGAAGACCTTCTCAAAAAAATTCACGACGAAGATCGTCCTCGCATGCAAGCCGCCGTTTTGCACGCGATCGAGACGCGATCAAGGTATGTCTGTGAATATCGACTGCGCTGGGATGACGGCTCGATCCACTGGATCGAGGCCTCTGGCGACGTTGCCCACAATGTAGCCGGAGAACCCACGCGTCTCGTTGGCATCACGGCAAACATCACGGATCGCAAGAACGCGGAGATCGAGCTCCGCGAGGCGAAAGAAGCTGCGGAAGCCGCGAGCCGCATGAAGAGTTCGTTCTTAGCGAACATGAGTCACGAGATCCGTACGCCATTAGGTGCAATTCTCGGGTTTGGTCAACTCATGAAAGACCCTGAGATGGATGACATCGATCTACGAAGTTTCGCTGACGTCATTCTTCGAAATGGTGATCAGCTGCAAATGATCATCAACGACATCCTGGATTTGAGTAAGATTGAATCAGGCTTCCTTCGAACCGAAATGGCTCCTTGCTCTCCTCGGCAACTTGTCCTCGATGTGGTCTCGCTCTTAAGTGTTCATGCGAATAAGAAAGGCTTACGGATCAATTATACAATTGATCCCGGAACTCGCGACGAACTCGTCACCGATCCTTTCCGATTTAAACAAATTTTGACGAACGTCGTGAGCAACGCCATCAAATTTACGGAGCGAGGCTTCGTTCGGATTCGTCTTTACGATCAAACGGTGAAGGAGACAGGTACGCGCCACGTAGCCGTGGACGTGACGGACTCCGGCATCGGCATGAGCCGCGAAGAATCGGGGCGCTTGTTTGAAGATTTCCGTCAAGCTGATGATTCCATCGCTCGCCGCTTTGGTGGCACTGGCCTCGGCCTAGCGCTCTCCCGAAAAATTGCGAATCTGCTCGGTGGGAACGTCGAGCTTCTTGCTAGCCAGCCCGGCTTCGGAAGCACTTTCCGCATCCTCGTGAAAAGCGAAACGCTTCCCGAGAATCTCGAAACCTCTGCATCGACCCCTGCGCCTTCGAAGCGCCGCTCCCTTGAAAACCTAAAAGTCTTGTTGGTGGAAGATGCTCCGGACAATCAACTCTTGATTCAGCGATTCCTCAGGAAACAATCGATCGATGTTGACCTGGCAGCAAACGGCGCTGAGGGAGTTGAAAAAGCTCTTCGCGGCGATTTCGATCTTGTTTTGATGGATGTTCAAATGCCGATCATGGACGGGTACACGGCAACAAAAAGGTTGCGTGCACTTGGATTCAGGAAACCGATCATCGCACTCACCGCGCACGCGATGTCCGAAGTCCGCCAGTATAGCTTAAATGCAGGATGTACTGATTATCTCTCAAAGCCCATCGTCTTCGACGAGCTTCTGGAGAAGCTCGCGCGATATTCTTTCGTCGAATGAGCTTACTGCATACAAATGTAGGTAAATGCTAAACCATCCATGACACCGGAACTGACGACGTTCAGAGTTGCCGTGGTCGACGCCATGGTCACGTTTGACCGAATCGGGAAACTGGGGTCCGCGTTTCCGTTGTGGATCCAACTCACCACGCACGTAGGTGGTGATGGATAGCTACTACCTAAGTTGATTGAACATGTTGTGACAGAGTTTCCTACAGCCACGGATCCACGCGACGAGTTGCCACTTAAGGTCGCTCCGGTTCCACAGCTTGATAAACTTACCGTCGTACCAACGCCTGCGTAGAGTTTTCCGTAAAATTTCAAATCCCCATTCACTTCTAACCTGACTGCTGGCGAAGATGTGCCGATTCCCACGTTTCCACTTGTCGTGTAAACGTCGCTGGCGTTCGTTGACCATGGGCCCCCAGCAGGAGGTAAGACAGTTGAGGGAATTTTCCCTGTGCCATCAAGTTCAACGAGGTTCCCGGCACTTGTTCCGAAGTCTTTTGTCGCCGCCGTGCCAAGGCCCGAAACTTGAGCTGCCGCCACCGAGAGCGTGGAACACTCTAGCTGATCAGTTAACGAGTTATAAGTAAGTGCCTGACCTGCTGTGCAAGCTCCAGGGATCTGTGCTGTGCCATCGGACTTGCGAATTTGCGACAAGGATAAGTAACTAGGTACCCATTCCGTTCCGTCGAATCTAAAAACCTGATTCGTCATGGGTGTGTTGCCCGAAACGTCATTGCCCCGAATTTTCATAACCGTGAAGCCACCGGAGTTGCTCATGACCATGTCACCGGATACCGCAACGGCAGTGGCACTGTTCGAAGCATTGCCCACCCAAAGATGCGCGTTTGAGAGGCTCGACGACATCTTCGAGTTGAAGCTTGTGAAGTCCGTTGCGCTAAGATAGCCGCTCGTCGATGTCGTTGCTTGTGATATTGAAATCGAAGGTGTTGTAGAACTACTTGTTACGCTTAAAGGCGTGGACACAGAGACGGAACTTACGCCGCTTCCGCCCGTACCAAGCGTTTGGACGGCCGTTCCGTTATAGTATTTGAGTTGATTTGAAGCCGTGTCGTACCAGAGGGATCCCGCCGTCGGCGTAGCGGGGTTTGTTGATCTACCTGGAACTCGCGCCATTGAATCGCCCGTCTTCATGTAGAAGCCGGAAGTTCCGTCGATGACGTCATTCAACTGGGTCACACGTGCAGCCGTATTGAACACGGATTCCAAATTTGTTTGCGTGAGCGCTCCCGAACTCGGCTGAAGAAACTCGGAAGGTGACTTTCCTTGAAGTGAGTCAGCTGTGATAGCAGACGGAACTGCTCCGATCGAGACATTAGGTGTCAGCGCTGTTTGCGTACCACCATCGTCTATGACGACTTGGAGAATGCGTCCGTGGCCATCCGCCGGCGTGTAAACGCACCCTGTCCCATCGAGCATTTTGCCTGCGACAGGCGTGCCGTTTGCGAAAACTTGCGTGAGGCTCAAGCCAGGATCGTTGCCGTGCGCGGTCCCCTGCCCAACCGATACCGAGAAGTACCCGTTGCTTGCCGATAAGTTTACAGCTGACGTTTTCTCTTCGCGGAGGATGCAATCAGCAGCGGGATTCATCACGCGGAGGATGAAGGAAACCGTTTGCGTCGAAGGCGTTACGCCGTCGGTATTGTAGACTCGCCCTTCGTAGTTGATCGTGCCAGGTCCTTTGAACGCAAACGCCGGGACGCTCGTAAGCCCTATCAGTAACGCGGTTGTAAGCTTGGCTTGGTATTTCATTAGCGCACTCCTTACTTCGGCTCGCGCGTAAGTTGAACTTTGAACGATCCACCCGACAACGTGATTTCGTTTTGCGTGCCTGTGAGGGCCGCATCTACGACAAACGATCCGCCAATTGAGCGGGCGCGTCCTGAGGTAATGCGAGCCGTTCCACGAGCGGTCGGATCAGGCGCCGTCGCTACGCACGTTGCTGGTAAGTTGTATTGAGTTAGAACTGATTCACCTGCGTTCGGAGCACGGATGGTGACTTCAACGTCAACTTCAGGTGCATCGGTATGGAACTTGTCAACGCGACCCACACGAACGAGTTTTGATTTATCTAGCCCCGCAAAGCCGTTGTTGAGCTGTGAGCAAGCCTCGCTCGCGTTTGCGCGAAGGTATGTGAAGATCTCTAACGTGCGATCGCGACCTCGCGGAACGTTGATCGAGATCTCTTGGCCAGGAGCTTTCAACCCGTGAAAAAGTGCGAGTGGAATCTCACAGCTCGTACCTTGAGAGGGTTTAATATCGGAGGCATGGATGTGAATCGCGTAACAAACGTTCGACCAATTGTAAGCGAGCGTGCCGACTTTCGATGATTGAACGCCGTCTGGCAGACGCAATCGCACGCGTGAAGAACCGTTATCGCTAACGGGACTGCAACTTACCGACGTGGCGAGCACGCCGATAAAAGCAGCAAAGAAATAAATTTGGAGAGAGGTACATCGCATACCTACTCTTCGGTTTACGAAATCTAAATCTGCAGAAGTTAGTTTGAGACGAAAAGAAACGAGACGCTCTTTCGGCGGCGTCTCGTTCTGAGATCAATAAGTCTAGTTTAGATCCGTGCGGATTCGAGACCGATGTCGCGGTCGTTTGAAAAACCCTCGCGAAGTGCAGCGCCAGCCAAACGGCAGACTTTACCACCCACTGATTCGTCGGTAACCTTCTACTCATGCAGCATTTCAAGCGGATTTTGCAGTACGTACCGAGTGCGACTTTAGCGACTTTAGGCTTTATCTGCCTAGTCCTCGCCGCGACAAAGCTGAGTTCGACAAGCTGGCGTCTCATCACTTTTGAAGGCAGCGGGCCAAGTGCCAAAGCATCTCCAGAGGCGATCTTGCTGATTGTTGGCCTTAGTCTCTTGACCTTTGCTTGGGTGGCTTTTCCATCACGAAAGCGTTAGCGATCGCAATTTGTTCCTTTTTTCCGAATGACCCCAAAGGGATGAAAACGCTATTGGGTTACTGCCGAGTTCATTTACCAGCTCGGCGAGGACCCCGAATTTGGGAGTCGTTGCTCACGCTACGGTTTGATTGGTTTTGGACACTCTTAGATCTCCAAGGCTGACTACCCTGCCTCTACCCGCTTGAAACAGCTCGAAACTCGTATCAATCGACTCTCAACTGAGAACATCCTATTTTCTTCTTCTGTGATTTTCTCGATTGAACCGTCGGCGCACTGGGCAACAAGGGATGACCTGAAAGAAATCTCGGCTCATTCGTCGTCCAAGGTGACCGAACGGTCTAATTGTGGGCAATGCAAACGTTTGTAACGGGTGGCCAACGTGATCCGCCTGCTCCCGACCGGACCCTCGGGGCATGATGGTGCCCAAAATGTTCCCCAAAACGATATTGGCGCTGGACGGCAAAAAACTGCTTATGCTAAGTTCCGGCTTCTTTTCTAGTTACCTCTGCGGAGAGGTGGCAGAGTGGTTTAATGCGCACGCCTGGAACGCGTGTGTACTGTAACAGGTACCGTGAGTTCGAATCTCACCCTCTCCGCCATTCATAAAAAAAGCTGACCCATTCGGGTCGGCTTTTTTTATTTCTAGCGAAGAGTGTGCGATGTGATCCCGCAAGCCGTGAGTTCGATTCATCGATGCGGCAGAACGACGAAGTCGTTGTGACGCTTCGATTGAGCGAGCCCCGCAGGCGCAACTTGCGCGCCGAGGAGCGCAGCTCATGCAGTTTGCATGCGCCCGCTGGCGCATGCGAACAAACCTCGGGAAGTCGCGTGAGCGGGAACCAACTCTCGCGACAGAGCACGCGAACATGCGCGATCCATCTCACCCTGAGACACCTCTCACCAAAGATGTAACTCGGCTCTTTCGACCGAATCAGTTGAAATGAACTTAGCGGGAGGGGCGTGATGGGAAAGCTTTTAGCAATTCTCTTTATCGTAATCGGGAGTCAGGCCGCTCAAGCCAATTTGATTACCAACGGCGGCTTCGAGTCTCGCGGTTTTGGCTGGCAGAATTTCGGCAACAGCACAATCGTTTCGAGCAACGTTCATAGCGGAACTTACGCTTTGAAAGTTGGTATTGGTCAGGGTGGCCGCTACCAAATGTTGAATTCAATGGTACCACGAGCCTACTACTCTCTCGAAGTTGTAGGTAAGCTCCTCGAAGCATCGGATGTTTGCGAAATCGGAGTGTCCTTCAAAGATTCGAGTGGACGAGACCTTCAAGTTTCAAAGGTGCAGATCAATACCTACTCATGGGCTGATCCAAATCGCTTCAAGCGCGTCAACTTCCAGGCGCCTGCGTCGTTCTCACAAGTTCAAATGTTCATCTGGAAAGCCGCGGGTTCAGGCTACTGCTTGGTCGATGACATCAAAGTCGTAGCGATTGGTTCAGTACCGCAGGTGCCGACGCCGACGCCTCGCCCGGCAACACCTACTCCAGTCCCTGCGACACCCACACCTGAGCCCCAGTCTAAAATCCGCGCTGAAGGCTTCGGGCAGACTCCCGGAGGAACAGGTAAACCCGTGTACCGCGTCGTCAACCTGAACAACTCAGGACCAGGAAGTTTGCGTGACGCACTCTCGGCTGGAAACCGCTACATCCATTTCGACGTCTCTGGAACAATTCGTCTTTCATCTGCGATCGATGTGAGAGGTTCGTACATCACAGTTGATGGCTCTACAGCTCCGGGTGAGGGCATCACGATCACGGGCGCGGGCATTACTCTGGCTGGAAGCTTGGGTGCTCATAACATCATCATTCACAATCTACGCATCCGTGACATTGCAGGTGAAGAAGATGCGATCACAATCTGGGATGGAGCTCACCACATCTTGATCGACCACGTTTCAGTTTCGAAGGCGTCTGATGGTGCAATTGACATCACAGAGGGAGCTTACAACGTCACAGTTCAATGGACTTTGATGCAAGAGACGCTGACTGGAGGAAAGGCCACACTCATCTCTTACGGCGAACCACGGAATCTGACGATGCACCATAACGCTTACATTAAAAACGGTGAGCGTCTGCCCCTCGTATGGGCTTGCCGCGCGACCGATGGATCACGCACGTGCAACCAAACGAGCAGTACGACTTTAGACTTCCGCAACAACTTGGTTTACGGCTTCACAAGCTCGGGCGCATCGGTCGGAATGGGTGCCCATGTCAACTTCGTGAATAACTACTTCTCTGCACCAGGCAATACTTCATTCAAGCAAGGCTACCGCGCGATTTGGGCAGACTCAGACACGCCGACACATGCTAGCAGTAACATCAGTGGCGACAACATTTCAGAAGACATCAATAGCGTGAGCATCCCGAACCGAGTTTCTGTCCCCTACTCTTTCGCGGCGGTCGAGACGCAGAGTGCGTGCGCAGCTTCGAGACTCACGCTTTCAAGCGCGGGCGCGATGCCACGCGACTCGATCGATCGTGCTTACGTGGAATCGGTAAGACTGAACTGCAACTAAGAGTTTTTCGAAGAGGCGCGGGGTAAACTCACGCCTCTCCTATTTTACCAACTGACGCAGCATTAGTGCTTCGCAGAATCCTCAAGAGTCGATGACCTTGAATACTCCCGGGTCACAGTTCATCCGATTATTTGGATACTAGATTCTTAAGTTCACTCCAACTCCGTCCACGACTATTTCCTCACCTGCCATAAAAGAGGAATCGTCCGACGCTAGAAAGAGTACAGCTTTGGCGATCTCGCTAGGTTTGCCCATACGCTTCATCGGGATCGCAGCCGCGACATGTTGGAAAACGCCGGATCGAGTTTTCGAGTCCAAACTCTTTGTGAATAACGTCGCTTCAATTGGACCTTGGACTCTTGTCCCTGCTTCAACCGCCGTTGAGACCGAAGCCGGGCGCGAGCTCCTCGCGAATGTCGCTAGCTATGCACCGGATGCGGTCAATAAAGTCTATGCCGAACTCAAAAGACAGCCCGCGACGTTGCTAAAGCCTGAAATGAAAAGAGGGAAAGACTTAACGGCGAAGGATTTAGCGCATATCCTAGCATTAGCGGCTCGATGCCTAGATGACAGGGAGTTGTACAATGAATCCATTCGATCGATTGAATCGAGCCTTGCTTAATGCAAATCAGAAAGTTCTTTCTGTGATCGTGCTTGTCCTGATTGGCGGGGTTTGCTCATTCCTTTTGGACAGCGAGGCAAAAACTTACTTCAACACCGGATGTTCGAGACTCTTGATCAAAAGTGGCGTGTCCATGTCGCTCCGTGTTTGCCAAAAGCCGTTTAGTTCCATGTTGTTTGTATTTTGGGCCTCGTTTTTTTGCGCGATAATCGGATTTTGTTTGTTCTGCATCTTTTCCGTAGTGCGCCGCAAGTAGCCTCTCGAAAACTCTCGCCAAAAGACTTGTCTAGACGCCAAAATATGCCAAAACTCGCCCAGCGATTTCCAATTCACCATCGATATCCAACGGATCAGGTGGCAGCACCAACGCCTCAATGCGCGATCCTCGGTGCAGCTTCGCAAGCTTGGTTCCAGATGATCTCAAATTCCGCTTTTGCCACTCTGTATTTGTGACGCGCGTAAAGAGTTCGCTGAGTTCCAGCGCCCGGGACACAGCTTCCCTATTAATCTTTCCTTGTTTAGGAAAAACATAGTCAGTCGCCTTCAAAATATCGTCGTCGTGCACAAGCTCCAGCGCTAAGTAAGTGGCGTATAGGAAAGCGAGCAAATACCTGCGGTAATCTTTCTTTCCTTTAGTTTTCCACCGAGTGTTGCCGCCGATTCGATAGATAACTTTAAGCCGCTCAAAAACGGGCGAAATCTTCTTTCCAAGCTCATCAGCCAAAACGACATCCAATGTTGCCACAAGACCCTCGGCAAAATTCAAGTAGCGACTGAGAGCCCCAGGATCCTTAGGCGCTGGAGGCAAGAGTCGCCAAACGATCCGGTGGTTTTGCTCATGAAAAAGGGAAATGTCGCTGAAACGGGTCAATGCCTCGACCTCAGCCGCCGGATCGAACACTTCTTCCGCATGGTCTGCGAACCACGTCATCTCCGTGAAGCACGGCGAGTACTCGATCTCGTCTTTGAAGAGATCATGGGCGCTGAGCGATCGCATGGTCGAGCTCACCTTCCGAGAGAACTCGCCGCCAAGCCCGACATAACTCTTTCGGCTATGTCGATAGACCTTACTTAAAGAAAGAAGTTGGTGATCGAAGGGGTATTCTTCGACGACTAAGCTCCGCCATTTACCAGATTTGGTTTGGCGGCTGAGGAACTTTACATCGCTGATGAAGGCATGGGTCTTGGATTTTTCCATTCGCCTACCTTACAACGTAAGCGAGGGACTCGTCGACTCCTCTACACTTTCGGTCGATATCGCAGAGAAACCCATCCATCACCTACTTTTTGCTTCTGAAGGAGCTCTAGATGAAGTGGATAGTCTCTAGGTAGCACCGAGATGCCGCCACCAAGCGTCGCAGGCACAACGAGCAGATGAATCTCGTCGACAAGACCTGCACGGATCGCTTGCGCCGCAAGGTTTGCACCACCCACGCAAAGATCATTCGGCGAACTAGCTTTCATTTTGCGAATTGCTTCCGGATCAAAATTTCTTTCCAGGCGAGTCTTCTTTGTCGAAACCGCGCCCAGCGTTTTTGAATAGATTACCTTGTCGGCAGCCTGCCAGACGCGCGCAAACTCCAGATTGGTTGAACCCGTCAATGTCGAGACGAATTCCGGTGAATCCCAAACGCCCATGGTTTCGTAGTTTCGGCGACCGTAGAGATAGGTGCCGATAGGGCGAATCACTTCAGTGATGAAAGCTGTAGAAGCCTCGCTCGGAATAGACCAGTCGTACTTCATGTCGCCAAGGTAGCCGTCTAGTGACATCGGCGAAACGTAGATAAGTTTTCGCATTCCCGGGCTCTCCCTATCCTTGAGTAACGAAGGCATCTTCCGGTCAATAAGCTGATCCGCTTCTTCATTCTGCATAACTAGTTGCATATTGCAATCAGTTTACCGGGTTGAATTGGAAACCGGTCAGACGTCGAAACACAACATCAACGCAATCCGCGTTACGGCCGTTTCTTTCACGAATACGAATTCAGCCGGATCTAAAGGCTAGCAAGTCTTACCTTTTCGAAACCTTTTCGAAAGCCGCTTGCAGCTCTGCCGCAACCGATCGACCCTTTATTTTTCTTTTCTTTCCAAGATGGACTTCGCGAAGTTCATCCATGAATCGCTCCCACAACTCGGGTCCGCCTTTTTCTAGCAGCTCCGCGCGAATCGAAAGCGCTTTCGAACAATCGAGGTGTTTTCTTCCCCATGCACCTATCTGCGCCAAGATAGGAAGCAGCTGAATCGACTTTTCGGTGAGGCTGTAAATGGCTTTTTGTTTGTGGTCGGCGTCTTCCCTTTTGGAGACAAAGCCCTCTTCAAGGAGATGCTTGAGTCGACTGGAAAGAATATTGGAAGCGATACGTTCTTCGGATTCGTTAAGGAGCTGACGAAAATAACGGCGATTTCCGAACATCATGTCGCGAATGACAATTAAGCTCCATCTGTCCCCAAGGATCTCAAGAGTCAAATTGATCGGACAATCAGAACGGGACTCAAGTCTCACAAGCACCTCGATGGCTTGCAATATACTCGAAATACACTTAATTTGAAACCAGTTGCATCTTGCAATCGGTTTGCCGACGGAGGGACGATGCGCAAATTGGTCTTATCGATGTTTATGAGCGTGGACGGATTCATCGACGGCTTAGGAGGCGAGTTCATTGGGCCCAGTTGGTCAAGTGATCTAGATCGTTGGACCGGTGAGATGGTCGAACGCTTCGATACATTAGTTTACGGACGAGTTGCTTGGCAGCTCATGTCGCAATATTGGCCGAATGCCGAGGTTGATCCGAACACGCCCGCTCCACAACGCGAGCTAGCTCGCTTTATGAACAACTCAAAGAAAATTGTCTTTTCGAGAACGCTCAAAGATACATCCGCTTGGAACAATTCCGTCATAGCGGATGGTTCAGTAAGAGATGTACTTGAAGCTGAAAAGCGTGGCTCTGGGTGTGACATGGTCATCTTTGCCGGCGCGAAATTTGCGCAAACCGCAATCAGAGAGCGACTGGTAGATGAATACTGGCTTCTGACCATCCCGGAACTATTTGGTGGTGGCTCAAGGCTTTTTGACGGAAGCATTCGTCAACAACTCAGCCTTTTAGAGTCTAAGCAGATGGATACTGGTGCCATCCTCAATAAATACAAGGCAGGGTCACAGGTATGATCATCGTAGCGGGATATCTCCTCGTAAAAGCTAGCAAGAGAACAAAATTTTTGAAGAGCTCGGTCGAAGCCGTCGTTTTAGCGAGACAAACGAAAGGTTGCATCGACTTCTCGGTGTCGGCCGACCCCATCGACAAAAATCGCGTGAACATTCTGGAAATTTGGAAATCGCGAAAGGCGCTCAACACTTTCAGAGGCAACGGGCCGAGCGACGATCTTTCGTCGTTGATCGATCGATTCGAGCTCCAGGAGTTTGAGGCAGAGAAATAGGATCTCTGTCTTAATTTGGGCTTAGGCAGGATTCGACTCGATCACGCGCAATTTTTCCATGAGCCAAATGCGCACTTCGATCACTTTTCCGTCTTTTGAGCGAATCAGATAAGGCTTGCGGGAAATCGACGATCGAGAAGCCACCTTTTCGATGAACAACTCAGCTGTCCAACGTTCCTTCGGAGGCGCAAACCAAGAGTTCTGCGCCGCCTTCAGCTTCTTTTGCAAATGTTCGTAAGCTTCCCTCGCTGTGTATTCGGTTCCGTTTCGAATAAAGGTCACGTCAGAAGTCTTCACAGCTTCAAGGAGTGCTGCCGTCTTTTGGAGTTCCAAAGTCACATCGCGAGCCAAAGCCGGGAATGCCAAGAAGAAAATCAAAGAAAGGACCCAGCCAGAGGCCCTGATATTTTTTGTCATTGCCACACACTCCCCTTTTATTGGGTTTGTCGCCGAGATGCCTGGGCGATCGGCTATCGAAAGACTACTATCAAAGCTGCGGAAAACAAAAGCCTCGGCTGATAGCACTTGGAGTTGAAGTGCGCTTGTTAAGCTTGAAACTCCTTTACGTCGGATTGTTGTTCGGGATTTCTTCCGCGCAAGCCGAGATTACAGAAGATCTCGCCTCGAAGGAGAGAAAGCCTCTTTACGAAATCGGTATTGGAGCTGGCTCAGGCTTCTTCTCTCATTATCCCGCATCAGATCAGGGACAATGGCGCTCGCTCATCCTCCCGACTCTCCGCTATCGTGGATCGATCTTCCGCGCGGATGAAGAAGACGGAGTCCGCGCAAAGATTCTATCGGACCCTCGATATGGGATCGAGCTGAGCGGCGCCGGAATCCTTCCGGTTCCATCGGATGCAAACTCCGCACGGATCGGAATGCCTGACTTAGATCTTTTGGGAGAAGCCGGACCACAGCTCTACTTCATTTTGCTAAAGAACTCGACTTTTGAGTGTCGCTTCTTTCTACCGGTACGAGTTGCCGCTTCGACGAACTTTTCGAATTTGCGTTTCCGCGGATACACGACCGCACCTGGCATTGATTTTCGTAAGCTTCTACCGAAGCCCTTCGGCGCTGTGAGATTGAAGTTGAGCACGGTCTTCGCTTCAAGAGAGTATCAAGAATATTACTACGACGTCTCGGAGGAGTACGTGACGTCCGATCGAAATGCACATCGATCTGACGGTGGATACTTGGGAGCGCGATCTGATGTCAGCTATTCAGCTGAGTGGGATCGGATCGCGGTTTTCTTCCAAGTTGGCTACCAGAATTATAAAGGTGCGCGAAACTCCGCGAGCCCGCTTTTTAGGTCAGAACACAACCTGTCTGGGCTCGTCGCACTTCGGTGGCTTCTGTTTAAATCAAATATCAGAGAAGATGACCGACTCTAGGGATTAGCGCAAACCCGTCCAATATCCGATTCCACCTTTTAAGGGCGGACCACCGTCTTTCAACTCTGAATCAGGCCGCGCGAAGAACGCGAAAATCACGATCGCGCCAAAGAGCGGAATGCACCAAACGATCAAAAGCTGAACTCTCAGCTGCGTCCGGGTGAACTGTTGGCTTCGCGCTAACATCTTTTTTGTCGCGAGGAAGTTCAAGAAAGAACAAATTCCGATTACTGTCAGCGCAAACGCCATCTAGCCTCCGCGTAAATCTCCTCTCCAGATTACCATCTAACTCGTCGCCAGGAACCGCGATCGACGCGAAACTTCCCGAGATCAAAGCTGAGCGGCTCATACTGATACAGGATTCCCCGGGCGTCGTTTCACTATCAGCTTAACGGCGAACTTCACCGCGAAAACGCTGCTCTTCACGGCGATGCACTTTAGCCATGGCTGCTAGCGAACATCCAATGGAACCCATAGCGATCCGTAAGAACTCCGAACTTGCCTCCCCAAGGGGCATCGAAAAGTGCGTGAACAACTTGTCCACCCGCCGCGAGCGCTTTGAAGAGACGCTCGATCTCTGCATCGGGTGCCCCGATTGCGAGCTGCACGTTAGTACCCGCTTGCGCCGGCATTTGCGGATTGCCATCTGAAGCCATCAAAACGAAATCACCGAACTTAAGTGTCGCGTGCATGACTTGATCTCGCATCGCGATCGGACATTCAGGCCCCTGCGCTTCGCCGAACGTCCGCATTTCCAGCTCACCGCCAATGGCTTGCTGATAGAACTTCATGACTTCTTTCGCTTTGCCGTTGAGCAGGAGATATGGGGTGACCGTGGTCTTTTTGATTTCAGCCATTAGTTTCTCCTAATGACTTCGAGAATACATATCAGTTGATATGATCACAAGAGCGTCAACTCATTCTGAGACGTTAGCCTCGCCTATCACGCTGGTACCTCGTGAGTCAGACTACTTACTTCGCGCTCCGCATGAGGCCGTCGCTCAGCTTTGCGCCTGTTTTTGCTAAGAGCTCTTTATTGATAAGGCTCGTATAGAGCTTGTTCGTCGTCGGATAAACGGATGCGGGGCTTCTGCCTTCCAGAATCAATTTCGCGCGCTCGCCACCGAGTTTCCCTTGTTCATCCGGTCGCTTCGCCATGACGATCGCCGCGACGTCGATGAGCCACTCGTTCGTACCAGCCGAAAGTTTTTTTGTATGCTTGAGGGCCCAATCTTTGGCCTCGGCATCGACCCAACCCTTGGTTCCTTTGAAATTTCCAACATACACGAAGTCAGCTTGCTCATTTGCGTCGACGAAGCTCTTCTTCCAATCAACAAAGGTGTTCGCCGCATACATGAGCACTTTGAATCCGGCAGATTCAAAACGTTTTTGAACTTCCGGAAATTCTTTAGCTTGAGTAGCGTTGTTGTCCGGTCCGATCATCGCGATCGTTTTTACGTGGCTCTGCGACTTCCTTAATTCGTAAATCATCGCCTCGATCGGTGCGACTTCGATCACGCCGGTCGCATTCTTGTATGGAAGTTTGTAAGGCTCGATTGACCAGTTCACCCCAACAAAAACGAAGGGCAACGCCGCATCTTTGAAGTGCTCAGCCAAAAGATGTTTGACGGCCGGGTCGTCCGAAACGATGACGAGATTCGGTTTGGTGGCTTCGATCACTGATTTAATCTCGAGTGCTTTCTTGGCTCCGTACTCTTCGGTCGGATTTTTCTTAGCTTCCATGTAAATCGTTTCGACGTTGCAGACATTGGTGAGCTCGGTGCGAAGACTTGAGTCGATGTCGGCAGTCCACGAATAGTCTTTTTCGTACGACGCGACATGGATGCACTTCTTCGGCTCAGCCGCACGAACGGAAACGGGCAGAAGCGCGATTGTACCAGATGCGATTGCGTAGAGGATGATCGCTGATTTCATTTTTGCTCTCATTTTTTCGATGCAGATTGGTTGAGCCACTCAGTGTGCGGCTTCGCAGAAGCTACGAACTCAGCAGAAGGTTGAACAGAGGCTTTCGCCGTGACCTCTTTATTGAGATAACGATCGAATCGGCTGTTCTGAATCACCTTGATTTCACGAGCTGGCTTACCTTCGAGGATTTGAGCAGCGGCGTTACCGGCATACTCACCTTGCTCGAATCCAAGCTTCACGAAAGATATGCCAGCGAACGGAATCATGTTTTCATAAACCGATGCACTGAGTTTTTTTGTGTTCTTCAGGATCCAATCTTTTGCGTCAGAATCCTTCCATCCATCTGCGCCTGCCGTATTCCACAACAACACGAAATCGGATTGCTGAGCGTCTACATACGCTTTTTTGAATTGTTCGAAGTTTTTAATCCAAAGCGGAGTAATCTCGACCTTGGCCGCTAAAAAATACTTCTCGACCCGAGCAAACTCTTTTCGTTGAGTCTCGTTATCCGCCGCAATGAAGGAGACTGTCTTCAGCTTCTGCTCGGTTGCTTTTCTCGCTTCTGCGAACAGCGGTCCAATTGGTGCAACTTCGACCATGCCGGTGGTGTTCTTGTACGGCAGGCCATAAGGCGTGATATCCCAGTTGAGTCCGCAGAAAACAAAAGGGATCTTCGAGTTTTTATAATGCTGAGCGAGCACGAGCTCGACGGCATTGTCGTCGCTCACGATCACGACGTCGGGGTTGCGCTGGTCAATGATCGTTTTTAACTCAAGACTCTTCGCCTTTTGGGAATCTTTATCCTTGTTCTTTTTGGAGTCGAGGAACAGACGCTCGAGCTTGCACGCTCCGTCCAAGCCAGCAACGACGCCACGATCAATCTCGTCGCTCCAATGGTAACCTGGGCTGTAGGAATTTACGAAGATGCACGTTTTCTCCTGGGCATGCGCCACCTTAGGGTGAACGATGGCCAAGTAAACAAAGACCGACGAGAATAGAAACAAATTGACCTTCATCATGGCATTCTCGCAGCGTTAAAGGTTTTCCGTCACTTCCAGGTTCTGCGCGAACTACTTTCTTGTCAATTTAGTCCATCAATTCAGAGCCAACGTCTGTCCATTTGTCTTTGTCTTAAGGTCACGCTTCTTCCCCGCCTCTGATCTAAACAAAAGTTAATGAAATGCCAAAATCCTAGACCGACTTCTCCGGATTGAAGAGCTGGCTTGCGGAGCTTCTAGGATCCACCAACTGTTTGCATCGCGAAATCGCCACTGACTCGCATTGAGACGTTTGCCTCTTTTTCACCAGACAACTCCCGCAGCTAGTCGAGAATGGGTAGACTTGATAATGATGAAGGTCACCAAACCGATTAGACGGACGTTCCTCTTCTTAAGCATCTTGGCACTCATGAACTTCGCATTTGTGAACTGCGGAGTTTTTGATCCTCCGAAATCTTCGTCTTCGAAAGATGATGAGAGCAGTTGCACGATGGCCCCGGTTCACTTGCGATCGCCGACAACGATCGACCAGGTCACCGAGCTCATCAATGCGCTCCCCAAGCCGCTTTCGATCCCCTGTTTGATTGAGAACCTTCCAACGCCTCTAAAAGTTTTTGCCGTGAACAGCAACTTCAGTGCGCAACCGGCCGAGGGAGCTGATAGTCCCCGCATCTTCATCATCAATGGCAAACTTGTGTTGAGCGTCGTTCCCGCAGGGATTGGAAAAGATCTTCTCGAGTACGGCCAATTCATCAACTCAACCGAATCGGTAAAAGCGGAACTCAAATTCCCACTCGAAGAGCAAATTGCGCTAAGCCAACCGTACGATCACATTAAATCAGGAAGCGGAACGAGCTGCAGGTTTTGTCACACGTCGGAACGCTCGATAAATGGTTTTGGTGGTGAAGCTTTTGCTTCATCGATCATGAGACCGAGCTTCTTCCAGCGACAGACATCCGCGCGCCTGCGCACGCTCGCGCAGAACTGTGATAAAGCCAATGACCCCTACCGATGCGAGATGCTGAATTCAGTTTTTGTCAGAGGCCGAGCGCAAGACGCGGATCTTCCTTGAGGTAAATCAGAGATGATCGAAAAACTCTTTAAGAGTCGTCTTCTCTTCAAACGGTAGTGCTTTTCCTTCTAAGAACGATTCGAGCGGGATGAACTCGACGACGTACTTCTCACGCCACTTCAACGCTTCTAGTCCCGTGTATGCCGTGATTGCGGGCTCTTCCCAAAACATACGCCGGATGTAGTCTTTGGCGCTCACAACTTCCGGTACGTTTCCAAAATCGAAGTCGTACACGTCGCCCTCATGTTCGAGCACAACGTGGAAGTAAAAGTTTTTGATTCCCGGTTCAGAGCGAATTTCACCGACGGGAGTGATCAACGGCGAAGGGAGTCGTTGCCCCGAGTCCCGACGAAAAACCGTCGAGAGAATGTAGCCACCATTAGTAATGTGGTAGACGCGGGCCGAAGAGATTCTCGCACCCTTAGCTAACGCGCGCTTTGCTAGCTCTCTCGTGTTTTCCCCGCACTTGCCCTCTTTGTAGTGGGTGTAGTACGTGGACTCGAACTCTCTCTTTAAGATTGGGTCGGCCGCAGCTAGGGAGGGAAGGAGCAGGAGAACAACGACGGCAGATGTACGTACAAGTTCTTGAATCAACTGTCTTGAAATAAGCATGCGCGCTTTTACCGAGTTGAACTCCTGCACGCAATACAGCCCGAAGCATTTCACGATTAAGAAACAATATCTGAAGTTCTTTCCGGGTTCCTCGGTGAAGCTAAAGCTTCACTTCAATCGCAGGCGAATCGGACCGCGAAAAGCCGAAGGATCGACAACGCGCCCGCGCTGGAGAATTTCGATCTTCCCCTGGGCCACCAACCGGCGCGCGGCCTCCCGCACTCGCTCCATCAGTTCCGGATTCTTTTTATCGCTGCTTGCCAGGACTTCGGAAGGACACATGGTAAGGCCCTGCGCACGCGAATGGAGTATCTCCAAAATAGTCGTTTCGTATTTCGCGCCGGATGCCTTGGTCTCGGCCTTCTTTGCACGACACTGATCACTGCAGTACTTCACGCTCTCCCAGGAGCGCTCCCACTTCTTGCGCCATTCGATCGTGCGGCCGCAGACTTCGCAAAGTTTTGATTTTCGCGAACTAGACGCTCGTTTCATCCGAAGAAGGGTACCACAGAAGCATCATCTCAGCTCATTGAGATGCTGGATTCGACGCTTGAGTTCCTGATTCCGCTCGGACAATTCTTTTACGCTTTCGATAAGGGGAGCTACGAGCTGATCATAGTCCACCCTCTTCATTCCATCGAAACGGTCTTCGATGACCATTTCTGGAAAGATCCGTTCGATTTCCTGCGCGATGACACCGTAGGCACCCTTCGAATCATCCGCCCAAGTGAATTTGACTCCCCGTAGTCTCTCGATCGCTTGCAAACCTTGGCTAGGAACAACAGCTTTTTTGAGACTCGCATCGGACGGATGGTAAAAGTCTTGCGCGAGGACCGCGCCGTTAACATGAAGGTTTCGTTCGAGCGGCCCCTGGCCAGCCCCGATTGGTCCGGGAGCCGGTTGGCTAACGCCTACATGGTTCGTGGAGTAATAAATATCGCCTGAACCAGAGAGCCGCCAGATATCGTCGTCTGTTCCGATCGCGACGCAGTTTTTGATTCCATCAACCGGTCCCGCCGCAGCCGGTGGGTAATCGTTGAGTTCTGCCGCGAGCAAAATTTTGCGCGCGCGCTTTGGTCCTCGACCATCACCCGAACCGAAAATGATATTCAGAGTGAGCGTGCCTCGCCGACTGTCCGGAGCGAGCGTGCCATTCGGTTGAAACTCGCTGAGCCTCAGATTCTCCAAGATAAGAAGACCTTGAACGATCTGATCGCCCTCGGCAAAAACCGTTTTGCGCGGAAGCGCTTCGCTAATGATTTCGTCGAGCGTGTCTGCAGCTGAGTTAGTTACCAGCATGTTTCGGAAGTTAGCCGCGCAAATCGCGGGGTCCCGGAGCAGCGCTAATGTCTGCAGCTGAATATCGCCCGCTGTTTGCTGCTCGCGAATGTACCTCTGGTCGCCGAGGCCCGTTTGAAATTGCGCGACGAAGCCATACGAAATCGCGCCGACCACGGCCATGACGATGAGAGCCGGGAGCAAAACCGAGCCGCGGTCATTGAGCACGTTTTTTTTCGGCATGACGCTTCTCCAGCTCTCGCACCTGTCTCTCGAGTTTCCGATTCTCCGCTGCTAACTCTTTCACGCTTTCAATCAGCGGTCCGATCAACTGATCGTACGAAACAGCCCTGATCGAGGTTTGCGGATTGATTGTCACTGCTTCGGGCATCACGCTTTCTACATTCTGCGCGATGACTCCGAACGCTCCCTCACCGCTCTCACGCCATTTGAAATGAACACCGTTTAATTTCGTAACTAAATCGAGTCCCGGGGACGTCTCGATTTCTTTCTTGAGCCGTTCATCCGACGAATGAAAATAGAGTTTGGCCAAGACTCGACCATTGACCTCGAGCATCTGGGTTGGAGTCGAAGTCCCGATCCCGACGTTGAATCCGCTGTAGTAGATCGTTCCATCAGGATTGAGAGTCCAGATGTTGTTTTGATCTCCTCCAACGGCTGAACAACTTTTAATCTCTTCTGCGGGTGCGGTCGGAGTCGGCGGATAACCTTTGAGCTCGACCAGCAGCATGACCGTTCTCACCATGTTCACGGAGCCAATGGCTTTGCCGACGGGCTGGAGATTCATTTCCAGCTCCATCGTCCCGCGATATCGATTGTCGCCGACGGTTGAATACGGACGGAAGTTTCGCAGACGTAATCCCGCCAATCGCAAGAATCGATCTTCATATTCGCCGCCTTCTTCAAAGGCGACAACATCAGGAGTCCGTGAACTGTATATGCGGCTCAAGTTATCTGGGTCGGCGGGCCCTGTCGGGAAGTTCTGGAAGTTCAATCGACAAAGATTGCGATCGGCCAGCAAGCTGACCATGCGGAGTTGGAACAAAGTCGCTGCTTGGCGCTGCTGGATCGCGCGCTGAGCCTCGAAACCCTGCGCGATAATGTGGGCGAGCGCCAGTGCAAGCACCCCGACGATTGCCGAGGACACAAGGACTTCAACTAACGTAAATCCACGCTGTCTCACTTTGAGAGTCTCCAAATGGAACGACGAAGGCAAAAAATCTCACAAAGCTTCAACACCAAAGTTATCATCGTAATAAGAGACAGAAGGTAGATTTGACTATGATGGCAGTACAACTGGTCCTAATTCTTGCTCTTCAATCCCCTGCGCACGCCTCTAGTTTTTGGGATGGACCAAAGGCTAATCTCACATTTTCCCGTCGCCCAGCGGTGAGCGTGCTTGGTTTCTTACGAGACCTCTTTGATCACTCACGAAACCGTCGCAATCGTGACCAACAAGATCGACAAGAGCCCAGGCGCAACACGGCAAACGAAGATAAGGGAACAGAGAAAGGTGCTGAGCGCGTCGATAAGAATACGTCCGTTAATCTCAAACCTTTCGACGATATGGACTGCCGCCGTGTCACGAACGCTCGCGGTGAACCCTACAAAGTGATGGTCCCGGTAAGCGATAAAGAAGAATGGAAGAGCATGCAGGAGAACCCTCCGCAAGACGTGACCTTCGCGGACTGCCCGGCGCCCACGCCAACTCCGCCGAGTGGAATTTGCGGACGAGGCTTATCGTTTAACGAAGTCACGGCATACGTATCGGCGGCAGTTGGCGCCTCGAACGATCCGCAAACTGTCGCGACGGGGCAGTTTCCGATTCCGGGCTACTGGCCTCCGTACCATGCGGATCAAGTCACACTTAACAGAATTTGTACCATCCTCAAATGTGGACCCGGCACTCTGCTTTCGTCCACGCGCTTTAACAACCCTCGCGACGACGCTCTCTTGCGTTGGGATGGATCAGCTTGGGTGAAGTTCCCGGCAAGGCAAAGTAACATTAAACTCAATCACCGAAGTGCGGTGACCATGAGTTGCGCAATGCCATGAGAAAAAAGAGCCGACTAGAAAGTTGGCTCTTTCTTCGTCATTCATCTAGCGATGCTTTGTAGACTGCGAGCTGCGCAGCGAACGCACGTTGATAGGCGGGCCGTGCCTCCCCTCGCGCGATGTAAGCCATAAGCTTCGGATGATGCTCAAGCAAACCGGATCCGTCCAGACGACGAAGCACTGTCACCATCAAGATGTCGGCGGCGCTGAAGCTTCCTTCTAACCATTCGTTATCGCCGAGACGATGCGCGAGATCTCTCAACCGAACGTGCGCGCGCTCATCAAGAATCGGAAGCCGTTCGTTGAACCAGCTCTTCTCTTTCTCCAAGAGCACGAATGAACTCCGCTCAACAATCGGCTGCTCAATCGTATTTAAAGCCGCGAACATCCCAGCGATGGCACGAGCCCGCGCATGACTCTCGATGGGAAGCAACCCTGCGTTTGTCTCCGCAATGTGGAGAACGATCGCTCCTGTTTCGAACAAGACCAAATCCCCTTCTTGGTAAGAGGGAATCTGGCCAAACGGTTGCAGTTCGCGGTTTGCGGATTTTTTTAGCTCATCAAAAGTGAGGAGCCGCACGTCGTAGGTTTTTTGAACTTCTTCAAGCGCCCATCGAACTCGCATGTCTCGAGCGAGTCCCCTCCCCCGATCCGGCGAGGTCTTGAAGGCAGTGAGAATTGGGGTGGATGACGCCTTCACACTTCACCTCTCGGTTTTGATTCAAACTGGTTTCTTGGAATCCATGATGCTCTCAAAGCCGCCGGAGATCATCCGTTTCACGTCAAACGGCATGTTCTTCCACATCTCCTGCAGCTCGGGATCTTGATCCATTTCTCGGTTCGCCTTATCGCGAATCTCTTTGGAGGGATATTCAAGCCAGCTCAGAACTACAGCTTCGTCTTCCTCTGCTTTCACGGCTCCGTAAAAGCTAGTTTGTCCTTCATTTGGGACATCGTCTTGCCAGGCATCGACAACCCGAGTGGCGCCAAATTTCTGAAAGAGCGGTACGATGCGTTTTGCCAATTCGATGTAATCATTTTTGTTCTTCTTTGGAACCGCGGTAACGTAACCTTGAACGTACATGCCTTTCCTCCTTTGATGATTCACATTCGAACTCTAACGATGATCTCTTGTGATTAAATCTCCATGAAGCAAATGGCCAACGTGGCCTTTCAGTTCTTTTTCTTCTCCTCCCTGGTATATGTCAAATGCCGCACCGGAGGCGGTTGAGTGAGGAAGAATGACACTGCATCTCGTTTATAATGGAAAATCAGGCCGAGGCGCTGCAAGCGAACTCCCCACGCTCGCGGCTAAAGTTTGCGAACAACACGGTGTCCGCCTCGTTCTTTATCCAATCCTCGATCCGAAAAGTATCAACCTCATCGCCGAAAAAGCGGTGGCGGCAGTCACTGATGAGTCTGACGTCGTTGCGGCTGCCGGAGGAGACGGAACGATTCGCGCGATGGCTCACGCGATCATTCGGGCTCACCGCTCGCAGTCCGTGAAGCTCGCTGTTATTCCTTGCGGCACGTTCAACTTGTTTGCGCGTGCGCACGAAATTCCGTTGGATATCGAAAAAGCACTTGAGCTAGCGCTGACCGGTACGGCGCAAGCCGTGCGCGCCGGAAGAATGAATGATGAGACCTTCATCTTAAACGCAAGTCTTGGCCTCTACGTTCAGGTGATTCGTGAGCGGAGAGAACAAGCAAAAAGATTCGGACGCCATCAGATCGTGGCGATTCTATCTTCACTGAAAACGATTTTGGGTCGTCATCCTTCCATGAAGGTCACCATAACTCGCGATGGAGAAGAATCGACGTTTGAAACTCCCCTCATCTTCTTTGGCAACAACGCGCTTCAACTTGGAAACCTTAACCTCGCCGTTTCCGAATGTTTGAATCACGACAAACTTGCGATGATTGTCTTAGGACAACTCTCCACTCGCAAAGCTGTTGCTCTCGTGGCGCGAGGTGCTCTGAACTCACTCGATAAATCTCAAGACGTTGAAAGCTTCTGCATGACGTCTTGTTCAATCCAATTGCGCAAGCGGCAGGTGCGGGTGGCTCTTGACGGAGAGCTCTTCACTCTGCCACTTCCGCTTTCGGTTCAGTCTTGTCCAAACGCGTTCAGACTGGTGAAGGCACCTCAACAACAATCTATGGCATAACAGAGTGGTGGATTTCTCCACCGCTCACCGGTTTTCTTAAAGCAGCAGTCCCCCGCTTGCTTCGATGCGCTGACCGTTCACCCAAGCTGTTTCATCTGACAACATCGATGCAATGAGTTTTCCAATATCTTCCGCAGCACCGACGCGGCCAAGTGCCGTCATAGATGAAAGTTGTTTTTGCATTTCGGGACTGTTCCGGATTCTTCCACCACCGAAATCAGTTTGCACGGGTCCAGGTGCAACGACGTTTACGGTAATTCTGCGTTCCCCAAGTTCCTTCG
>SYLX01000265.1 GCA_005808505.1 Bdellovibrionales bacterium | reverse complement strand
GGACGCATCGTGGATTTCAAGAACACGGTCATGATCATGACGTCGAACATCGGTTCGCAAGCGATCATGGATCCCGATCTCACGCCAGAGGGACGCGAACGCGCGATTCAAGAGGCGATGCGCCTTCACTTCCGTCCGGAGTTTTTGAACCGCATCGATGAGACGGTGATCTTTAATCGCTTGGGTCAGGAGCAGCTCGATGGAATCGTGCGCATTCAGCTACGCGCGGTAGAGCAGCGCCTTGCCGAGAAGAAGATTTCGATCGATTACGAGCCGTCCGCCCTGCAGTTGCTTGCGGCAAAGGGATTCGATCCGATCTTCGGAGCACGTCCTTTAAAGCGTGTGATCCAGGCTGAAATCCTGAATCCGCTTGCGCGCGAGATCATCGCGGGTCGCGTGAAAGCAGGGGATGCCGTAAAAGTCCGTGCTGATGGCGATAAGATCGCATTCGACATGAACGATAAGCCGATCACAGCCGTCGTCCACTAATGAGTTCGTGAACGAGTCGCGCGCGCTTCCTTCAAGAGCGTGCGCTTTTTTATTCCAAGCCCTCGAAGCGACGCTTTAAACGAGCAAGCGCTTCAGGCTTCGCACGGACTCGCAGAGTCGTGCCGTGATTGTCGTAGTCTTCGGACAGGACTCGCATCTGTGCGCGAATCTCTCCAATTGCGCCTTGAACTTGGTAAGGGACGAGGATTGTTTCCTCAACCATTTCGCCTTCAAAGAAACCAATGAGAGCCTCGCGAAGTTTTGCTAAATCCTGCGGATCACGAGTGGAAATTTGAATCGCGTCGGGAAATTCTTCGCGTAAGCCTGCGACTTCAAAGTCCGTCAACCGGTCGCGCTTGTTGAGGATGAGCCAACTTGGTGTTTCGTTCGCTCCGATTTCCGCAAGCACGGTCTTCGTCACTTCGAGTTGCGAGCGAAAGGTTGGATCAGCCGAATCAACGACGTAGAGAAGCAAGTTTGCGTTCAGAGCCTCATCAAGCGTCGATCTGAAAGATGCGACGAGATCATGCGGAAGTTTTTTAATGAACCCCACCGTATCCGAGAGGAGCACCTTCGGCATCGTCTCGGGGTGCAAGGGTCTGACCGTTGTCTCAAGCGTTGCGAAGAGTTTGTCGGCAACGAGAATTTCGCTGCCGGTCATCGCTCGCATGAGTGAAGACTTTCCCGCGTTCGTGTAGCCAACGAGCGCAACGGTGTTTTCTCCCGAACGACGTGCGCGTCTCACGGAATGTTCTTGTTGAACGGCTTCGAGATCTCGTTTGAGTTCTTTTACGCGATCTCGGATGCGACGGCGATCGAGTTCCTGCGAAGTTTCACCCGCACCTTTTCCGCCGATGCCGCCGCCTTGGCGATCGCCGCCTCCACCAGTTTCTCGCAGTCGAGGAGCAAGGTAATTCAATCTCGCGATTTCAACCTGGAGCTGCGCCGCTCGCGTGCGGGCATGGCGCGAAAAAATCTCGATGATAACGCCGGTACGATCGAGAACTTGGGCGCCTGTTGCAGATTCCAAATTCCGCATTTGCGAAGGCGTCAGCTCATTGTCAAAGACAACGACATCCGCACGCACTCCTACAGGCGGTCCGCCTTCAAAGCCTTCGGCCTCGGGCTCTTCAATTTCGGTAGAGGTAAAGTCCTCTTCTTCATCGAAGTCATCGGCCTCAGTTTTTCCGAATCGTTCAGCCGCTTTCGACTTTTTCGCTTGGACCATCGGCTGAACAGTGCCGGGGCCGCCGGTCCAGCGCGCGAGCTCTTTCAGCTTCCCTTCGCCGATGACGACTGCGCCGCCAAGACCGGAGCGTTTCTGGCTAAGGCTTCCGATCACCTCGTATCCGAGCGTATCAACCAAGCGCTTCAATTCTTGGAGGGAAGCCTTGGTCTCCTCGTCGGAGACGCGTTGAAGCTGAACGCCAACAAGAACGGCCTTGAGGCGGGGCTGCTGAGTGGATTTGGTAGCTGACTTCGACGTCGATTGAGTTGCCATAGTTTTTCACTTCACGAACTGCGCGGAGAATTTAGGAAATTCTCATCTCCCTAGCACGGCTGCGTTCGGCACTCATCAACTTCGCGATCAGTTTGAAGAAAATAGGCAGGGGCCGGGTCCCTTTTCGGGGCCGGCCTGCTAGGTGGACGCTTGAGGAACAAGCTAGGGTTCATAGAAGAAAGAACTAGGTGGGAAACACAATCTAGCCTGGCCCGAATTTTTTTAAGTCTCGAAAGTGTAGAAAGCATGTAGAGACAATTCCACACGTCAGCGGTGCACGAGTACGCAACGCAACTCGCAGCCGATTCCGATTGGTTTGGTTGACTCTCTAGATAACCGAGAGGTCTGTCGGACGTGTTTCAAAAATTTGCAACGCCTACCTGGAGTTAGGCATTTCAACAACGCGTTCAATAAATGCAGAACGTTTACCCCGTTCGTTCCGCGATAAGAACAAGTTCGATCCTAGCTAGGCTATCGTCTAGGTTTTCTAAAACTCTAGGTGGCTTAAAATGTAATGCGGTCACCCACACGGCCAATCAAAACGGGAGTTCAACTTCATGCACGATTCTAAATGGCTCATCGTCAGTGGCTTAGTAATGCTACTAGTTTCTCAGCCCGCGAAAGCTTGCCGTGAGCTTGAAGAAGCTCGGCTCCGGTTAGAGGTCGCGGAAGAAAATCTAGCCAACGTCGAAACAACAAGAACTCCAGGCGGAGGACCGTACAAACCGAAGCGGGTGGAGTGCGGATCAACAGGCTGTCAAATTTTTGAAGAAGCCAGAGAAGCAATCCTCTACTCACCAGAGCATCCCGATGCGAATCCCGCGGGTTACGTTCGAATCCCCGCATTGAGATCAGCCGGTCTTCAGCAGCAAATCAAAAAACTCGAGCGAGCCTACGAAGAAGCAAAGCTCGCTTGTTACCAACCGCGCTGAATCTAAAAAACCAACACGTGTCGAAGAGTTTTGATGGCCGTCAGCTGGAAAGACAGGCGTTCTCAAGTTTCACTCATGAAACCCCTGACACAGGGGTGTCCAAACTCTAGACAGCAGATTTCCGTGGATGATCAGCTATTTGCGTAGCGAGAGCCGTTGGCTCTGGTACGTCTCGTGAATATCTGAATGACGTGCCCCCCAAGCACAACCCCAAATAGCCCCGAACGAGTTAGTTTGCCCGCCTGGTCTCGGCCCCCAACCCCAAACCCCCGAGACCAGGCTCCCTTTTTTCTTCTCCAGTCGCTCTTGAGCAATCCTCTCGAATCAGGCACTGTCCGATTTCTCATGAGCGTATCGAAGCATTTTCCATTTACGTCTAAGCTCCAGCCTGAAGTAGCAGCCCAACCTCGGCTGGGGCTCAATCCATTACTCCTTCGTGAATGGATTGAAATCGACGAGCGCTGGGCTGAATTCACGGCACTTAAAAGTCAGCTTCTGCGTGATGAACGCGAAAATGTCTTTCGCGTGCTGCCCGAAGCTTTTGAAAGTTGCTTTGAGCTTCGCGAGACGGTGGCTGAACATCTTGCCGAGTTTTTTCCCGATCGATTCCAGTTTTCAAACCCTGAGCTGATCGTCGGGGGTCAAAGGTTTCTCGCACCAGGCTCGGCAGAAGAAGCTCTCGAGCAAGTATCGCTCTGGACGCAAGAAGACTGGGCACTTCTCTCCGCAGCCCCGCCAGTTCATTTCGAAGCCGGGAGCATCTGTTTTCCTTCGCGATGGTCGCTCGCCGAAAAGATTGGGAAGTCGTCCGACTTGATTCATGGGCCAGTTCCCGCGTTCGCGACGATCGCAAAGCCAACGGCCAGCTTTCTTGAGCGCATCACGATGGAGCGGCCCGTTTGGCGACTGAACTGGAGTATTCATAATTCCGATCAACTCTACTCTCCGGCGCATCAAAAACGGGTTGAGTCCGCACTGACGCCTTCAAACGTTCTGGAAGGAACATGGCTACGAATCGAACGCCAAACGTTGCGACGTCTTCCACGCACGAGCGCAGTTGTTTTCTCGATCCGAACCTATCTACACCGAATGAGCGAAGTGGCTAGTGACGATGAACAAAGGCAACTCGCACTCGAAACGATACAAGCGCTCCCGCCCGAGGCTCTTGCCTACAAAGGCATGGCGCCGTTTGCGGGCGCCTTACTCGAAGCGCTTCGGTCTTACGACGGAAAAAAGTTGAATGCCCAAGAAAATGCCCAAGAAAATGCCTAAGAGCAGGTACGTCCTTTACTTAAATCTCTGGGGTACGACGGCCAAGCATCTTACGGCCGAAGACGAAGGCCTCGTGTTTGATCCAGCTCGACTTGCTGAGTGCCAGACGCATTTTCGAGAGATTCTTGAGGGAAACGCGCCCACCGAAAAAACTCTCTACGCCATTGATTACGCCTTGCTGTTTTCGGATAGCGCTGCCGAGCTTGCGCAAACCGCGCAGATGCTTTTTCAGAAAATCTGCGAGCGCAACGGCGCTTTCGTCTTCTGGCCGCTTCGTGCCGCTATCGCGAGCGATCAAAACGGAAGTTCTTTTGCTGGTCATGCTTCCGTTTTGGCGGGCCTTCTCGAGAAGTCAGGCCAAAAAGGATTTCGCCTTTTCGCTTCGGAGGAAGTCGGCAGAGAGCTAAGCGACAGAGCCGGAGAGAATTTTCGACTCCGGCCGATCGCGACCCGTGGGCTGCAGCATTTCGAACTCAATTGGATGACCCCAGATTTCCTTCAGACTTCCGTTGCCGGGTCTTCGTTTCGGCATCATTACAACGACGCGATCGCTCGACTTTTTGAAGTCGACGGCAACTATTATCAGCAGATGGCAGGCTCTCTCGCAGATCTCATGCGGTGGACCGAACTTACTTCCACACCGCAAGCAGCTGAAAAAAAGTGATGCAGAAGGTCCCTGAAAAAATCGGCGGGGATACGCTTCGTTCGTTTTAAGCCAAAGCTCAGCAGCCCGAAGCTCACGATAGCCTAGCTAACTTGACGGAATCACTAGCCAGGTGTAGCTTCCGGCGCATCCAAAAAACCAATGAATCGACGGTGGCCATAGTGTTTTCAGGGATCGTTGAAAGCCAAGCTCGAGTTCTATCCGTCCAGCCCAGTGAGGGGCTCCTCCGCATCGTCGTGGAGCGGCCCGCTGAGTTCACGGATTTGCGCACCGGTGACAGCATCTGTACTAACGGCGTTTGCTTAACCGTTGAGGCTTTCGACGCTGAAAAGGTGACGTTCGCTCTCGGCGCCGAAACTTTGAAAATCACCGGTTGGAGCGCGGAGCAACTCGACGGCGCCATGGTAAATCTCGAGCGTTCGCTCCGCTTTGGTGATCGCATGCACGGTCACATGGTTTCAGGCCACGTTGATGCGACCGGCGAAATCGCGGCCGTTGAAGATCTCGGCGGCTCCGTTCAAATCGACATCAAGACTCCGGCTCAACTTCTTCCCTATGTCTGGAAGAAAGGAAGCTGGGCCGTCAACGGCGTCAGCCTCACCGTGAACGACGTCAAAGAAGGCGTCGTCAGCGTGTGTTTGATTCCTGAAACTTTGAAGCGAACCAACTTAGGAAACATTCGGGCTGGGGCGCACGTAAATCTCGAAATCGATATGATGGCGCGTGGACTCATTCGTTATCTAGAAACCGCTGGGCCGTTGAGCTCGGTGGATAGGAGTGCTTTGTGAATACGATCCCGGAGCTCATCGAAGACATTCGCAACGGGAAAATGGTCATCCTCATCGATGACGAAGATCGCGAAAATGAAGGCGACATCGTCGTCGCCGCTGATTTCATCACGCCCGAAATCGTGAACTTCATGGCGCTCGAGGCTCGCGGCTTGATCTGTCTCTCGCTCTCGCCTCAGCAAATCGAGCGACTCGAAATTCCGCTCATGGTGAAAGAAGAGAACAACTATACGCCCCACAAAACGGCATTCACCGTTAGCATCGAAGCGGCGCATGGAGTTTCGACAGGAATTTCGGCGTCCGATCGTGCGCACACGATTCGCGTTGCGAGCAATCCACAAGCAAAGCCTTCGGACATCATCGTCCCTGGTCACATCTTTCCGATTCGGGCGAAACCTGGCGGCGTCTTGAAACGTGCGGGTCATACCGAAGGCAGTATTGATCTTGCGGCACTCGCAGGATTGAACCCAGCCGCCGTCATTTGCGAAGTCATGAACGCCGACGGAACGATGGCGCGCACGCAAGACCTCATCAAGTTTGCCGAAAAGCACAACCTGAAGATCGGCACGATCGTCGACCTCATTCGGTACCGCGTCCAGAACGAAACCCTCGTTGAAGAAGTCGCCCACGCGCGCCTTCCAAGCGCATTGGGCGAGGGATTCCAAGTCCGCGCCTTCACGAACTCGATCGACAGCGCCGAACACATCGTTTTGCAAATGGGCGAGATCAGTCCCGAAGAGCCTGTTCTCGTGCGCGTACACTCCGAATGCATGACCGGCGACGTTTTCGGCAGCCAACGATGCGACTGCGGTCCGCAGCTTCATAAATCGATGGAGTTGATCGCGAAGGAAGGTAAAGGCGTTATCCTTTACCTCCGGCAAGAAGGACGCGGCATCGGCCTCGTCAACAAGATCAAAGCTTATCAGCTTCAAGATCAAGGCATGGACACGGTTGAAGCCAACCTCCATCTTGGCTTTCCGATGGATAGCCGCGATTACGGAATCGGCGCGCAAATTCTGCGCACGATTGGCGTAAAAAAGATGAAGCTTCTCACCAACAATCCGTCAAAGCGTGTAGGTCTTAAAGGTTATGGCCTTGAGATTACCGAACGCATCCCGTTGATTGCTGGCGCTAACCGGAATAACGTTGGTTATCTCAAAGTTAAGCGCGAGAAGATGGGTCATCTTCTCGAAACCGGCACGGAAGAAAACAACAACTGAGCCCCTTAAACGTAAAAACTGAAAGCGAAGAGTCATGTCGAACGTGGATCAAGTCGTAAAAGGGGACCGCAACGCCGCCGGATTAAAAATCGGGGTCGTTACGGCTGAGTTCAACAGCGAAGTCACATTCAAACTTGAAGCCGGCGCACTCTCGGCGCTCAAAGAGATGGGCTGTACGAACGTTCTCGCAACGCGTGTTCCAGGTGCCTTCGAAGTGCCTCTCATCGCGAAAGCGCTCCTCGAGGCTGGCTGCGACGCGGTCGTTGCTCTCGGCGCGGTCATTCGCGGCGAGACGAGCCACTACGATTACGTCTGCTCGGCCGTTGAGCGCGGTTGTACGGAGCTTCAACTCCGCACTGGTAAACCCGTCGCGTTCGGAATTTTGACGACCGACAACGATGACCAAGCCATGGATCGCGCCGGCGGCAAACACGGCAACAAAGGCACCGAAGCGGCGCAAGTCGCGGTGGAAATGGTGCGATTGATCCAAAAGATCGGGCCCAAAAAGATTGGCCCCATTCAGATCGGATAAAAATGAGCAAAAAGGATCCAAGGACGGAAAACCTAGCCCAGAACGAAAACCAACCGAACCCATCAGCTCTGGGCCTTCCACAGCAAGAGACTCGCAAACGGAAACGCGAGATCGTTATCGTGTTGGTGCTCGGATTACTTTTCCTGATTCTCACATGGTTTGAGTTCCGGCTGCTCAATATCTCTCAGCAGCTTCCGTTCGTTCACTCGATCTTTTTCTTCGGCCTCGTCAACTTCAACATCATCTTGCTGCTGCTGCTCTTCTTCCTGATCTTCCGCAACGTCGTGAAGGTCTTCGTCGAAAAGCGCGGCAAACTGATCGGCAGCTCGTTGAAGTCCAAACTCGTCGCGGCCTTCGCGGCGTTTGCCACCATTCCGACCGTCTTGATGTTGATGGTCTCGGTTTTTTACATCAACTCGAGCTTTGATAAGTGGTTTTCAGTAAGGATGGCCTCGGTCTTAAAGAACTCTCTCGAGGTCAATCAAGAGTACATTTTCTCCGCGAAGAAAAAGAATTATCACTTCGCAACCCAGATCGCGAAAGCGCTCGACGATACGAAAAACGGCGAAGCGCTTCGCAAAGAACTTGAAGTTGCGCGCGAGCGATTTAGCCTAGACGCCGTTGAGTATTACCCGAGTCTCTTTGGCAAACGCACGCAGGCTCTCTCGTCGGATGAGAGCATGCCCGAAATTCCTCCGGTGAACCTTGAGTTCCTTCGCAAGGGCGTTTCCCAACGGGCGGAGACGAGCGAAATCCATCAGTTCGCGGGAGGCTCGCTCGTTCGAGTCATCGTGCCCGCAACGCGTATGGGTGAAAAAGGCGCTGTCGTCGTCTCCAGCGTCATTCCGATTTCGCTAAAGTCACGGATGGTAGAAATCACCGACGCGCACGAAGAATTCCGAAACATCAACCCGCTCCAGTATCCACTCAAGTCCATTTATCTGATCATCCTCGTCTTGATGACGCTCGTGATCCTCCTCTGCGCGACTTGGTTCGGATTTTATCTCGCGCGCGAACTTTCAATTCCGCTGGAAACTTTGGGCCTTGCAACACGCCGAGTTTCGCAAGGGGACTATCGCGCCGTTCGACTCTCGTCGGGAAGCGCGGAGATCAATCAACTCATCGCCAACTTCAACGAGATGACATCCAGCCTCGATCGCTCGAAGAAGGAAGTTCTCGAAGCCAACAAGTCGTTAACCGAAACGCTTGAACGCCTCGATGAGCACAGTCGCTACGTCCAAGTTGTTCTTTCGAACGTCATGACGGGCGTGATCTCGGTCGATCAACGAGGGGTCATCACGACGGTTAACCGACATGCGGGTCAGCTACTCGGTATCGATCCACGAGATTACGTTGGGCGCCCGGTTCGGCAGGTTCTCGACGGGCAGTACTACCAAATGTTCACGGATCTTTTGCACACGATGCGCGAGCACAATGCCGATACTCTCCATAAGGAAATTCGAATCGATCTCAATGGTCGCTCGATTCCGCTCCAAATGAACCTCTCGCTGCTTCAAGACGAGAAGGGGAACGACCTCGGTAAGGTTCTCGTGTTCGACGATCTCACGATGCTCATCAACGCTCAGCGGGCCGCCGCTTGGACCGAAGTTGCAAGACGAATCGCCCACGAAATCAAAAATCCGCTCACACCGATCAAACTCTCCGCCCAGCGTTTGGAGAAAAAATTCGGCGGCGACATCCGCGATCCCGCGTTCAGTTCCTGCATCAACATGATCATCAGACAAACTGACGATCTCAAGCGTCTCGTCAATGAGTTCAGCAACTTCGCTCGCCTGCCGCAAACTAACCCGACGATGGCGTCGCTCAACCAGGTCATCGAGCAGGGCTTGGAACTCTTCCGCATGTCGCATCGAAACGTCACGTTCCGCTTCGACGGCGATGCACAACTTCCGACTTTTGCCTTCGATCCCGATCAAATGAATCGCGTCTTGATCAACCTTCTCGATAACGCAGTCGCCGCCGTGCAGGATATCGCGGATCCCCGAGTGTCCGTGCGGACGCAGTATGATAGCCTCCTCAAACTCGTTCGCGTATCGGTTCTCGACAACGGCTCGGGCATTCCTGAGGCCGATCGCGACCGCGTCTTCGAGCCGTATTTCTCAACCAAAGAAAACGGCACCGGCTTAGGACTTGCCATCGTGAAGAGAATCGTCGAAGACCACAACGGCTTCATCCGCGCCCTTGGCGGTGAGCCTAGCGGTACGAAGCTGATCATCGAGCTTCCGGTCACCGAGACCGAGATGGGTCAACCCCTCTCCCGGTCCGCGAACGACACGAATGAAGACGGAACCAACGAAACTATGAGCGTACGCCGCACGATCGGCTGACGCGTTCCCGGAGACCCTCAATGGCTAACGGCGCAGACGAAAAGCAAACTCCCAACCGCTCGCACATCAAGATCCTCGTCGTCGACGATGAATCCGCGATTCGCGAAGTCCTCTCGGCCAGCCTCGCCGACGAAGGCTATACGGTAAAGACAGCGCGTAGCGGGGAAGAAGGCCTGCGCCTTATGGAAGAATTCCGACCCCAGATCGTCCTTCTCGACATCTGGATGCCCGGATCAATGGACGGAATCGAAGTTCTTGGCGCCGCGCGCGGCCGCTTCCCTGGCATGGAGTACATCATCATGTCGGGTCACGGAAACATCGAGACGGCGGTTAAAGCCGTGAAACTCGGCGCGTGGGATTTTGTCGAAAAGCCTCTCTCCATCGATCGGATTCTGATTCTCATCAACAACATCCTCGTCTTTCAAAGTGAGCGGGGAGAGAAGAACGCACTCCTCAATCGCCTTCGCAAAAACATCGCGATCGTTGGCGAATCTCCCCAGATGGTCACCCTAAAGCAGATGGTCGCACGCGTAGCGAGCACGGCTTCTTGGGTTCTCATCACGGGTGAAAACGGAACCGGCAAAGAGCTCGTTGCCCAAAACGTTCACTACTTGAGCCCGCGCGCGGGTCGACCCTTCGTAGAAGTCAACTGCGCGGCGATCCCCGAAGATCTGATCGAGAGCGAACTTTTCGGCTACGAAAAGGGTGCTTTCACCGGCGCCGATAAAATGCGCAAAGGTAAATTCG
>SYLX01000264.1 GCA_005808505.1 Bdellovibrionales bacterium | reverse complement strand
ATCCGTCAGCAGCCTTCAGCTGCGGCTTTGTTCGAAGAGCACCTCTACGAAGCCGTGATCGCGGTGGATCCGGCGCGCGTTTCAGCACTCGAGGAGACGTTTGCGAAGCTTCGTAGTCAGGCGCCGAAAATGGAGCTCCATCGGATCGGCCGAACTCTGGCGGGACGACTTGAAATTGCTTCGTTTATCGAGTCAGATACGGCACGCCTTAAAAAAGAGTATCAAACCGGTTGGGGGATGAGCTTTGAATCGCTCGGATGAGTCGGATTTACTAACGGACCGGCCCAAGAAGCACTGGCCAGAAAAACGCTGGAAGGATGAATGTGGCGTGTTTGGTGTGTGGAATCATCCGCAAGCCAGCCGCCTAACATACCTTGGCCTCTACGCGATCCAACATCGTGGACAAGAGTCCGCAGGGATCGTGACGCTCGATAACGGTGCCCAGATCATCAAAAAAGGTTTAGGGCTCGTGGCCGACATCTTCGACGACGAAACTCTCAATCAAATGACGGGTCAGGCGGCCATTGGTCACGTTCGTTACTCAACGACGGGCCGCAACTCGCTCGACAATGCTCAGCCTTTGACGGCGCAACTTTATAACGGGCCCGTTGCGGTTGCTCACAATGGCAACATCGTAAACGCGCACGAGTTGAAAGAAGAGCTCAAGAGCCAAGGTTCCATCTTCCATTGTACGAACGATACCGAAGTCATCCTGCACATGATCGCTCGCAATCCCAGCAACGATCTCATGCGCTGCTTGGCCGAAAGCCTTGAGCGACTTGACGGTGCTTTTAGTTTGGCGGTTCTTTCTCACAAGTCGCTCGTGGCTGCTAGAGATCCTTACGGCTTCCGTCCGCTTGTTTTGGGACAAATGGAAGAAGGATACGAAGGTAAACCGACGTACGTCGTAGCGAGTGAAACATGCGCCTTCGATTTGATTGGTGCGAAGTTCATTCGAGAAATTGAGCCAGGCGAAATTTTCTGGGTCGATGAATCCGGTGCACATTCGATTTTCATCAATCGCAAAACCGAAGGGGCAAAGTGCGTTTTTGAGCACGTTTACTTTTCGCGCCCGGATTCGGTCGTCTTCGGCGAAAGTGTTTACGAAGTTCGCAAGCGTGCGGGGCAAATCTTAGCGCGTGAGAACAAAATCGATTTCGACATTGTCGTCCCGGTACCTGATAGCGGCGTTCCCGCAGCTCTTGGCTTCAGTGCTGAGAGCGGTAAACCGTTTGAGCTTGGAATCATCCGGAACCACTACGTCGGACGAACTTTCATTCAGCCGCAACAGGCTGTTCGCGATGTCGGCGTAAAGATTAAACTGAATCCGCAGATGGCCGTATTGAAAGGTAAGCGCGTTGTAGTTGTCGACGACTCGCTCGTTCGCGGAACGACCAGCCGAAAGATCGTGGGCTTAGTTCGCGCGGCGGGTGCTAAAGAAGTTCATTTGCGAATTGCAGCGCCGCCCACGATGTCGCCTTGCTATTACGGAGTGGATACGCCCGAGAAATCGCAGCTGATTGCCGCAAACCAAAGCTTAGAAAGTATTCGCGACTTCGTAGGTGCCGATACGCTGGGTTATTTGTCGGTGGAAGGTCTCAGCAAAGCGGTCCGCGGTGAGGACGGGGGCTACTGTATGGCCTGCTTTAATGGCAAATATCCAACTTCGCTGTTCGGCTTGGATCAAAAACCCAAAGGAAACGTTCGCGGCATTTGATTTCAGGCGGTAACCCGAGTCACAATTAAAGGCGTAAAACAGTCCAATAGGTTTTTCGCCTCACAGGGAAGTGATTTAGGTGACCATGAAGAAAGCGGCCGCGCGCGTGAGCGCCACTTGGGAGCCCCTAAAGCCTGGCGATCGAGTTGATCTCATCGCTCCGGGATACCGTACAACCGACGAAGATCTCGAAAATGCCGTTCGGTTTCTCGAGAGTTGGGATCTTGTTCCGCGAGTCCCAGCAAAGATCTACGCAAAAGATCTCCTAAGCTCGAACAATGACGAAGCCCGCTTTGCGCATCTGAAAGCAGCCCTTCTCAATGAGGAGTCGAAAGCAATCTGGTGCATTCGTGGTGGCTACGGCTCCATCCGCTTAATTCCCGAGCTTGCAAAGCTGCGGGCTCCGAAAACGAACAAACTTTTCATCGGACTTTCTGACATCACGTCTCTCCATGTGTTCTTAGGGCAGAAGTGGGGCTGGCCCACGATTCACGGGCCACTCCTTGATCGCCTCGGTAAGAAAGCGGCCAAGCCTAAGTTTGAGCGCGAGATGAAGAAGCTCGTTTTCGGTGAGTTGAATGAGATCAGTTTTTCCGGATTGAAAGCGATGAATGCGTCGGCTCGCAACGGACGCGGTGTTATCAGAGGCCCGGTGACAGGTGGAAACCTGATCGTTCTCCAAAGCACGATGGGCACACGCGGATCGTGGGATACGCAGAATCGAATTCTCTTTTTCGAAGAAATCGGTGAGCGCGGATACCGGGTCGACCGCGTGCTCGAGCAGTTCCGACAAGCCGGTTACTTCGATCGCGCAAAGGCCGTTATCTTCGGTCAATTCACGCACGGAAAAGAATCAGACGGCCGCGATCTTACGCCAGCCGTTCAAAAGCGTTTTGCTGAAAGTGTGCGGATCCCGGTCTACTCGGGATTGCCTTCAGGTCACGATGTTGTACAACGGCCGGTTCCGTTTGAAACATCGGCCGTTCTTCATCTCGGCGCAAAGGGTGAGCTTGTTTGTCAGACGGGCGTACGCGCGCAAGGCGCTCGTCGATGAGTCGATTAGAAACGAAGTTTCTCAATAAGCTTGGTGATCAGTGGCAAGGCGCAACTCCTGGCTTTTGCGTCCAGGCTTATCATCGTGGCAAAAAGATCGTCGACATCGAAGTCGGCGAAACTTTCGAAATCTATGACTGGGCCTCGGTCACAAAGATCGTTTTCACGACGACAGCTTTGATGTTTCGGCACGACGAGAAAGTTCTCTCGCTGAACGACAAAGTTGAGCGTTGGGTTTCATGGTTTCCAGAGAATTCGTGGCAGCGTGTCCGCGATCTCCTGAATCACTCGGCCGGTATGACGTGGTGGAAGCCTTATTACAAAGACCTCATCAAAAAAGTGGGGCCTACGACTTCACCTGAAGACGCGTGGGAGATCTTCCAACAGCTTCTTCGTAAATCTGTGATCAAAGACTTCAAGAAAAGCGGCGCCGTCAGACCTGAGAAGTCCGTTTATTCGGATCTCGATTTTTTTCTTTTAGGCGTAACTCTGGAATCGGTTTCGGGAACAACTCTCTACACGGTGTGGGATGAAGTCCGAGAACGGACAGGTTTAAAGAACACAGACTTTCTTCGCGGCAATAAACCTAAAGGGGCTCGCAGCCGTTATGCTCCGACCGAAGACTGCGCTTGGCGAAAGAAAGTTCTTCAAGGCGAAGTGCATGATCAAAACACCTGGGCTTTGCGAGGGGTTGCACCGCACGCGGGTCTCTTCGGACCTATCGATGATTTGAGCCAGTGGGGACTCTTACTTCGCGACGGAATGCGCGGGAAAAAATCGAAACGTTTTGCTTCGCCCGAGACAGTGAAGCTTTTCACGCGACGATCACTCCCGCGAAAAAAAGGCGATTGGGCTTTAGGGTTTTCGATGCCGTCAAAAGAAGGGGCGAGCGCTGGGCCCTTGTTTTCGATGGACTCTGTTGGCCACCTTGGATTTTCGGGAACTTCGCTTTGGTACGATCCCAAACGCGATCTGCTTGTAACGATCTTGTCGAACCGTATTCATCCGAGCGTTGAGAACGCAGGGATTCGGACCCTGCGTCCTCTCATTCACACGCTCATAGCTGAGCAGCTCTGAATTTATCGAGACGAAGTAATACATCCTTAGTCTAGTCTTTGAGGGGGCTCCGGTGCGCAATGCTTTCTTGCCGGGCCCTTTGAGCGTGTGATTCAATATTTCCTTTGACGAGGGAGTGATCGCATCATGGCTCAAGAACAAAAGCTCAGAACACCGGTTAAATCGATCGACCTCAAACCGGGCGCGCACGTCCACATGATGGGAATTTGCGGCACAGCGATGGCCTCTCTCGCGGGTCTACTAAAAGATCGAGGTTTCAAAGTCACGGGTTCCGATCAAAACGTCTATCCGCCGATGTCGACTCAGCTCGAGAAGATCGGCATCAAAATCATGGAAGGCTACAAACGCGAGAACTTGAATCCTCGCCCCGATCTGGTGATCGTGGGCAACGTGATCACTCGCTCGTATGACGAAGCGCAAGCCCTCTTAGAGAGCGATATTCCGTTTACGAGTCTTCCGAGTGCCATGGGTGAACTCGTGATCGCAAATCGCCATTCGATCGTTGTTGCCGGTACTCACGGCAAAACGACGACGACCTCTCTTAATGCTTGGGTCACGGACCAATTGGGATTGAAGCCTGGATTCATGATCGGCGGAATTCCAAAAAACTTCGATCTTTCGTACCGCGTTCCGCAAGGCGATTGGTTTGTGATCGAGGGCGATGAGTACGATACAGCGTTTTTCGACAAAGTTCCGAAGTTCATTCACTATCGTCCCAAGTCCGTGATTCTCACTAGCGTTGAATTCGATCACGCCGACATCTACCGCGATCTTGAGCACGTAAAAGAATCGTTCTTGATGCTTTTAAAACTTCTTCCGGAAAAAGGTGTCCTCGTCACGAACGCAGAAGACGAAAACATCGCTGATCTTTTGCAGCGGGAGAAAAGTCATCTCGCTAGCGGCGGTCGCAAAGTTGTGACGTTCGGTCTGAATCGCGGCGACTACACCGCAAAGAATGTGCGCCCCACGGAATCAGGCGTTGAGTTCGAGATTCATCGTGCCGGTCGCCCGCCGCATAAGGTGCGCACGCAGCTGATCGGTGAGTACAACGTGAAGAACGCTCTTTCGTGCTTTGCCTTGCTTGAGACTTTGGGCTTTGAAGCAAATCAGATCGCTTCGGCCATTGAAAGTTTCCGGGGCGTTAAGCGTCGTCAGGAAATTATTGGTCGACCCAACGACATCACGATTATCGAAGATTTTGCACATCATCCGACAGCGGTAAAGCAAACGATTGAGACCGTGCAGGCGCGCTATCCGCGCTCGCGAGTCTTCTCGGTCTTTGAGCCGCGCTCGGCAACTTCGCGCCGAAGTGTCTTCCAGAATGAGTATGCGGAAGCGTTGGGTGTTGGGCATGCGGTTTTACTCCCGCGCCCTTTTAACCAAACGAGCATCCCCGAAGATCAGCGTTTTTCATCGGAAAAGCTGATGTCAGAACTCAAAAACAAGGGCGTCGATGCCAATCTGTGTGAAAGTGTCGACGGGATCGTTTCGACACTCAAAGCCAAAGCTAAGCCCGGCGATGTGATTCTCATCATGTCTAATGGCGGTTTCGGCGGCATTTACGAAAAGCTTCTGACTCAACTCGGCTGAGTCCGACAAGCGAGTCGCCGGCGTTGCTGCAGGTCGGCTGAAGTTCTCGTTGCCAAACGCTTGGAGTTTTCCGACGGTTGGCAGATGAAAAGCTTCAGCCGTTTTTTATTTTGCCTCATCTTCCTGGTCCCGCTCGCAAGCTTTGCAAAGTCTGACGAGCTTCTCCGCGTGCAGATTAGCTCCGATCCTTATTCTCTCGATCCAGCTCTCACGACGGAGCTTGTAAGCTACAACCTCCTTAAGAATATGATGGATGGTTTGTATCGTCTCGATCGCGAGGGAAACCTCCAGCCAGCTCTCGCCGAAGCGCATACCGTTTCCAAAAACGGTCTCATCTACAAATTTAGTTTACGAAAAAGCGCGCGTTGGTCGGATGGTCAGCCCGTTCAGGTTCCGGAGTTGATTGCGGGCTTTACGAGGGCGCTGGATCCCAAAGTGGGTGCGCCGAATGCGGATCTTTTAGATGCGATCAAAAATGCGCGAGAGATTCGCCAAGGTAAGAAACCGATGGCGGCACTCGGAGTTCGAGAAGAAGGAGGGCAGCTCGTCATCGAACTCGAACGGCCGGATGCTTCGCTTTTGCAAGTGCTCACGATGCCGATCGTGATGCCGGTTCGCAAAGAGCATTTATCCGAAGATCCGCGGAAGTGGAATCCGCTGGGTCCAACCACGGGGCGCTTTAAGCTCACGTCCTTGAAGTCAGATAAAGAACTTCGGTTGGAGCCGAATCCGCATCATCCAAACCCAGCGAAGAGAAAAATCTTATTTCAAGTTCTTCCTGAAGAAGCAACGGCGCTTAGTCTCTTCGAGTCAGGCCATTTGGACGTTCTTTCAGGCGTCACGCTCACGGAAGTCGAACGCCTGCGAGCAAAGGGACTTATTCGTCAGTTTCCTTCCACGGTTGTTGCTTACATGTCGTTTAACACTATAAGGGCGCCGACGTCGGATCGAGATTTCCGTGACGCGGTTGCGGGCGCAATGGATCGAGACGGGATCGTCAAGGTTCTCGGCAGCGCCTTCCAACCCGTCACGAGCTTTGTGCCGAACGGAATCGAGGGTTACAAATCGTTCGAAAAAGTTGACCGCAAAAGCTCGATGGAAAAGTTGCGAGCTCGAGCCGAGAAGCCGCGGTTGAAGTTTGCCTACGGTGCGGCCGCGGTTAATGACATGGTCATGCAGAAGATCCAAAACGATCTGAAGACGAAGTTATCGATTGAGGTGGAGCTTCAACCGCTAGAATGGAAAACGTTTTTAGGCCGCCTCAAGTCGGATCCACCTGATGTTTACTTCATGGGTTTGGGTGCGCCGTATGCGGACCCGATGTATCATCTCTCAAATTTCTCAAGCGGGCAGAGCGCTGGCTACTCTCGCTACAACAATCCCGCTTACGACTCTCTTTTAGAGGAAATCAAGAAGACACCGTCTGGAAAGAGGCGGAAAGAACTCGCCGAAAAAGCGCAGACAATTTTGATCGAAAAAGATGCGGTCGTGATACCGGTCTTTTCGCGCGCTCAGGTTTTCGGAGTCGGCAAAGATGTGAAAGACTTTGCCGTCAACCCGCACGGGATCATGGAGTTCTGAAGCAACGAACTCTTAGAAGTTGGCGCAAGCTTCCTTCAGGCGTGGCAAACTTTTCTCAAGCACTCCGCGCGCGAGAAGTTCGTCGGTTTTTGCGCGATCGCTGATGCGAGCGTCCGCCGAAGGTGCACGTTCTTTTGCGTCTGTTTTTTCGCTGGCTTTTTCTTGCGCCGGAGCAGGTGCTGGGGCGGCATTGGCTTTTGCGGGCGCAAGTTCTTTTGATACTTGTTTTGCGAGCGCGATCAACTGACCTTTCGTGGTCTGCAAAGCCGTTTTGAGACCGAGGCGGTTTCCTGAGCGAACAACGTTGTCGAGTTGGTGATCTTGACCACGGAGAGTGAGGATGCTTGCGAGCGCGCGCATCTCAAAGGCTTCCATCTCCTTCAGAGTTTCGGGATCCACACCCGCGCCGCTTCGCAAGTTTTGGCAGAGCCGGGGAGTCGCGGTTACGCAGATACGTCCGAGTGAATCTTTCTCTCCCGTATCTTCACAACTGGTGTAGGCCGAAAGTTGGCCTTTTGCGAAGAACAGTCCCGTCGCCTGTTCAGGTTTTGTGCTGGCCGACTTCGTTTCCTTGCGGAGTTGGTAGGCAGCGAGGGCCTCGAGCGAGCCGTCAGCATTTTTCATGATCGCCGCGCGAGATTCATCTCCTGTGCGAGCGCTCATGAGTTCGGTTCCTTCCGCGTCTTTTTCAACTTTCCATTTTGTCGTATCGGGAGAGACTTTGCCCTTATCATCGACTTGAAGATGCGCAGGGAAGAGTTTAGCTGCCGTCGCATAGCCATTGGAGGTCTTCGGTTCGGGCGTTGCGGCGAGAGTCGCGCGCGCAATGAAGAACGTTGTTGCGAGTAAAGCAAAGAAAAGGACTTTATGGTCCAACACTCCGGAACCCCCTGAGAAGAAGACGCAAAAGCGAGCCCTCTTCGGTGAGTGGCCGCCGACTGATTTTATGCAGATGAAAAACGATAACCCGGCGTGGGCAATCTCGCTCACGAGTCTCGAGCCCTTAGGTAAAACCGATCTAGCGAGGCTTTCTTGCACAAAGGTTCGGCAGTTTTGTGGTCTCGCGTTAAAATCGCGAAACTCCCGGGGAATTGGGGAACTCCCAATCTTAGTCGGGGTGAAGTGACGGTTGACCCCATTCGCGGTGCAAGTTAGCACATGACTATGGAAGCACAAACTGGACCTAGCCCTACAGCGAAGCTCACGCCTCTCATGCAACAGTATTGGGATATCAAGTCCGCGCATGAGGACAAGGTTGTCTTGTTTCGCATGGGGGACTTCTTCGAAATGTTCCATCGGGATGCCGAAACAGCAGCGCCTGTTCTCGGAATCGCTTTAACTTCGCGGAACAAAAAAGCGGCGGACGAAACTCCGATGTGCGGAGTACCTCATCACTCTGTCGCAAACTCGATCAACAAACTTTTGCAGAACGGTTTTAAGGTTGCGATCTGCGATCAGGTCGAGGATCCGAAGTTAGCAAAAGGTCTTGTTAAACGTGCGGTCACCCGGATCCTCTCTCCTGGTGTGGTTTACGATCCAGACATGGTCGATAGTCTGCGCGCGAATTACATCGCGAGTGCAGATGAAAAGTCGGTCGCGTTTCTCGACGCGACGACGGGCGAGGCGTTTTACTTCCTTGTCAAAGATCCAGCGCGCCGCGAGCGCCTTCTCGTGAACCTCGCGCCCGTTGAGGTCGTCCTTTCCGAAAGAGAAAAATCAGTTTTCAGGCCGCGCGAAGATTTTCAACCGATCCTCACGACGCACGAAGAGCTAGGGCCGGACGTCGGTGGGTGGCCTGAGAGTGCGCGGCGTCTTCTCGGTTACGCCGTACACATGCAGGGCGCGAAAATTTTGGAGACGATCCAGCCGTTCGAGTTGCGCGAGCTTCTTGATCGGATGGAATTGCCCGCCACGGCCATTCGTCATCTCGAAGTCTTTGAAACTTATAAGGGCGACGCCAAGGGCTCTCTTTTCCAGGCGATCAACCGTTGTAAAACGTCTTCTGGTTCTCGTCTGTTACGCGCATGGCTTCAATTTCCACTTGTAAACCAACCCGCCATCGAGCGCCGATTGGATTCGGTTGAAACCTGGCTCAAAGATTCTGAGCGACTAAAAGAACTTCGCTCCACACTCGGTGGATTAGGTGACGTGCAGCGAAGGCTCTCAAAGCTCGGCAACCCGAGTTGTAACCCTCGTGATCTCGTAGCGTTGAGCGAAAGTCTCAAGGCAGGACTTGAGGTCTGCAAAATCGCTAACGGCAATGTTTGGGATCCGCTTCTGCTCGAGAGTGCGCTTGAAGTTTGTCGCGACATCGACGAGACGGTTGCCGAAGATCCTCCGTTGCAAATCAAAAACGGTGGAATCATTCGCCGTGGTGTTCGCGAAGATCTCGATGAACTCATCGAGCTCTCGACGAATTCGCATCAACTCATCATGGAGCTTGAAGCGCGCGAGCGCGATGCGACCGGAATCACGTCGCTCAAAGTTCGTTTCAACAACGTCTTTGGTTACTACATCGAGATTACGAACACCCATAAAGACAAAGTTCCGAAAGATCGCTACGAGCGAAAACAAACTCTCGCAAATGCCGAGCGTTACCTTACGCCCGAGCTTGCGGAGCTTGAGACCAAAGTTCTTTCCGCCCAAGCCAAGCGGCTTGAGCTTGAAACGAAGATCTTTTGCGATCTCACGGAGCGCTGTTTGAAGCAGGGTCAAAGGCTTTTAAAGCTCGCGGCTCAGTGGGCGGAAGTTGATGTCGTGAGCTCGCTCGCGTGTTTGGCGGCGGAACAAGATTTCTGTCGCCCGGAGTTTGTCGCCAAAGGCGCGCTTCGTTTGCGGCAGAGCCGACACCCCGTCGTTGAGCAGTCTCTCCCGCTTCCGTTTGTGGCAAACGACATCGAAGTTGCGCGTGGGGGTTGTCTTCTGCTCACGGGCCCAAACATGGCCGGTAAATCGACTCTAATGCGGCAAGTAGCGATCGCGGCTTTGCTTGCGCAGATGGGAAGTTTCGTTCCGGCGAAGAAAGCGGAGCTCCCTCTTTTTGATCGCATCTTCACGCGAATTGGAGCCAGCGACTTCCTCTCCGAAGGCCTTTCGACCTTCATGGTAGAGATGAAGGAAACAGCCGAAATGCTCGAAAATGCGACGGAAGATTCTCTCGTTATTCTTGACGAGGTTGGCCGCGGGACGAGCACCTACGATGGCATGAGTTTGGCGCAATCCATCCTTGAGTTCTTGCTTGAGAGCCGGGGAGCGATGACATTGTTCGCGACTCACTATCATGAATTGACGGAGCTAGCGGCTACGCATCCGCTCCTGCAGAACGTGCACATGAGCATCCACGAGAAAAACGGACAAATCACTTTCCTGCATCAGCTCGTTCAAGGCCCGGCAAATAAATCTTATGGGATTCATGTGGGTCGTCTCGCGGGTCTCCCTGGTGCGGTGACTCGTCGGGCCGCTTCAATTCTCAAGCGTCTTGAGGGAGATCGCAAAGTTGAAACGCAGCAGATGACGATGCTGGGTCTAATCGATCGCAGTGAAAGTAATCTCGACGCTTGTGTCGGAAGTGTTGAAGAGAGTGGTTTTGATTCGTCAGAATCAGCACCGGCGCTTTCTCTTGTAAGCCCCTCTGCGTCGGCTTCGCCTATGGAGACTGAAGCGCTCGATGAGATTCGTAAGCTTGATCTCTCGCGCCTAACGCCGCTCGAAGCGCTCAATCAAATTGCGCGTTGGCAGCAATCACTCAGCTTGAAAAATTAGAAATCGCGCACTTTGTGGTCGCATGAAGTGCGCGATTTGGAATTTCTTCCTTCTACTCAGGCTCTGACTAAGCGGAGCTTGAGTATTCCAAAAGACGAGTCCAGTTTTTCTCGGGACCGACCAAAGACGTTGGACTTTAGTTCTTAAATCAAAAATCATTTCTCTAACTTAAGTGCGAAAGTTGAATCGGTTAATCCGCTCGCACAAAATTTTTCTGACTCACTAGCCTAGTCTCGCCTCGGCGATGATCGGTCCAGTTTTTGTCGATTTTTAAAAGGTAACCTGGAGAAAGGTTGCGAAATCGAAAAAGGGCTGTCAGACTTTGATACAGGTTGCTGCCACGGACCGGGATGTCCGAAGGCAAAAACGGATCGTGTTCTAAAAAATTAAAAGACCAAGAAGACCATAGTCAGTCAGAAACATAGCGGGAGGGAGCAAGGATGCTCAGAGATGTTTTGATTCAAAAAGGTTTGTCGAATCGTGAAGCCGAAGTTGCCGAGCTCGTATCTAAGGGCTTGTCGAATAAGGAAGTCGCAAACCAGCTTTTCGTCACGGAAAAAACCGTGAAGTTCCACCTGACGAACATCTATAAGAAGATGAACGTTAAGTCGCGCGCACAGCTCATCGTCTGGTGCTTGCCTCACCTCGGCTTCGTCGAAAACGAAGCGACTCAGCCTGCTCAGCCCGCAATGGCGGCTGGTGCTCAGGCGATCAACACGATCCCTGTTGGCAACACAACTGTCAGCAACGTAACTCCGATCCGCAACGATATCGGTTCGGGCACGAACGGCGGCAACTCTGACGTTGGCGCTTTCGGTATCTGATCTGTTTTAGACAATCTGCTCTCTGAGCCCCGCTGAACAGGAATGTCGGCGGTCCCGCTCGAAGGAACCGGAGTGCTCGCATTCCGGTTTTTCTTTTTGCTCTTCCTTCAACTTCAGTTCGAATGGGCGCTCAGCCATCGCTTGGCGGGGATCCAGCTCGTGTGGCATTCTTCGGAAGTCGCTTTCAGCCAAATGAAAAGACTCGCTTCACCTACGGAGAGATCGCCATGCAGCCTAGGCCTGTGTCTGCTTCAAAAGTTACGATGACCGAGCTTGTGTTGCCGCAGCATACGAACGCTCTTGGTTCCGTTTTTGGTGGTCAGGTCATGGCATGGATCGATATTTGTGCGGCGATCGCGGCACAAAGGCACTGTCGCATGCCGGTGGTTACGGCAAGTGTCGACGCGCTTCAGTTTATCGCTCCCGTCCTGAAAGGTTTCACAATCAACCTCTCGGCTTCGGTGAACTACGCGGGGAAAACAAGTTTGGAAGTCGGGGTACGGATCGAAGCCGAAAACACCATGACGGGCGAGCGTTCGCATACGGCAAGTGCTTATCTGACTTTCGTGGCGCTCGGAGAGGATAAAAAACCTGCGGCGGTTCCGCCAGTTCTCGCCGAAACGGATGAAGAAAAAAGGCGCTACCAGGCAGCCCAGATCCGTCGTCAAAATCGTCTCGCGCTTCGCGAACAAACAAAAAAGCCTGTATCGGTAAAGTGATGCGCAAAAAAAAGCCGCGCTCTCTTGCGAGTTGCGCGGCTACATTCCTTCGGAGTCGGCTTTGTTTATCCGACCGATTCAGCCGAGACTAAAAAATCTTTCCAACGACTTAAAAGAGAAGGCGTCATGTGCGCGGTGCAAACCGTTCCGCTTGACGCCGATTCTTTTCGGGTGATCTGCGTTTCGCGGCCAAGTTCGTAGATCCGATATTCTTCGGACTTCGGGAAGAACAGCTCCACTTCTTGATGAAGCGCCTGGACTGATTCGACCATCACGCGCTTTAATCGATCCATGCCTTCGCCCGTCATCGCGGATACGAAAACACGTGGGAACGCTTTGACTTGGAACTGTTTTTCAAACGGCGCCTGATCGATTTTGTTAAAAACCGTGATGAGCGGTTTGTGTTCCCATCCAAATTCTTTGATGAGCTCGTTTACGATCTCGGTTTGTCGTTGCATCTGCGGACTTGAGAGATCGACGACGTGGATGAGCACATCTGCTTCCGCTGACTCTTCAAGCGTAGCTTTGAAAGCTTCGATGAGTTGCGGAGGCAGTTTCCGGATGAACCCCACCGTGTCGGTAAGAACGGCATTGGGGCCTTCGGGGAGATGAACTTTTCTTGTCGTCGGATCAAGCGTTGCGAAGACTTGGTCCTTCGCCAGCACCTGCGAGTGGGTGAGGCGGTTGAGCAGAGTCGATTTGCCTGAATTCGTGTATCCGATCAGCGCGAAGCTCGGCACTTTGTTTCGCTTGCGCGAAGCACGGTGCTGCGAGCGATTGCCGCGAACGGTTTCGAGCTGTTTGCGGATTTGTTTCACGCGGTCGCGAATGCGGCGTCGATCCATCTCGAGGGCCGTTTCACCGGGACCTCTTGTTCCGATACCACCGCCTTGACGAGAGAGTGAGCCCATCCACGCATCGACCATGCGGGGAAGCTGATCGAGCATCTGCGCGAGCTCAACTTGAAGTTTTCCCTCGTAGGTCTGCGCGCGCATCGCGAAGATATCGAGGATCACTTGGTTGCGATCCAAAACGCGAACGCCCCATTCCTGCTCGAGGTTGCGCGTTTGCACGCCCGAGAGGTGATGGTCGATAATCACGACGCTTGCTTGCGACTCGGTTACCAGCTCTTTGATCTCTTCAACTTTTCCGGAGCCGATTAACGTGGCGGGATTATATTGGGCGAGGACTTGGGTGAGGCTACCGACAACCTCGCCTCCGGCCGCGTGAGCTAATTCCTCGAGCTCCGCTAAGCTTTCTTTCAGGTCGACAAAGGATTCCGACTTCAGTCCGACGCCAATTACGATTACTCGTTCTTGGGATCTGATTTTAGTTGTTCCTATCTCGCTTACTCCTCTTTATGCGCCGACGGTCCGGGGTTTATCTTTATCCCACCTCACCTTGAGGTGGTGGTGACACCCACTTCGTCAGGCCCGTTTCCACTCATCATACTGAGACCGAAATCGTGCTTGGCAAGGTTAATGGATCAGATGAGTTGGTGAAACCCGAAGCTGATCCGATCGGCCTCCCAAGGATCAACCTCGATCCCTGACACTTCACATTTACCAGTTTAACCCATATTTTGAAAGCAATGTTGCCTTCGAGAGCGCAGGGTCTGTGCGCGAAGGTGCATGCCGATTTGTTTAGAAAACAGCAATGATTTCGTAGGGGAAGAAAGGAGACTTCCGAAGTTTCTCGAAGGATTTCGGCGGTCGAGATTTGCGATGTCTCAATAAGAAACAAGCTAATAAAACCCGGAGCCAAAAAGCTCCGGGTTTTGTTTAAAACGACCTCGGCATCAATCGCGAGCGGTCGAAGGATTCTCGCGAATCGCTTGGGCTTCGAGAGCCGTCAGCGCAACCGTGTTAACGATGTCATCGACGGTGCACGTTCGCTGAAGAACGTTTGCTGGCTTCTTCACGCCCATCAGGAACGGTCCGATCACTTCCGCACCGCCAAGCTGTTGCACGAGCTTGTAGCTGATGTTGCCGGCATCGAGGTTCGGGAAGACGAGAATATTCGCACCGCCTTTTACTTCGCAGAACGGGAAGATGCGGTCGACGATCTCGGGATTCACGGCCGTATCGGCCTGCATCTCGCCATCGACGATGTAGTGGGGATAGTTTTTCTTCACGATTTCGGCTGCCATCTTCATCTTCGAAGGCTGTTCGCCGCGCGAACGGAAATTGGTGTAAGAGAGCATCGCGATGCGCGGCTGGATTTTGAAATACTCCGCAACGCGTGCCGCGTGAATTGCGATGGTTGCGCATTCTTCCGCGGTCGGGTCGATGTTCACGGCCGTATCGGCGAAAAACAGCATGCGGTTTTTGAACATGATCACGTTCAGACCCGAAGCTGTTTTACGTTTGCCTGCGCCGATGATTTCGAGAATCGGTCGAACGCAGTCGGCGTAGTTTTGCGTTGCGCCCGTGACCATTCCGTCCGCATCGCCCATGTGAACGGCCATCGCGGCAAAATAGTCGGGGTTTGACATCAAGCGCTCAGCCTCGCGCCACATGACGCCTTTACGTTGGCGCATTTCGTAGAGCTTATCGACGTACTCGCGGAACTTTGGATGATGTGAAGGTTGAACGATCGGAATTTCCGAGAGTTCGTGGAAGCCGAGTTCTTGGATCTTCGCTTTAACTTGATCTTGGTAGCCAAGAAGCACGGGGCGCACGATGCCCTCTTGCACGATCGTGTGCATGGCTTTGAGAACTTTCGAGCTCGAGCCTTCGGGGAAGATGATCAAAGGTAGCTTTTCGTTTTTCGCTTTAGCTTGGTTCTTCACCCGGTGCATGACCGAACGAACAAAACTAGTTTTCGCGCCCTGGAACGACTCGAGGCGATCGCGGTAGGCTTGGAAATCTTCGATCGGCTTGCGTGCGACACCAGTCTCCATCGCGGCCTTTGCGACTGCTGGAGTGACCCACAAGAGGACGCGCGGGTCGAACGGTGTTGGAATGATGTACTCAGGACCAAAGTTAAAGTGTTGACCGCCGTATGCGGCCGAAACTTTTTCCGGAACGTCTTCGCGCGCGAGTTTTGCGAGGGCGTGGACGGCAGCGAGTTTCATCTCTTCATTGATTTGGGTCGCACGGACGTCGAGAGCGCCGCGGAAGATGAACGGAAATCCCAAAACGTTGTTCACTTGATTCGGGAAATCGGAGCGACCCGTTGCCATGATCACGTCGGGGCGAGCGGCCTTCGCATCGGGCGGCAAAATTTCCGGATCGGGGTTTGCCATCGCGAAGACGAGCGGGCGTGGAGCCATCGACTTCACCATCTCGGCCGTGACGGCGCCAGCCACCGAAAGACCGACGAAGCAATCAGCACCTTTCAAAGCATCGGCGAGCGTGCGGTGCGGAGTTTCGACGGCGAACTCGGCTTTGTAGCGGTTCATGCCTTCAGTGCGGCCCTTGTAGACGACACCCTTTGAGTCGCACATGAGAAGGTTTTGCGGCCGTACACCGAGGGCGATGAAAATGCGTGCGCACGAGATCGAAGCGGCACCCGCACCGTTCATCACGACTTTGACTTCCGACATTTTGCGATTGGTGATTTCGCAGGCGTTGATGAGGGCCGCGCCCGAAATGATCGCCGTTCCGTGTTGGTCATCGTGGAAGACGGGGATCTTCATTTCTTTTTTGAGTCGCTCTTCGATCTCAAAACATTCAGGAGCTTTAATGTCTTCGAGGTTGATGCCGCCAAAAGTAGGCTCCAGCGCTTTAACGGCGTTGCAAAACTCGTCGACGGATTTCGTGTTCAGCTCAAGATCGAAGACGTTGATGTTCGCGAACTGTTTGAAAAGAACGCCTTTGCCTTCCATAACGGGCTTGCCCGCAAGTGGTCCGATGTCGCCGAGACCGAGGACGGCGGTTCCATTCGTGATGACGGCGACGAGGTTTCCCTTAGTCGTGTAGTCGTAAACTTTCTCGGGATCTTTCGCGATCTCTTTACAGGGAGCCGCAACTCCGGGGGAGTAAGCGAGTGCGAGCGCCTTATCGGTGTTGCAGGGTTTGCTCGAGATGACTTCGACTTTTCCGGCCGGATGGGCACTGTGGTAATCAAGGGCGTCTTTGTCTAATGCCATTATAAAACTGCCTTTCCGCGCGAGGCGGACCGTGGAATTTGAATTCGCTTAGGCTAGGTTCCGCGTGCTGACGTTGTCAACCGAGCGCGGCACTAGCTCGGCGCCGCAACGACATGCCTTACTTTTCGAGCGCTTGGTTCGTGGTTTTGCAAACGCAGCTGTGGAGAAAAAGCAACGCTGCCATGAATGCGAGCAGCTGCCTTCATCGTGATCGGTTGACCGCTTCCGTGGCAAGGCGATCGCGATTGCGTCGACCTCCCATTGCTCGGCGAACGATCGTTCGGAAATCACGAAAGTAAGCCGGCATTTTAAGCAAAAGCTCTGATTCTCCGGGTGTTTGATGCTAAATGTTAGATTCCCGATTTGCTGAGCGTGCGGCGCGAGAGTGTTTGACTTCTGCGTGCGCGCGCATTGCAGTTATGTAGGTAAGAACGCGATGTGCGATCAGTTGGGTCGATGTGGGCTGTCGAAATCATAAGTATCGACGAGTTCATCGAAGCTTTCGGCGCTCGCAGCATGCGTTATTCGGAAAATTTCCGAAATTTTTAAGGAGTTTCCCATGGCAAACAGTCCCCGCGATGTCGTCATCGTCGAAGGCTTGCGCACGCCGTTCGCGAAAGCGGATACGAAGTTGAAGAACGTGCATCCGGCAGAGCTCGGTCGCGTTGCTCTCAAGCAAGTTTTAGCAAAAACAAATCTCAATCCCGAGCTCGTCGAAGAAGTCATCGTCGGGAACACCGGCAACCCTCCTGACGCGGTCAACATCTCGCGCGTCGTGGCGCTGAACTCCGGAATACCTCAACGCACGTCTGCTTACACGGTTCACCGCAATTGTGCTTCCGCGCTTGAGAGCATCTCTTCAGGTTACGAGCGGATTAAATCCGGCACGCTTGAAGTCGTCGTGGCTGGCGGCACCGAGAACATGTCGCAGATGCCGCTTTTGTTTTCGAAAGAGTTCGTCAACATCTTCGGTCGTCTCGCGGGTGCTCGCTCGGCAGGGCAGCGTTTGCAAGCAATTGGCGCTCTCTTGAAAGCCGACATTCAGCAAGTCGTGGAACTTGCGACTACGGGGCCCATGCAGCGTGCGCCGCATAAGCCGGTCATCTCGCTGGTTGAAGGGCTCACGGATCCTTTCGTCGGAAAAAACATGGGCGAAACGGCCGAGATCCTCGCAAAAGAGTTCGGCATCACTCGTCAGCAGCAAGACGAGTTCGCGCTTCGTTCTCACTTGCGTGCGGCGGCCGCGATCAAGAGTGGTCGGTTCGCCGAAGAAATCACGCCCGTGTTTTTGCCGCCGAAGTTTCAAGAGGTGGTGTCAGAGGATGTTGGACCGCGTGAAAACCAATCGATGGAAGCTCTCGCAAAGCTGAAGCCGTTTTTCGATAAACGCACCGGAACGGTCACGGCCGGCAACGCTTGCCCGATCACGGACGGAGCAGCGATGGTTCTTTTAATGAGCCGCGAAAAAGCGCAGGCGCTCGGTTATAAACCGATCGCGAGTATTCGTGGATACGCGTTCTCGGGCCTTGAGCCTGAGCGGATGGGTCTCGGGCCAGCTTACGCGACTCCCGTTGCGCTCAAACGCGCAGGCATCACGATGAAAGACATTGGCCTCATCGAACTCAACGAAGCGTTTGCGGCACAAGTGATCGCATGTGAAAAAGCGATGGCTTCAGATAAGTTCGCGCAAGAGAAGCTCGGGCTTTCAAAAGCTGTCGGCGAAGTTGATCCCGAAAAACTCAACGTTAATGGCGGAGCGATCGCACTTGGTCACCCGGTTGGTGCAACGGGCACGCGCTTAGTCGTCACACTCATGAAGGAAATGCAGCGCCGAAACGTGCAGTTCGGACTTGCGACACTTTGTATCGGCGGCGGCCAGGGCGGCGCCATGGTCTTGGAAAGAGAGGCTTGATCAGATGAGCATCCAGGAAAGCATCAGAATCGTACCGAAGACGGTTCAAGGCGGCCAGATCGCCCTCATTGAGTGGGATCTGGTTGGCGAGAAGGTAAACAAACTCTCAACGCCGGTCATGACGCGTTTTAGAGAAGTTCTCGAAGAGCTCAATCGCTCAAACTACCAGGCGGCCGTGATGATCTCGCGCAAATCGAGTATCTTCGTTGCGGGCGCCGACATTGAAGAAATCAAATCGCTCAAAACGAAAGAAGCTTTCATGCCCGCGCTCCAAGCGGCGCACGGAGTTTTCAATCTCCTTGAAGACATGAAGATGCCGGTGATCGCGGCGATCCACGGAGCTTGTTTGGGTGGCGGATGCGAGATGGTTCTGGCTTGCGATTACCGGATTGCGACCGACGACTCGGCAACGCGTATCGGACTTCCGGAAGTGAAGCTCGGAATCATCCCTGGCTTCGGTGGTTGCGTGCGACTTCCGCGTGTCATCGGTCTCCAAGGCGCAATCGACATCATCTTGCAAGGGAAGAGCGTTGACGCCAACAAAGCGTTCAAACTCGGCCTCGTCGATCAAGTCGTTCACCCGTCGATTCTCGAAAACCAGGCGATCAAATTCGCGGAAGAACTCATCCGCGATCACCGTTTGGCAAAACGCAAAAAACAGTTCAAGCCCAAAGGTGCGATGAACGCCGCGATGGAGTCGGGCCTCGGCCGGCTCGTCGTCTTCAACCAAGCGGAGAAGATGACGAAGAAAGCGACTTCCGGGCACTATCCTGCGCCGTTGAAAGCGCTTGAAGTCGTCAAGAAAACTTACGGAATGAAAAACCGTGAGCGCGCGCTAGAGATCGAGATTGAAGGCTTCTGCGAAGTCGCCATCACGGACGTCTCGAAGAATTTGATCAACGTCTTCTTCCTCATGGAATCCGTAAAGAAGAAAACCGGCGTCGCGAGCGGCGTGAAGCCCAAAGAAGTGAAGCGTCTCGGTGTTCTCGGTGCGGGTACGATGGGCGGTGGAGTTGCCTACGTGGCGGCCGACCGCGGAATCGAAGTTCGTCTGAAAGATATTTCAAACCAAGCATTGGCCGTAGGTTTCGCGCACGCGCGTGATCTCTGGGACAAGCTTCGCAAGAAAAAGAAGATCAATACTTACGACTTCAACCGTAAGATGAACCTCGTAACCGGCGGTCTTGATTACTCCGGATTTGGTCAGCTCGACGTCGTCATCGAAGCGATCGTCGAAGACATGAAGATCAAGCAAAAGGTCATCGGTGAAACGGCTGGTCAGTGTCGCCAGGATTGCATCATCGCGACGAATACGTCGTCACTTTCGGTGACCGAAATGTCGAAGGGGCACCCGCGCCCTGAGAATTTCGTTGGTATGCACTTCTTCAACCCGGTTCACAAAATGCCGCTCGTTGAAGTCATCCGCGGCGAGAAGACAAGTGACGAAGCTGTCGCAACGATTTTCGAACTCTCGAAGAAGATGGGTAAGCTCCCGGTCGTCGTAAAGGACGGACCAGGATTTCTCGTCAACCGTTTGCTGCTTCCGTATTTGATCGAAGCTGCGTTCATGCTCGAAGACGGCATGTCGATCGAAGTTGTCGACCGCATCTTCAAAAAAGAATTCGGCATGCCGATGGGACCTTTCGCTCTCATGGACGAAATCGGGATTGATGTGTGCATCAAGGTCGTAAAGATCTTCCACGAGTCGCTCGGTGAACGCATCATGGTTCCGCAAGTGCTCATGAAGATTAAAGAGACGGATCGTTTGGGGAAGAAAAACAAAAAAGGTTTTTACCTCTACGACGATCGCGGAAAGCCCGTCAAAAACGACAAGGGTGGGGTGGACGAAAGTATCTACGCGGAGCTTGGTCTCGGCCAGCCTACGAACAAGCTGTCGAACACGGAGATCATTCGTCGCGGCGTTTATCCGATGATCAACGAAGCAGCTTTGGCTCTCGTCGAAGAACGGATCGTCGAAACTCCGGATGAAGTGGATCTCGCGATGATCACCGGCATGGGATTCCCTCCGTTCCGCGGGGGCCTGTTGCGCTACGCGGACACGATCGGAAGCCAAGCGATCACCGATGAGCTTGAAGTCCTGGCAACTCAGTACGGCGTTCGTTTCAAACCTTCCGTTCCGCTCCGAAACATGGCGAAGACGAACCGCCTTTTTTACTGAACGCTTTATTAGCGGGACCGCGTTTCCACGTGGTCCCGCGCGCTCGTTTCGTTTCGTCGCCGCTGCGCGGCTGCGCCCTTCGGCGGCACGCCTGGTAGATTATTCAAGCTTGTCTGACGTCTAGACGAATCAAAAGGCTTCTAACGGCCATGAGTTATGGGCCTAGCCTTTGCTCTCCTTGGCCCTCGAAGGCCGACGCACGGTCGCGCCAAAACGGGGGAGAAGAAATGAAAATCGTCATTCACTACGGACTCATCTTGAGCGCATCTGTTCTCGCTAGCTGCGGACCCAAATCGAGCATGTCACACGGCCCTCAAGCGCAAGCGCCGAATCCTTCGGAAGTTAAATCCGATACGCACCAAAAAGTGATGCCGGCCGGATCGTTTCTAGCAACCGGTGAAGTTCAAAAAGAAATCGACGCTCGATTCCAGCTTGGCTGCGCAAAGCCTGGCGAGCCTCTCGTGTCGGAACAGTTTCATCCTGGTTTGAAAATCGGCGATAGGTTTGTGCTAAAGACGATCTCGAGCGAATCCATCGGTTTCAACGCTACGACCACGTCGGTTGTGAAAAACGTCTCGCCAAAAGAGCTTCGCGTGGAATTTGAAACTCTGTTTAACGAAGGGAACAAGTTAAACGGAGCTATGACGTGCAAGATCGGTGATGAAGCTTCTCAAGGAGCACCGGTTTGCGAAACGACTCCACTGGCTCCGGAAGCGCAAGCGATCCCCACTGCGCCCGCAGCTGATGAGTTGCCTGCTCAGAACTGCCGTCTTGAATACAGAGAAGGCGCGCAAACAAAAACAGTTTTGGAAGGCGAGTATACGTTTGCAAGTGGCGTAAAAGTAAAAGCCTACCAAGTCATCGAGAAGTTCGGAGGACAGATCAAATGCCTTTCGGCCGACGGTGCGGAGAGTGATCTCGGAGCAGGCGAGGAAGTCACCTCGGAAATCGTAAGCAATGAAGTTGTCTCGGATACTCCCGTGTATTGCGGTGGTACAAAGATTCTGACAAGCCATTCGTTGAGCGATCGCGATGGCAAAACCATCTTATCAAAAGGTGCGGAGCTTCTCGAAGCGCCTCGCTTTGAAAAGTAAATGAGCGAAGGTTGTTTCAACTTTGAACGCTCGCAAATCCTCTTGAGTAGAGGTTTGCGAGCGCGTCACGCGATCTCGAAAGTGTGTTCATCCTAAATTAAGAAAGCGTCAATGAACGCTTTAGGATCCCGCGCGGAAGTCCGATGGATTCACCGTCGGTTGCTCTCATCTGCGAGGACGATCCATGTCGGCGGCACCTTCCTATATCCCAGTTCCCGTTGAATCTTTAGTAGGCGAGGCGAAGACGGAGTTTGATCTCTATCTTCAGTTGAGCTCGAAATACGTCCTTTATCTCCGTAAGGGTGGCGTGTTCGATTCTGGGCGTTTGGATAAAATGCGCGAAAAGAACGTGCGCAACATGTTTATCACCGGCGTTGATGAAGCTGCATTTCGTGCTTATTACGATCGCAAGGTGGATCTAGCGTACGATCCACAATCTCCTATGCCAACCCAAGAACGAGCCGCGTTCGTGCACGGCGCTCAAGCGGCCGCCGCCGAGGCCATCATGGCCGACCTCAAGAACTCAGGGATCTATAAGACTGGCGAAAAAGGCGCAAAGCGATTTACAGAATTTCTAGTCAAAGATGAGTCGTCGCTTAAAAGTTTGCTCGCAATTCCGAATCCCACGAAGAACGTTTCGAGTCACGGCGTTTCGGTCGCGGCTCTTGCCGTGACCCTCGCGAAAAAACTGGGGCATGGAGAAGCTAAAGACCTTCACATGCTAGCGCTCGGATGTCTGCTTCACGATGTAGGTCATGCGCATTCACCCGGCTCAGGCTTTGGACTCTCGCTTAAAACTCTCAATGCCGAACAATTAAAGCTCTATCGTGAACACACGATGACCGGCGTTCGCGCCGTCCAAGAGCTTGTGCACTTTGATCAGCACGTGGTGAAGATCATCCTCGAGCATGAGGAGCACATCGACGGCTCAGGTTATCCGAAGGGTCTCAAAGAAAAGCAAATGCACGCTTACCCGGTCATCGCGGCAACGGCAAACGCGTTTGTTCATTTGGTCGAGACCGAAGGCGAGAGTTTCCCCACGGCGATGAAGCGACTTGTCGTCGAAAAGATCGGGCGTCATCCGCTTACGCACATCAACGCTTTGAAAGCCATCGTGCAAACCCTCGGATGAAGCTGCTCAAGTCAACTCAGTTACAAACAAAGAATTCGCACGTGGCGATCTCGAAGTTTCCGAGTTCGCCCGCCGCGCCCGGCTGCGTTCCGTCGTACTTGATTTTATTGTCGTAGCTCATCCAACCGCGGAAAACGCTCTGATCGTATTGTCCGCGCAAGGTAACGCTTCCGTAGTTGTCGTAGAACGTAATGTCGACTTGGTTCCCTGAGATCGTGCCTTGCGCTGAGCTAAATACGAACGGTGGAATCAACGTCGAGTTTTGATTTCCAGCCCACGCATCAAAAACTTGGATCACGAAACGGCTGTTTGCCGCGACGGTAATGTTATAACCTTGAGCATTGCGCAGGGTTCCCGATGAAGGCGCTACTCGGCCACCGAAGAAGACTCCCGAGTTATTTTGGCCCGGAGTCGCGCTGACGAAGCCGATGTATTCAGGGCGCACGTCGGTTTCGAGAAAACCCTTAACCGCGGCCTCAAAGTTACTTTGATTGTAAGCATCGCTGAAAACTTTCCCGCGAAGCTGTAGGCCTGATGCGTTCATGCTTTGCGAGGCCCAAGTGCGAGGTCCAACGCCGCGCGAATTGACGTTGACCGAGCCCTCTTTTTTCTGACAGCCCGCTAGAGCCGCTACCATTACGATGAGACTCGCAACTTTTTTGAAAGAGTTTGATTTCATCGGGCACCGTCCTTCGCCTTTGTTTTAAAGGCTCTACAGAGGTTTAGGGCAAAGCGAGTGCCAAAAGTTCGTTTCAGAATGAGACGCTAAAGAAGACAAGGCCTTAATACCTTCGTTTTCGGTCTCGACGGACTTGGATGGGCGAGAATCGGCATTCGGCTGACTACCTTTTAGCCGACACAAAGCAGAGCTTTCCGCTTTCATTGACGCTCGTCGATTTGCCCTATTTCTCGGCAGTCAGGTGAGAGCGAAAAAGATCTGGGCCCCGAGCCCAGAACGTGGAGTAATTTTCTCTAGACACTTTGCGCCCCGCCCGTTGTAATCAGGCCGTTCAACAGGGCAATCACGAATGGCAAATCACGAGATGTTTCCGCAACAATTTGAATTCAGCCGTCAGATGCTCGATTGCGTTGTCGGCGGCGTTTCGGCGCTCGATATCGCCCGTTTAAACGTACAGAACGAGGAAGAAGCTCGACAGTTCACGCTCGCGTACGGCTATGATCTGAACGATCCCGAAAGTCGCGAGCAGCTTTGGGCTACGCATCGACGGGCCGTCTCGCTGATCAAAGAACAGCTTCTCGACGATGGTGAGCAGATTCCGGATCGACTCTTTGATCCCACGCAGCTCACGGATTTGACTCAACTCCTCATCATCGCAAGTTCTCGCAAGCCGGAAGATCGAGAGATCCAGCGCTGGGCGTGCGCGATCTTGCGGGTCATGCACGTTTACGTGCATTTACGAAACGACCTTTTCAGTGCGTTTCGCGATGAGATCCAGGCGCAAATATTAAAGCCACTTCAAGACTCGATCCTTCACGACGATATGGCGGGCACTACGATCTTGGGTCCGGCGATGCAAGATGGAGGCATCAAGCTCCACAAGTTTGAGATCAAACCTTTTAAAACGACCGCAAGCTCCGTCATCAAGTTGCTCGCGCGACCTGAGCGCGTGGCGCTCACTCTTTTAGACAAGCTCGGTGTTCGATTCGTTACGCGTACGGTTTACGACTCCTTCCGCGTCATTCGCTTTCTCGTCGACAACCATATTCTCAGCTATCCGCACATCATTCCGGATCAAAGTAACAACACTCTCTATCCGGTAAATCTTTTTCTCGAAGTCATGGACGAGTTGAAAGCTCGCGAAGCGCGAGGGGAAAAGCCTACGGGCGACGAAATTCAGGAACTTCTCCGTGAGCGGATGGAGTCGCAAGCCGCGCGCGCCGAGTTCCGCGAAAAAAGTAATGAGTTTTCGGGCCCGGAGTATCGCTTCATCAAGTTCATCAATCGCAAACTCATCACCGTGAGCGTGGGTCCAAGCGAGGTCCAACGGGCGTTCCGATTCTTTTATCCGTTCGAAATCCAAGTGATGGATTACGAGACTTACGTGCGAAATCTCTCGGGCCCGATGGCTCACGATGAGTACAAGAATCGTCAGCGTAAAAAAGCCCGCGAACGAGTTCTCGGACCGGAGGGCGAGAAACCATGAGTCAGGCTCTCGTTACCGCTTTCTCCCACGTGCGCAGCGTGATCGGAATCGTGTTTGTGATCCCCTATACGGTTTTTTGTAGCTGCTTTGCGATTTTCTCGGGAGCGCTCGGCCTGCATAATCGCGCGACCGATTTGATTCGCGTCTGGTCGATCGCGATTCTCGGTGTTTTCGGTATTAAAGTCGATATCCGCGGCGAAGAGAACCTACCTGCCGAAGGTGGCGGTATCGTAGTCTTCAATCACCAAAGTCTTTTGGATATTCCAGTTTTGGTTAGCAGCACGGGAAAGCGAATTCGCTTCGGCGCAAAGATTGAACTCTTTAAGATTCCCGTCTTTGGCGCCGCGATGCGGGCTGTGGGGACTCTGCCGATCGCGCGCGAGAATCGCGCGGGCGTGATGAGGATCTACAAAGAAGCTGAAGCACGCTTCAAAGAGAACTTCATTTTCGTGCTGGCGCCGGAAGGAACTCGACAAAAGCAGCCGGTGATCGGCCGTTTCAAGAAAGGTCCTTTTCTTTTTGCGACGAGCGGCGGTGTTCCGATCATCCCTGTTGTGATCAAAGGAGCGAATGCCGTTTTGCCCAAGCAAAGTCTTGGCGTGAATCTGGGTCGATTATCGCGCACGATCTACATCGAATATTTGCCGCCGGTTGACGCAAAGTCATTTGCTTCGCAAAAAATCGATGAGTTAGTGGAGACGGTGCGAAGCGCGATGGTCGCGAAGTACGCGGCACTACCTTCGGATCCTTGAGACTCTCTGCGTAGGTGGCGCTGTTGATTAAAGCGCGCGCCAACTCAAGCCTTGGTCTTGCGTGAGAAGCTTGACCTTACGAGCTTCGCCGATATTCAGCTTCAGGATCACTCGGCGTCCGGCTGGATCTTCTGGTCTGATCTCTTCGATTTGCAAAGTTCCTGGCGGACGGCCGTGCGCTTTGCGAAGAGTCGCGACAAGCGTGTCCCACCGAATCCACTGTTCAAAGGTTTCGCCGTGATCATCGCTGACGAAAGGTCCCACGAACACGGAGCCACTCCCGGCTATCGCGATAGGGTAGTTCTTATCTTGGAAGTTCGGAATCTTCACCCACTCGGAGCCATCGAGCGTGCGGAAGACGCCTTTTGCCGAAGCAAACTTCAACGAAGGGATCGCGGGGCTTGAAGCCATGTCGAAAATCTTTCGCGAGAAGAGATCCGCCGTCGTGAGGCGCTCGCGAAAGACGGGCGTTTTCTCTTCATCCGTCTCATCCGAAATCGGCCACCAAATTTCGCCGACGTCGGGTACCTTCGCTTGGCCCCAGCGAAGAGTTTGGTTCGCGACGATCTTCAGAGTTGCCGAATGCGGGAGGTTGCGCGTGAGATCCGCGTAGGGGAGTGGTGCCGATCTCAACGGCATGAGATCAATCAAAGGGCGTGCGGCTTTTTCTCCGAGATCGCTTGCCGTGATCGCATCGAAGCGTCGAATAAATCCGGAGCCTTGTTTGGAGCGGATTTCGAGCCAGCCCGGTAATTCCTTTGCGACCTCAACGAATGTTCCCGGCTTCGTGCGGCCTTGCGCGCGTGCGTGCGGACCTGGCATCACGTAAATGGTTGCCGCTTGCGGAACGAAGGCGCGGAGCACGGGCCCACGTGCGACAGCTCGTAAGCTTTCGGTCGGAAGCCAAGATTCACGCACGGGTGCGCCGGAAGCGAGACCGAACGGAAGACGCGCGCGAACCCATGAACCTTTCGCTTCGAGAATCTGCACGCGAGTTCCGCGATTGAGGATTTCGGCGTCCACGGCGTCGAGAAGACCATCGCGGCGAACGGGAACGGGTTCAGTCAGCTCCGCTTCGGTTGCGAGTTTTAGCTGAGTGAGCAAGTGATCTTCAGGCGCCCAACCAAAAACTTTGTCCTTGGTCTCCAGGCGAAACCATCTCTGAATTTGAACTTTCTTAGTGCGTGTCTCGAGCCAGCCGCGAGGGTGGTGACCCGAAGGGAAGCGGCTATCGGGACGCAGGTAAACTGGAGTTGCGAGAACTTGGGATGCGATCACACTCGATGCGAGCCCGAGTGCAAAGCCCCAAACGGCAAGTGCCGGGAGCTTGCGCGCTCGCGAGCGAACGTTTGGTTTTGCGAGGGTCGGCGTGGGTTCTTGACGCATCATATTCGAGTCTGCGGCTCTAAACGAAACTCATCAAGACCAGAACCATGCTAGACCCGGCCGAGGACGTACGCTACGCTCACTGCCAAATGACCAAGAATGGCTTGATGAAATCAGCTTTGCTCCTTCTCCTTAAGGCCTTTTTGCTCTGTTCACCCCAGGTGAAGGCAGACGAAGGGCTAGGGATGCTTTCGCTCTCCGATCTTCTCCTTGAGCCAACGTTCACGTACTCAGAAGGGACGCGCGGGAACTTCTCGCTAGGAGCGTCCTACCTTGAAGCGACTTGGCGCCGCGAGGCCATGATCTCCGGGGTCATCAAGATTGGTCCCCAATCTCTCATCGGAAAGCCTGCTCGCTACAGCGCCGCTGCGAGCGATGACGTCGCGATTATCGAAGGTTTCGCGCAGGCCGATACGGATTGGGGCCGGGTGCGGTTGGGCTTGGTGCCGCTTCCGTTCGGAGTTGAAGGCGGCGATGCGGAGAGAAGACTTCGCTTTCCGCGAAGCCTCCCTTACCGAACCGGGTTTCTGGGCCTGCGTGATTACGGTTTCAACTACCGCATTTCCTACGAAGGCTTTTTCTCCGAGTGGGCCGCGCACAATGGTGAAGGTGGCGCAAACCTCGACGATGAAACGTGGTTTACGGCGCGCTGGGGTTGGCAGGGCGGGCGTTTCTTCCGTATCGGTTTCTCGGGTGCAACCGGTCGCACGACCCCTCGCTCAACGAACCCTCAGGGCACGACGCTGAATCTTCCCGAACTTGGGCTTGATGTGAACAAGATGGCCCGCGTGCGGATCGCAAACTTCTTTCTGGATTGGGAAATTTCGCCCGTGCGTCTCGAGGTGGAGGCCAACGCGGCCGACACTCGCCAAGATGAAACGGATATCAAATTTCGCGCCTTGCGCGTTGATCTGGAATATCAAACGGGCGCAAGTGTAAACTTGCTTGCGCGCTACGATGCCATGGATCCACGTAACGACGTCGAAGGCGACCAAATTACGGAGTTGTCGGCGGGTTTTGCCTGGAGAAGTCAATACGAGAATTCGGTGCTTTACGTGATCGGCACCAAACGCATGCAGCAGGATGTCCCACACGACGTGCATCGCGGGATGATTTTATGGCGCGTCACACCTGCGGCTTTGAAGTTTGGCGCCCCGCTTTGACCCAAGGGTTTTTCCCGTAATATAGCTTGGATTTTCCGGCTGCTAGAGTGTTGAGTCTCGCCTCCGATCGGGGCCGTGGCTTCCCTGTAGAGAGCCGGTTTTTGAACTTCAAAATTATTGAAACTCAGCAGATTGTAGGAGGAGACATGAACATCCAAACTCTAGGCGTTGTCGGTGCGGGCCAGATGGGAAACGGCATCGCGCAAGTCGCGGCAAGCGTCGGTTTGAAAGTTCTCATGATGGATGTAAACGCAGCCGCTCTTGATAAAGGCATGTCGACGATCAGCGGGAGCTGCGACCGTTTGATCAAAAAAGAAAAGATGACCGATGCGCAGAAAAAAGAACTCCTCGCGCGCATCACTCCGGTCAGCGACATGGGGCAGCTCAAGGATTGCGACTTCGTTGTAGAAGCCGCAACCGAAAACATCGACCTGAAACTCAAAATCTTCGCGCAACTCGATTCAGTGGTAAAGCCTGGCGCGATTTTGTGCACGAACACGTCTTCGATCTCGGTAACTAAAATCGCGGCCGCAACCAAGCGTCCCGAGTTGGTTGCCGGAATGCACTTCATGAATCCCGTACCACTCATGCAGCTGGTGGAAGGCATTCGTGGTCTTCAGACTTCGGACGAGACTTTCAAGACAACGCGAGCGCTCGCCGAGAAGATGGGGAAAACCTTCGTTGAAGGCCGAGACATGCCTGGCTTCATCGTCAATCGCATCTTGATGCCGATGAT